>DATFXK010000212.1:0-2227 GCA_035316005.1 Acidimicrobiia bacterium | reverse complement strand
CGACCCGCTGCTCGTCGGAGACAACCCGAACAATCCCCGCGATCCCGACCGCCTCCTCGACACGAGCCCGAGCGACCCCGACCGCGGCATGGTGCTCAACGACGAGCACAAGGAGAAGCGGCTGCGCTTCATCCCGAGCGGGCTCGCCAACGAGATCATGCTCGACACCTTCGTGCGCATCGTGTCCTTCGAGCAGGGCGTCCCTCTGCCGACCCGCCTGTTCGACGCGTACCGGGCGGAGGTGGCACGCGTCGACACGGACGGCGTCAATGGTGACGGCGTCCTCGCGGCGGTCGAGGTCGATCTCGAGGACTTCTCCGACGGCGGGCTCTCGAACGACCGTCTCTTCATCCCCGCGACGCAATTCAACCGCTTCGCCGTTACGCGCGAGATCAACGACGGGCTCCTGGCACCTCGGTTCGCCCCTAGCCAGCGGGCATGGGTGGAGAGCGGCTCGTTCGTGCTCGTCTCGCCATCTGTCAGTGCCTCGGTGACGCAGGACGCCGACAATCGCTGACCGCCCCTCGGTGCTCGTCGCGTGGGCCATATCGCCCTGGGAGTACGGGGAAACGCGGGCGGCGGTTACACGGCGCCCGCGGGCACGTCATGCACGCGCGAGCGGCAACGCATGGTCACCGTCGGCTATCCGCGCACGATTGAAAGGGCGCAGGGCGTCCCCCCGTAGGGCGTCGTCCGTCCACCCCGAAGGATTGGGGCACCCGACGCGCGACAGCGCGTTACTCGAGCCCGTCCCGCTCGCCGCTCACGCCGCGGTGTCGCTCGCGCCGGCCAGCAGCGCAGGTGACTCCATGCGCGCGCTCGCCATCGCCTGATCGCTCGGGGTGTATCCGGGTACGGCCTGCTGCAGCAGGCGGAGCGCGCCGGCGGTGTCGCCCCGGCGCACGCAGAGCTGCAGCCCGCCGAGCCACCCGGGCGGGAGGACGTGCCGCGGCCCGTGCAGCACCCGGATGCGGTCGTGCGCGGTCGTCACGACGCGCTCGCCATCGTCGACCAGCTCTTCCTCGAGCTTCTCGCCCGGCCGTAGCCCGGTGAACACGACGGCGATGTCCTCGTCCGGCTCGAATCCCGAGAGACGGATCATCTGGCGTGCCAGGTCGGCGATGCGAACCGGGCTGCCCATCTCGAGGAGGTACGTGGCGCCCGGCTCGCCGGCCGACGATGCCTCGAGGATCAGCTGGCAGGCCTCGGGGATGGTCATGAAGTACCTGGTCACCTCGGGATCGGTGACGGTCACCGGGCCGCCGCGCGCGATCTGCTCCCGGAACAGCGGGACGACGCTGCCGCTCGACCCCAGCACGTTCCCGAAGCGCACGGCGAGGAACCGGCACGGTGCCGAAGCAAGACCGCCAATGACGAGCTCGGCGGTACGCTTGGTCACTCCCATCACGCTCGCCGGGCGCACCGCCTTGTCGGTCGACACGAGCACGAACTCGCTGGCCTTGTGCCGTATCGCCATCTGCGCGGCGTTCAGGGTCCCGAACACGTTGTTGCGGACTGCCTGGAGCACGTTCAGCTCGGCGAGCGGCACGTGCTTGTAGGCGGCGGCGTGGAAGACGAGCGCCGGGCGGTGAGCCGCGAAGGCGGCCTCCAGCTGGTCCTCGAGCAGGAGGTCGCCGAGCACCGGCGCGATCTCCACGGCGGGGAAGCGATCACGCAGCTCGCCCTCGAGGAGAAACATCCCGTTCTCGTGGCGATCGAAGAGGACGAGCCGCGCCGGCCCGTGCGCCGCCACCTGCCGGCACAGCTCGGAGCCGATGGAGCCGGCGGCGCCGGTCACCAGGACGGTGCGATCGGCGATCAGCGACCGGACCTGGGGCAGGTCGAATCGCACGGGCTCGCGGGCGAGCAGATCGTCGAGCTTCACGTCGCGGACCTGGGTGAACATCACGCGACCTTCCACCAGCTCGGCGAGCGAGGGCACCACACGATGCCGCACCCGGGCCTCCGCACAATGCTGCGCGATGCGGCGCATGACCGCTCCGGGGGCCGACGGGATGGCTACCAGCACCTCTTGCACCTCGTGAGCGCCGAGGAGCCGGGGCAGGTCGTCGATCGTGCCCAGCACCTCTGCGCCGGCGATGCGAGTGCCCTGCTTGCTGGGGTCGTCATCCACGAATCCGAGCACCGCCATCCCGTGGTGCGTGCGACTCTCGATCTCCTCGAGGAGCCGGATGCCGGTCGTCCCGGCGCCGACGATGAGAGCAAC
>DATFXK010000211.1:0-2799 GCA_035316005.1 Acidimicrobiia bacterium | reverse complement strand
CGACGAGGACGTCTGCACCCGCTGTGCCCTGTGCGTCGACCGCTGCCCCACCGGGGTCATCATCCTCGGCAAGATCTCCCAGCAGATCGCCCAGGGCGACCCCCACACCCGCACCGACCGCCACGGCTACTCGTACGGCGTGAGGTTCTGATGGCCAAGCGACAAGGCAACGGGGCGAACGGGAACGGGGAGCGGCGGCTTGCCAAGGCCCTCGAGACCGCCGACCAGAAGGTCCGCGGCTCGCAGGCGTGGACGTCGATCTTCCGGCCGGGATCGGTGTTCCGGCGCGGCTACACGGACAGCCCCCGCAACCGCTCCTACGTGATCATGAACAACGTGCTGTACCACCTTCACCCGGTGAAGGTGAAGCGGCACGCGGTGAAGGTCTCCTACACGCTGTGTCTCGGCGGCATCTCGTTCTTCCTCTTCATCCTGCTGACGATCACCGGCATCTTCCTCATGTTCTTCTACCGCCCGACGGCGGCGTCGGCATGGGACACGGTGCAGACATTGGAGACGGCGGTGACGTTCGGCTCCATCGTGCGGAACATGCACCGATGGGCGGCGCACCTCATGGTGCTGACCGTGTTCCTGCACATGAGCCGGGTCTTCTACCACGGCGCGTACAAGTCGCCCCGGGAGTTCAACTGGGTCATCGGCGTGATCCTGCTCACGCTGACCTTGCTGCTCTCGTTTACCGGGTACCTGCTGCCGTGGGACCAGCTCGCGCTCTGGGCCGTGACCGTCGGCACGAACATGATGGGCTACACCCCGGTGTTCGGCTCCCAGGTCAAGTTCGTGCTGCTGGGTTCGTCGGAGATATCCAACGACACGCTCTTACGCTGGTACACGCTCCACGTCCTCCTGCTCCCGTTCGTGATCGTGATCTTCATGGCCGTCCACTTCTGGCGCGTCCGCAAGGATGGCGGCCTGTCCGGGCCGCTGTAGAGGTGAGGGACCGATGACCGAAGTTCCCGAGCATCTGCTGCGCCGCAGTCGGGAGCGCCGAAAGGCGCTCGGCCTGCCTGTGCCCGGCGAGGAGGGTGGCGAGGAAGCCGCCGAAGCCGCGCCCGAGGCGCCGGCCGCGGAGGCGACGGAGCCGGCGGCGGAAGCGCCCGCCGGCGCGCCGGCCGGGGGCAGTGCCGACGACACGGCGGCGGCCGCCGCCGCCAGCGGCGTGCCCGCGCACCTGCTCGAGCGGTCGAAGCGCCGGCGCGCGCAACTGGCGGGCGAGGGCGATGAGGGCGCGGCGGCGCCGGCGGCGGCTGCGGCCGCCACGACGGGCGGCGGCGCCACCGCGACGGCGACCGCGCCCAAGCCGACCCCGACGGCCACCGGACCCGGAGGGCACACGCAGCGGCTGCTGACGGTCGTGAAGTCCGGCTCCATCCAGCAGACGCGCGCCGAAGCGCAGGACAAGGTGCACGTGTGGCCACACCTCCTCGTCATCGAGTTCGCGGCGGTCCTCGTCGTCACGGCAGGGCTGCTGATCTTCTCGGCGGTCGTGCGCGCGCCACTCCTGGGGCTGGCCGACTTCAACAAGACGCCGAACCCCTCGAAGGCGCCGTGGTACTTCCTCGGCCTGCAGGAGCTGCTGACGATGTTCCACCCGATGGTCGCGGGTGTGACCATCCCGGGGATGGGTCTGTTCCTCCTGGCGGTGGCACCGTTCGTCGACAAGAACCCGTCGCACGCGCCGTCGGACCGGAAGTTTGCGATCTCGATCTTCACGCTCTTCCTGATGCTGTGGGCGGTACTCGTCATCATCGGCTCGTTCTTCCGCGGGCCCGGTTTCAACTTCGTGTTCCCATGGAACAACGGGATCTTCTTCGACCTGTAGGGCGTTTGTAGTTCGTGGATTCTTCGATTGTTCTGATCATCGCCATACCGGCCCTTCTGGTCCTCGCCGCGGTCGCGATCGTGGCCGAGGGACGCCGGCGTTCGAACACCGGCCGCCTCAGCCGGGAGACGCGCCGCCGCGATCGCTCGCAGCCGGAGGGCGAGCCGCCCGTGCCCGCGACGGTGGGCACGGCAATCGCCGAGCTGGACGAGGAGGCGCGCGCCCGGGCGCAGGAGTCCCGTCAGGCCCTCGAGCCGACGGGGGCGAAGGCACCGGTCGAGTACGTCCCCGTCGACGACGAGGAGATCGGCCTCACCCGGCGCCAGTTCTTCAATCGGGGCATCCTCGCCGGGCTCGGCATCTTCGCCGCCGGCATGGGCGCGGCGATGCTGGGGTTCCTCTGGCCCAGCAGCGCCGGCGGCTTCGGCTCGAAGATCGTCGTCGGCTCCGAGGACGACGCCAAGCAGTCGTTCGACAAGAAGCAGCCCTTCTACAACGCGGCCGCCCGCACGTACATCCAGCCTTATCCGAAGGAGGACATCTCCAAAGCGAAGAAGGTCTACGACCCGCGCATCGTGGCCGGCATGGAGCAGGGGTACGTCGCTCTGTACCAGAAGTGCGTGCACCTCGGCTGCCGCGTCCCGTGGTGCGAGTCGTCACAGTGGTTCGAGTGCCCGTGCCACGGCTCGAAATACAACCGGGTCGGCGAGAAGAAGGGCGGCCCCGCCCCGCGTGGTCTCGACCGCTTCGTCCTCCAGGTATCGGGCGGCGAGATCACCGTCGACACCTCGCAGAGCTCGCTCGTGCAGGGCCCTCCGATCGGCACCGATACCACGGGGCAGACAGCCGAGGGGGCGCCCTGTGTGTGAGGTTCACACGCCGTGAATCTCCGTCTCGTCCTGATCATCGTCAACCTCGTCGCGTTCGCGACGATCGGCGCCATCATCCTGTGGCGGGTG
>DATFXK010000210.1:0-16491 GCA_035316005.1 Acidimicrobiia bacterium | reverse complement strand
GAACAGGATCACGGCCGTCTCGGCGCCGACGGCCGGAGGCGCCGGCACCGACGCGCCCGAGAGTCGGGTGATGAGCGCGGCCGCCTGCTGCTCGAACGCCGGCATGTCGAGCTCGTCGAAGAGCGCGTGAGCGAGCTCGGCGAGCACCTTTGCCTCGCTCGCGTCGGCCCGTTGCGGTCCTGACAGCAGGCGGGCGAGATCGAGGTAGACCCGTCCGAGCTCGGGTCGCAATCCCAGCGTCGACGCGCGCGCCATCCCCGAGCGGAGCAGCGCCTCGGCATCGTCGACGCGTCCGAGACGTCGGGCGGCGATCGCCCGCACGCGGTCGAGGAGGAGAGCAGGGCCGTCGGACAACACCATCCCGCGCTCGGCCGCCCGCGCCAAGGCCGCGTCGACGCGGTCGAGCGAGAGGTCGACGTCGACGAGGTCGGCGATCTCGGCCAGGGCCGCGAACCGGCCGACGGTCCCCAACGCCACCGGCCAGTGCGCCGTCACGCGCTCGGGCCGCGCGTACACGGCTTGGCGGACCTCCTCGTGCTGACCGGCGTGCGCGCGGACCAGCTGCCGCAGGAGCCACGTGCCCTCGGCGTACAGCTCGGCGTCGTCGTTCTCGACGAGCTTGTCGACGGCCGATTCCGCGAGCCCGTAGGCGCCTCGCATCATGCGCGAGTTCGCGAGCGCGGGCAGGAACAAGGACGCGCTGTATCCGTAGCGCGACACGCGGGACGCCAACCACGCCTCGTCGGCCACCCGCTCCGCGCTGCGGAAGTCGCCTCGACCGGTGCACAGGGCGACCTGAACGGCGAGGCCGAGGCTCCGCTCGGCGATGTCACCGCTCGCCTGCGCGCGCTCGTCTCCCCGGCGGGCGTTCCGTTCCGAGGCGTCGATGTCGCCGAGCCAGAGCTGCGTGAGCGCGATGCGTGGAAATGGGAGCGACTCGAGCCACGCGTCGTTCGCACCGTGCGTGTGCTCGAGCGCCGCTTCCAGCCGGGCGAGCGCGTCCGTGAGTCGAAGTCCGAGCCAGTCGATGACCGCCAGCGCGTCGAGACCACGGATGCATGCCTCGTGCTCACCAGCCGACCCGCCGATCGCGACGGCGCGCTCGGCGAACTCGCGGCCCCGTTCGACGTCGCCGCGCAGCCAGAGCGCATCGGCCATCTGGGCGAGCAGGCGGGCCTGGAGGCCGGGGTCCTCGAGCTCGGCGAGCGCGACCTCGAGAGGCTCGAGCGCCACCCGGGTGCCGAACCGGCCAGCGGTGAGCTCGGTGCGGGTGCGATCGGTGAGCGCCCGGGCGACGCCGCTCGAATCGGACGCGGCCCGATAGGCCGCTTCGGCCCGCTCGAGGTAGGCCCGGCTGGGGACCGGATCGCTGTTCCGGTAGTGGGCGACGCCGGTCCGGTAGGCGAGCTCCGCCACCTCGCCCGCCGGGGCGTGTTGGCGGTCGGCGGCACGCGTCGCCGCCTCGAAGCAGCGGGCCGCCTCGTCCCATGCCAGGAGCGCCCATGCGCGTTCCCCACCGATGCGCGACCACCGCAGCACGACGGCGGGATCGGCACGGTCGCCGGCATCGGCGAGATGCCGAGCGATCTCGATGGCGTGGTACTCCGGCTCGGGACGCGACTCGAGCAACGTCGCGACGTCGAGGTGGAGCTGCTGGCGGCGGGCGGACGGCGCGCGCCGGTAGGCCGCCCGCGCGTACAACGGATGTGCGAAGCGAAAGCCGTTGTCGTCAGGTTCAAGGATGCCGCGCGCGGCCGCGTGCTCGAAGTGGTCGGCGACGGTGTCCTCTGCGAGGCCGGCCGCAGCGGCTACGGCGTCGGGGTCGAACCGGTCCCCGACGACGGCCGCGACGGTGAGCGTGTCCTGCGCCGGTTCCGGAAGCTCGGCGAGACGTTCGGCGACGGCGTCGGTGATCTCACGCGGCCCGGCCGTCTCGATCGCGGCGACGGCGTTCGGCTCCCGCCGCCGGACGTCGCTCCGCACGAGCTGGTGGACGATGTTCTCGATGAACAGGGGATTGCCCCCCGCGACCCGGTAGACCGTGTCCTCGAGCTGGCGCGTCGACGCCGACAGCCCGAGCGAACGCACCATCTCGCCGGACTCGTCGGCCGGGAGCGCCTGGAGTGCCAGTGGGCGACAGATCTCCTCGCGCTGCAGTCGCTCGAGCTCGCCCGTCAGGCGGCGGTCGTCGGCTTGCCGGTACGTCGCCACGAGCATCACGGGCACCGGCTCACGCATGGCGGTGTCGGCGATCTCGAGCGCCAGATGCGTGAACAGGTCGAGGGAGGAGCGGTCGGACCAGTGGAGATCGTCGATGACGACGAGAAGGGGCCTGCGCTCGGCGAGCCGGATCGTCGCCGAGGCGACGGCGACGAAGACCCGTGTCTGCTCGTGCTCACCGGGCGGCTCGCTCGACCGAACGGTCTCGGCGTCGTCGCCGAGCAGGCGCTCGATGACCGGCGCGTGCCGGCCTAGCGACGGGTCCTCGCGGGCGAGGAGTTGCAGCCGCGGGAGGAGCGACGCCGCGAAGGGCAGGTAGGGAAGGTCGAGGTGCTCACGGCACCGGCCCGAGCACACCTCGACACCTCGGCTCGACGCGCTGCGCTGCACCTCGCGAAGCAGCCTCGACTTGCCGATGCCGGGCTCGCCCGAGACCAGGACGAGCTGCGGGTTCCCGGCGCAGGCGTCGTCCAGGCGCTCCTCGAGCCACTCGCGCTCGTGGTGTCGATCGACGAACGGGCGAGCCGCCGTTGCCTCCTGCCTGACCAACCGCAACCCCCGACTCCCTCGGCCGCGCGGGAAGGGTAAGGCATCGGGCGGCGGCGCACCCTCACTGTTCGCGTCGGAGACTCCATGCGCCGCGGAGCTCGAAGACGAGACGGTCGGGCAGCTCGGCGATCCGGAGGGCAACGTCGTCGCAATTCGGACAGCGCAGCACGATGCCGGCGCCGTGGTAGCTGCGATGCGCCCCGGCCGGGTTCTGGTCGCCGCACGACTGGCAGGTCCGCTCCATGGTGGTGAACTCGACGACGAAGACGTCCTGGAGAAGCCCGGCGATCGCGTTGCCGTCCGTGTGCATGTCAGCCGCCTCCATGGTCACCCTCCTGTCGGTCCGAAGCGCTCGGTCTTGATCGTGTGCGGGTCGTGGCCCAGCTGCACGAGCAGGTCGGCGACGTGCTCGACGAAACCGGTCGGGCCGCAGACGAACACGCGCAGTTGGCCGGCTCGTTCCGCGCCGAGCTCGCGCAGCATCTCGGCGTCCACCCGGCCCGACCACCCCGTCCACCCGGGAGGTTGCTCGCGCGTGAGCGTGTAGCGAACCGTGACGCCGTCGTCGTCGAGCGCCGAGAGCTCGTCGCGGTACAGCACGTCGCCCCAGGCGCGCGCGGACACGAGCACGGTCACCGCCACGGTGCTCGTTACCGCGGCGCGGTGACGCAGCATGGCCATGAGCGGGACGAGCCCCGAGCCGCCCGCGAGGAGCAGCAGCGGGCCGCCGTCGCCCGTGTCCCACGTGAAGTAGCCGCCGATGGGGCCCCGGAGCTCGAGCTGGTCGCCGGGGCGCAGCTCGTCGGTCAGGTAGGGCGAGACCTCGCCGTCCTCGATGCGTTCGATCGTGAGCGAGAGCTGCGGATCCTGCGGCGGCGACCCGATCGAGTACGACCGCTCGGCCTGGTAGCCGTCCTCGGCCGTGAGCCGCACGTCGACGTGCTGGCCGGCGAGGTGCCCGGGCCAGTCGGGGATGTCGAGCACCAAGGTGGTCGCGCTGGGCGTCTCGGGTCGCTTCTCGGCGACGGTCGCGACGCGCCAAATCAGCGGAGCGCGGCGCGGCTCTAGTCGCTCCAATACCGCTGTTCCTTCCAGGGATCCCCGCGGTTGTGGTAGCCGTTGGTCTCCCAGAACCCGGGCTCGTCGTGGTCGAGGAGCTGGAGCCCCCGAACCCACTTCGCGCTCTTCCAGAAGTAGAGGTGCGGGACGAGCAGGCGGGCGGGGCCGCCGTGCACGGGCTCGAGTGGGTGGCCGTCGTACTCGTACGCAACCCATGCCTGCCCGTCAGTGACGTCGGCGAGCGGGAGGTTGGTCGTGTAGCCGCCGTCGCAGAACGCAAGCACGAAGTCGGCGGCCGTGTCGACGTTCTCGAGCACGACGTCGACCGACACGCCCCGCCACGCCGTGTCGAGCTTGGACCACTTGGTGACGCAGTGGATGTCGGTGGTGAGCTCTTCGCTGGGTAGCGCGAGGAACTCGTTCCACGACCACATCGCCGGCTGGTCGACGGCGCCGGTGATCGTGAACGTCCAGTTGTCGAGGTCGGCCGTGGGCGTCGGGCCCGCCGACAACACGGGGAAGTCGTCCACCACGTACTGGCCGGGCGGGATTCGACTCGGGTCGACGTCACGTCGACGCCGGCCGCCGAACCCGCGGGAGATCAGCGGGCTCATCGCTCAGACATTCCCGACGACGTGCGAGCTGTTCACGGTGACTCGGTAGCCGTCCGGATCGCGCAGCGTGAACGCGGCGTGGATCCGTCCTCGCTCGATCGGCGACGGGTCGAGACCGCGCGCAGCCCAGTCGGCGTGGGTCGCGTCGAGGTCGTCGACCATCAGGTCGAAGGGCGTGTCGGCGTCGTCGGCGGGCGTCCCGGGGACGAGGACGAGGTGTGTCCCGCCGCGGAGCTCGAGCACTGCTACGTGCTCGTTGCGCTCGATCTCCCGCATGCCGAGGCCCTGCCAGTAGTCGGCGGACCGGTCCACGTCGCGGACGGTGAGGACCGCGTGCCCGATCCAGACCGCCGGCCGGCTGCCCACGGCCTTATTCCTACTCCACCCCGAGGATCGCTGTACTTGCGGAGGAGAACCAGCCACCGGTGCCGTTCACACAGGCGAGACGCGCGTCGGGCACCTGGCCGCCGCTGGCATCGCCCCGTAGCTGGCGGACGGCTTCGACGAGCAGGAAGATCCCGCGCATCCCCGGATGGCAGGCCGAGAGGCCGCCGCCGTCGGTGTTCGTGGGCAGTGACCCGTCGAGGCGCAGCGTGCCGCCCTCGACGAACGGTCCTCCTTCGCCCTTCTTGCAGAAGCCGAGGGCCTCGATCGTGAGCAGCACCATCGGTGTGAAGGCGTCGTAGATCTCGCACACGTCGATCTCGTCCGGCGCAACGCCGGCACGCTCGAACGCGAGCGCGCCGGAACGCGCCGCCGGCGACTCCGTGAAGTCCTCCCACTCGCTCATCGTCGTGTGGGACACGGCCTCGCCGGTGCCCAGGACCCAGACCGGACGCGCGGCGAGATCGCGGGCGCGTTCCTCGGAGGTGAGCACGATCGAACCGCCGCCGTCGGACCTGATGCAGCAGTGCAGCGTGGTGAGCGGGTCGGCGATCAGGGGCGCGTCGTTCACGTCGTCGATGGTGATCGGGTCCCGGTAGTACGCCTCCGGGTTGAACGACGCGTTGTGGCGCGTGGACACCGCGATCTCGGCCAGCTGCTCGATCGTCGTACCGAACTCGTGCATGTGCCGGCGGGCTGCCATGGCGTACTTGGCGATGAGCGTGTGACCGAACGGCGCGTCGAACTGCACCGGGCCCCGGCTGCCGAACGAGAGGTTCGCCCGGCGGTCGCGTCGTTTCAGGTCCGCCCGAGCCGTGGAGCCGTACACGAGCACGACCACCTCGACGTGCCCTTCTGCGATCGCCGCCGTGGCGTGCTCGACCATGAACTCCCAGGTGCTGCCGCCCACGCCGGTGCCGTCGACCCATGTCGGCCGGAGGCCCAGGTACTCGGCGACCTCGACGGGCATGAGCAGTCCGGTGCCGCTGGACGCGAACCCGTCGACGTCGCCCTTCTCGAGCCCGGCGTCGGCCAGGGCCCGGCTGGCGGCCTGGTGGTGGAGCTCGAAGGACGACTTGTCGTCGACGCGCCCGCAGTCCGACAACGCGGCCCCGACGATCGCGACGCGCCGGCCCATCCCCGGGCTATCTCGAACGCCAGTCGATGCGGGTGCCCGATTCGAAGAGCTTCTGCCCTTCGGCGATGGAGTCCTGGTTCGTCCCCAGCCCGACGTACGCGTACCCGAGTCGGACGGCCTGTCGGTGCCCGAGCTCGCGCGCGCCCCAGATCGCCCGCACGGTGCCCTGGATCGCCAAGGGCGGTTGCGACGCGATGGCGTTGGCCGCCCACGCCGTCCGCTCGTGCAGCTCCTCCTTGGGCGTGACCTCCGAGACGAGGCCGATCTCGTAGGCGCGCTTTGCGGACAGGCGCTCGTAGTTGCCCAGCAGCGAGAGGCGCATGATCTCGCCGAAGGGCATGATCCCCGACATGTGGATGGGCTCGAACGCCGCCGTCATCCCGTACGTCACGTGTGGGTCGAAGAAGGTGGCGTGCTCGGCGGCGATGATGAACTCGACCTCGCCCAGCATGTAGAAGGCGCCGCCGCACGCGATGCCGTTGACGGCCGCGATCACGGGCTTCCACAGGTCGGAGCTCTTGGGACCGATATTGTCGCCGGGATCGTTGAACATGAACGGCGTGCTGCCGGATCCGACCACGTCGGGATCGGTCGTGTCGTCGCCACCGCCGCCCATCTGCTCCATGCGGTCGATGCCGGTGCAGAACGCCTTGTCGCCCGCCCCGGTCAGGACGACGCAGCGCACGTCGTCATGGCGCCGGAGGCCGCGCCACAACGCGTGGAGCTCGCGCTGCATGAGCGAGTTGAACGCGTTGAGGCGGTCCGGCCGGTTGAGCGTGACCCAGGCGACGCCGTCACGCTCCTCGTAGAGGAGCGTCTCGAAGTCGGTGTCCACGGCGGCAGGCTACCGGCGCTGTTGTGCGGCGATGCCGGGGTTGACCGTGTGGAAGACGTACTTGTTGAGGATGTTGCCGACGTCGGCGGCATCCCAGCGGGCCGGCTTGCCTTCGGCGTCGGTGGCGAAGAACTCCTCGCCCATCTGCCACGGCTGGTAGACGCACAGCGAGTTTCCGACCATGCGGAGCACCTGCCCCGTCGTGGGCTTCGACTCGTCGGAGGCGAGCCACGCCACGGCCGGCGCCGAGTTCCCCGGGTTCATACCGTCGAACTCGGTGTACTCCTCGGGATTCTTGATCGTGATGTCCTGGCGGGCCTGGCCCACCATCCGAGTGAAGCCGCCGGGGCCGATGCAGTTGGCGCGGACGCCGTAGCGCGTGAGCTCGATGCTCGCGATGATCGTCATCGCCGCGATTCCGGCCTTGGCCGCCCCGTAGTTCGACTGGCTGGCCTGGCCCTGGAGGCCGGCGCTCGAGACGGTGTTGACGATCGACGCGCTCGGCTGACGGCCCTCCTTGGACTCGGCGCGCCAGTAGGAGGACGCGTGGTGCATGGTGTTCCACGTGCCCTTGAGGTGTACGCGGATGACCGAGTCGAAATCCTCCTCGGCCATCGTGAACAGCATCTTGTCGCGCAGGATGCCGGCGTTGTTCACCAGCGCGTCGAGTGTGCCGAACGCGTCGACGGCGGTGCCGATGATGTTCTTGGCGCCGTTGAAGTCCGCCACGTCGTCGTAGTTGGCGATCGCCTCGCCGCCCCGGCTCTTGATGACGTCGACGACCTCGTCGGCGGTGCGCTTGTCGGCGCCTTCGCCGGTTACCGAGACGCCGAGGTCGTTGACGACGACCTTCGCGCCCTGGTCGGCCAGCTCGATGGCCTCGCCCCGCCCGACGCCGTTGCCGGCGCCGGTGACGATCGCGACCTTGCCGTCCAACAAACCCATTTGCGCGTCCTTCTCCCCGCGTTGAAAACTGACGTCGGCGTCACCGTATCGCGGTCGTTCACGCGTCCGTCAAAGCGCGGGACCGCGCACACGAGATAGGAACGGGAGGCATGGCCCTCGACACGAGCGTCATCGGGAAGCCGACGGGAGCGCACCGCGTGGTCGTCGAGCGCGGTCCGGTCTCGAACTTCGCCGACGCGATCAAGGACGAGAACCCCGTCTATCACGACCCGACCGCGGCCAAGGCTGCCGGTTTCGACGACATCCCGGCCCCGCCCACGTGGTCGTTCGCGATGCAGTTCTGGGGCCGGTTCGCCGAACAGCAGCCGGAGGACCCGACCGGCGGCGAGAACCCGATGCACAAGGTCATGGGGGAGCTGTTCTCCCGGGGTGGCCTCGTCCTCCACGGCGAGCAGGAGTTCGACTACCACCGGCCGATCGTGGTCGGTGACGTGCTGCTGGGCGAGGGCCGCATCGTCGACATCTACGAGAAGGAGAGCAAGGGCCGCACGATGACGTTCGTCGTGACCGAGACCGTGTGGCGCGACGAGAAGCGCAACGCACCGGTGGTGACCGAGCGCTTCAACCTCATCCACCGCTCGTAACCACGGCACACAAGGGGGGATTCGGGCATGGGTCGGCTCGACGGCAGGGTCGCGATCATCACCGGCGCCGGGCAGGGCATCGGGCTCGCCTACGCCAAGCGGTTCCTCGAAGAGGGCGCCAAGGTCGTCGTTGCCGAGATCAACGAAGCCCGCGCGTCCTCGGCGATGGACCAGGTCGAGAAGCTCGGCGACGCGGCATTCGTGCAGACCGACATCTCCGACGAGCAGTCGACGCTGTCGTGTGCGACCAAGACGAAGGCGCGGTTCGGCGGGATCGACATTCTCGTGAACAATGCCGCGCTGTACTACGACATCGACAACGAGCGGAACGACTACGAGTACCTCCAGAAGGTCTTCGGTGTGAACCTGCACGGGGCCTGGCTCATGGCGAAGGCCTGCGCGCCCACGATGGTGGAGCAGCAGTGGGGCCGCATCATCAACCAGTCGTCGGGCGCCGCGTACCTGTACAACATCGCGCCCGTCGCCGAGTTCCACGAGGTCGGCGCGTTCACGTACAGCCAGACGAAGTGGGGTGTGGTCGGCCTCACGAAGTTCCTCGCCGGTCAGCTCGGTCAGTACAACATCACGGTGAACTGCATCGCGCCCGGCGTGACGATGACCGAGGCGACGAAGAAGATCGTCCCCGAGGGGATCATCGACATGCTCCCGGCAATGAGCGCGATGAAGCGCAAGCTCGAGCCCGAGGACCTCGCCGGTACCGCCGTGTTCTTTGCCAGCGACGACGCCGCGCTCGTGACCGGTCAGGTGCTGTGCGTCGACGGCGGCTCCGTCATGCCCGCCTAGCGACCCGCGAGCTCGGCCCGCGCTCACGGCACGGCATGGTTCCGGTATCGACCCGTTCGGGCCGGTACGCTCCTGCCCGCCGCGGCGTCCAAGGGGAGCGATGCAGTTCGGCGTGACGATGTTCTCGACGGACCAGGCGATGCGTCCGGACGACCTGGCTCGCGCCGCCGAGGAACGAGGCTTCGCGTCGATGTACGTCCCGGAGCACACGCACATCCCGACCAGTCAGCGGACGCCGCCGCCGACGGGCGATGCCGAGTTGCCCGACTACTACAAGCGCGCCTTCGACCCGTTCGTCGGGCTCACGATGGCCGCGGCCGCCACCGAGCGTCTCCGGGTCGGGACCGGCATCTGTCTCGTCGCCCAGCGCGACCCGATCGTCACCGCGAAATCGGTGGCGAGCCTCGACCATCTCTCGGGCGGCCGGTTCGTCTTCGGGATCGGATTCGGGTGGAACGCGGACGAGGTCGAGGATCACGGCGTCGAGATGCGGCGCCGCCGGGACGTCGCTCGCGAGCACGTGCTCGCGATGCAGCGCCTCTGGGCGGACGACGAAGCGAGCTTCGACGGCGAGTTCGTTCGGTTGCCACCGAGCTGGTCGTGGCCCAAGCCGGTGCAGAAGCCGTGGCCGGCGATTCTCGTGGGGGGCGCCGCCGGGCCGACGCTGTTCGCGCACGTCGCCGAGTACGCCAACGGCTGGATCCCGATCGGCGGCGCCGGTGTGCACGCCGCGCTGCCGGAGCTGCACAAGGCCATGGAAGCCGCCGGCCGTGACCCGGCAACGGCGCGCATCGTCCCGTTCGGGACGATCCCCGACCCGGGGAAGCTCGAGTACTACGACTCGACCGGCATCGACGAGGTCGTGCTGCGCGTCCCGGTCGGCGGGCCGGACGTCGCGCTTCCCGTGCTCGACGATTACGCCAAGTTGGTGGACGCATGACATCAGCCGAACGGGTACGCATCGGCACGCTGGGCGCGGCGCGCATCACGCCGGGCGCGCTGATCAAGCCGGCTCGGGGTGTCGAGGAGGCCGAGGTTGTCGCGGTCGCAGCACGTGATCCGGCCCGGGCCGAGAAGTTCGCGCGCAAGCACAAGATTCCGAAGGTGTACGCGACCTACGACGAGGTCATCGCCGACCCGGACGTCGACGCGATCTACAATCCGCTCCCGAACGGGCTCCATGCCGAGTGGACGCTGAACGCGATCGCGGCGGGCAAGCACGTCCTGTGCGAGAAGCCGTTCACCTCGAACGCCGCCGAGGCGGAGCAGGTGGCAGCGGCGGCCGAGGGCACCGGGCTCGTCGTGATGGAAGCATTCCATTACCGCTACCACCCGCTGGCGCAGCGGATGCACGACATCGTCGCCGGCGGCGAGCTGGGGGTGCTCAAGCGTGTCGAGACGACGATGTGCATCCCGCTCCCCAGGTTCAAGGACATCCGCTACCAGTTCGATCTCGGCGGCGGCGCGACGATGGACGTCGGGTCGTACACCGTGCACCAGCTGCGACTGCTCGGCGGCGACGATCCGCACGTGATCAACGCGCACGCCCGCCTCCAGTCGCCCGACGTCGACCGCTGGATGCAGGCCGACGTGCGCTGGCCCCAAGGTCACACCGGGCGCATGACGTGCTCTATGTGGTCGAGCACACCGCTGAAGCTGACGATCCGGGCGTGGGGGAGCCGGGGAGAGCTGCGCGTCTTTAACCAGACGGGTCCGCAGTTCTACCACCGGTTCACCGTGGTGCGTGACGGGAAGAAGGAGCGCGAGAAGTTCCCGCGCAAGCCCACCTATGCCTACCAGCTCGAAGCGTTCACGAGCGCCGTGCTGCACGGCACGCCCGTCCTAACCCCGCCGAGCGACTCCGTGAAGAACATGCGCGTCATCGACGCCGTGTATCGCGCCGCCGGCCTCCCGCTCCGGGGTGGGCCGGCCGGCTAGTCAGCTCAGGCGCTCGAGGATCGTGACGTTGGCCTGGCCGCCGCCTTCGCACATCGTCTGGAGGGCGAAGCGGCCGTCGATGCGGTCGAGCTCGTGGAGCAGCGTCGTCATGAGCCGGGCACCCGTCGCGCCGAGAGGGTGGCCGAGCGCGATGGCGCCGCCGTTCACGTTCACCTTCGCGAGGTCGGCGCCCGTCTCCTGCTGCCACGCGAGCACGACGGACGCGAACGCCTCGTTGATCTCGACGAGATCGATGTCGTCGAGCGACAGGCCGGTGCGCTCGAGCGCGTAGGCGGTGGCCGGGATCGGCGCCGTGAGCATGAAGATCGGGTCCGCACCACGGACGCTCAGGTGGTGAATGCGCGCGCGTGGCGTCAGGCCGTGCTCCCGCAGCCCGCGTTCGGACACGACGAGCATGGCCGCCGCGGCGTCCGAGATCTGGCTGGAGACGGCGGCGGTGACGCGGCCGCCGTCAGTGAGCGGAGGGAGCGAGGCCATGCGCTCGAGCGACGTGTCGCGTCTCGGCCCCTCGTCGGTTCCGACATTGTCATAGGGCAGGATCTCGCGCTCGAAGCGTCCTTCGTTGATCGCGGTGACGGCGCGGTGATGGCTCTCGAGCGCGAAGCGCTCCATGTCGTCGCGCGACACGCCCCACTTCTCGGCGATCATCTCCGCGCTCCGGAACTGCGTGACCTCCTGGGTCCCGTAGCGAGCGCGCCATCCCTCGGAGCCGGTGAAGGGGTCGTCGAATCCCATGGGCTGGGCGACCGTCATGGCCGAAGCGATCGGGATCATGCTCATGTTCTGCACGCCGCCGGCGACGACGACGTCGTTCGTGCCGCTCAGGACGGCCTGGGCGGCGAAGTGCACGGCCTGCTGCGACGAGCCGCACTGGCGGTCGATCGTCGTCCCCGGGACGTCGTCGGGCAGGCCGGCGGCGAGCCAGCACGTGCGGGCGATGTCGCCGGCCTGGGGGCCGATCGTGTCGACGCAGCCGAACATCACGTCCTCGACGGCGGCGGGGTCGATCCCGGTCCGCTCGACGAGGCCGGTGATCACGTGGGCGCCGAGGTCGGCGGGATGCACGGCGGCGAGCCCGCCGCCCTTCTTGCCCACCGGTGTGCGCACCGCGTCGACGATGTAGGCCTCGGCCATCACTGCTCCTCGGGGATCGTGTCGGAGTCCAGGATCGCGCGTCCCACCCGGTCGTCGTGCCAGGCGGCGTCGCCCCACGACGCGGCGAGTGCCCACGCCCGCTTCATGAAGAGATGCAGGTCGTACTCGGTCGTGTACCCGATGGCGCCGTGCACCTGGAGCGCGACCCGACCGGCGAGGAGAGCGGCCTCCGATGCGCGCGCCTTGGCCATGCCGACGTGCACGGGCCGGGCGTCGTCACCGTTCGCGATCGACCACGCGGCCCGGTAGACCAAGGGGCGGGCGAACTCCAGTGCCAGCGCGACGTTGGCGAGGTGATGCTTGACCGCTTGGAAGGAGCCGATCGGGACGCCGAACTGGTGACGCTCCTTGGCGTAGTCGACGGTCATGGTGAGCATGCGGTCGGCCAGGCCGATCAGCTGGGCGGCGACGCCGAGGGCGGCGCGGTCCAACGCGTCGACGTCGATCGACGCCGGCGGTGCGGCGGTTGCGAAGAGGCGGCGGGAGCCGTCGACCGACTCGCACGCCTGGAGCGCGCTGGGCTCGACGAACTCGTCGTCGAACAGCACGAGGTCGGCGTCGCCCCCGTAGGCCACCAGGCCGGACGGAGGGGCGACCGTGATCGTGAGGTCTCCGGCGGCCGCCGCCGCGACCCGCTCGTCGTCGAGCAGCGGGAGCACGACGGCGGCGTGCTCGACGATCGGCTCTGGCAATGCGGCGCGACCCGTCTCCTCGAGCAGCAGCACGAGATCCAGGAAGTCGCCGCCGAAGCCCCCCTGCGCCTCGGGCGCGAGCACGCCGAGCACGCCCATCTCACCGAGGCGCGGCCACAGCCCGGACCGGCCGGTGTCGTTCGTCCACGCGTCGCGCACGACCTTCGGCGGGCACTCGTGCTCGAGGAAGCCGCGCACGCCGTCGCGCATGGCCATCTGCTCGTCGGAGAACGCGAACCTCACGGGATCACCGCCGGGGGAGGCCGAGCACTCGCTCGGCGACCACGTTGCGCTGGATCTCGTTCGTCCCGGCATAGATCGGGCCCGAGAGGGCGAACTGCCATCCCTTCATCCAGCCGGCCTCGTCGCCGTCGACGAGCTCGGCGCGCGAGCCCAGCAGCTGCAACGCCGTCTCGTGCAGGCGCACGTCGAGCTCCGACCAGAAGATCTTCACCAGGCTCGCCTCGGGCCCGGTGCGGCCACCGTCCATCAGCCGGGTGACCGTCCAGAACGTCTGCCACCGGTAGGCGTCGGCGTCGATCCAGGCGCGCACGACGGCGTCGCGAACGGTCGCGTCGGCGTGATCCGCGTGCGCGCGGTACAGGGCGGCCAGCCGATCGGCTGCAGCCATGAACCGGCCCGGGCTGCGCAGCGTTAGGCCGCGCTCCGAGCCCGTCGTCGCCATGGCAACGCGCCAGCCCTCGTGCACGGCGCCGAGCACGTCCCGGTCGGGGACGAACACGTCCTCGAGGAACACCTCGGCGAAGCCCTCGTCGCCGTCGAGGCGCTCGACGGGCCGCACTGTGACACCGTCGGCTTGCAGGTCGACGAGGAAGTACGTCAGTCCCCGGTGCCGCTCGGCCTCGGGATCGGTGCGGAACAAGCCGAACAACCGGTCGCAGAACGCGCCGCGGGTCGTCCACGTCTTCTGGCCCGAGAGGCGCCAGCCCCCGTTCGCGTCGTCGCGCACGGCTCGTGACTTGATGCCGGCGAGGTCGCTGCCGGCGTTCGGCTCGGACCAGCCCTGGCACCACGTCTCCTCCGCCGACGCCATCTTCGGGAGGATGCGGTCCTGCTGCTCCTTCGTGCCGAGCTCGAACAGCGTGGGCGCCAGCAGGAAGATGCCGTTCTGCGTGACGCGTTGCGGACCGCCGGCGCGGTAGTACTCCTCCTCGAAGATCAGCCATTCCATGAGCGTCGCGTCGCGCCCGCCGTACCCCTGTGGCCACGACACGACCGCCCACCGGGCGTCGAACAGCGCCCGTTCCCATTCCTTGTGGAACGCGAAGCCCTCGCGTGTGTCGCCGGACGGCAGCGCCGGACGCGGGACGTTCGCCTCCAGCCACGCGCGCGCCTCGGCACGGAACGCCTGCTCCTCCTCGGTGAAGGTGAGGTCCACGGGGAGGGTCAGTGGACGAGGATCACCGACGAGCCGTGTCCGAACAGGCCCTGGTTCACCGTGAGGCCGACGTTCGCGCCAACGACCTGCCGCTCGCCCGCCTCGCCCCGGAGCTGCCAGGCGACCTCGCACACCTGCGCCAGGGCCTGCGCGGGAACCGCCTCGCCGAAGCAGGCCAGGCCACCGCTCGGGTTCACGGGGATCCGGCCGCCGATCGTGGTCGCCCCGTCGTGCACGAGCTTCTCGGCCTCACCGGGTCCGCACAGCCCGATGTTCTCGTACCAGTCGAGCTCGAGCGCGGTCGACAGGTCGTAGACCTCGGCGACGTCGAGGTCGTCGGGGCCGAGTCCGGCCTCGGCGTAGGCGCGCTGGGCGATGGCGTCACGGAACGTCACCGGTCCTGCCGGCACCGCAGCAGCGGAGTCGGTGGCGAAGTCGGGCATCTCGATCACCGCGTTCGGGAACGACGGCGTCACCGTCGAGACGGCGGCGACGCGCACCGGGCTCGTGGCGCGGCGCGTGCGCGCGTACTCGATGCTGGACACGACGACCGCGGCGGCGCCGTCGCTCGTCGCGCAGATGTCGAGCAGTCGTAGCGGCTCCGCCACGACGGGCGAGCTCATCACCTCGTCCTCGGTCACGGCCTTGCGGTAGCGCGCGTTCGGGTTGGCGAGCCCGTGGGCGGCGTTCTTCACCTTGACCTTCGCGAAGTCGGACGGCGTCGCGCCGAAGAGCTCCATGCGGCGGCGGGCGTACAACGCGAAGTACGTCGGGTTCGTCGCGCCGAGCAGCCGGAAGCGGAGCCAGTCGGGGTCGTCGCCCCGCTCGCCGGCGGTGGGTGCGAGGAAGCCCTTCGGCGTCGTGTCGGCGCCGACGACGAGGGCGACGTCGCACAGGCCGGCCAGGATCTGTGCCCGGGCCGCGTTCAGCGCCGTCGCGCCGGATGCGCACGCGGCGTAGCTGCTCGCGACGGGCGCACCCTGCCATCCGAGCGCCTGCGCGAACGTGGCGCCCGAGACGTAGCCCGGGTAACCGTTGCGGATCGTGTCCGCACCGGAGACGAACTGGATGTCGCTCCATTGCAGCCCGGCGTCCTCGAGTGCGGCGCGGGCGGCGGCGATGCCGTACTCGACGAAGTTGCGCCCCCATTTCCCCCACGGGTGCATGCCCACGCCGAGGACGGCGACGTCGTGATCACCCATCGGAGCCCGCTCCCTCGGTCGGCTTCCACTTCCAGACGACGTACTCGTGGTCGTCGTCCTCGAACAGTGTGCCGAGGACGAGCTCGACCTCGGCGCCGACCCGCAAGGACCCCGGGTCGACGGCGTCGGCGACCTGCCCGAGCACGACCATCTTCTCCCGCGGCAGCTCGACGGCCGCGACCGAGAACGGCTCGAACGGGTCGGCGGCGACATACGGCGCCGGCGGCGCGTAGTGGTTCGTCGTGAACGACCAGACCGAACCCCGGTTCGACAGCGGTGTCTCCTCGAACTCGGTGCCGTCACAACTCGGGTTGCGGCAAGAGCCGGACGCCTTCGGGAAGAAGTAGCTGCCGCACCGTGTGCACCGGTTGCCGAGCAGGCGCGGATCGGCGTCGTCGAGCGTGAACCAGCCGTCGACCGCGGCGACGCGCTGCTTCGGTGTCATACCTCCCCCTTCTCGAGACGGGTGAGGGTCAGCTCCGCCTCGTCCACGACCCTCGCGACGAGCTCGGAGACCGTGGGCAGCTCGTCGATCACGCCGACGCCCTGGCCCGTCGGCAGGATGCCGGTCTCGAGCCGCCCGTCGACCATCGTCGCCTTGGTGAGCATCGGGGCGTTGGCGGCCATCGCCGCCTGCGACCAGGTCAGGCCTTCCTTGCGCTTCATCGCCAGCCCCTCCCGGATCAGGGCGCGGAGGGACGTACCGGTGAGCTTGCGGAACCCGAGCGCGTTGCGCAGCGCCCGGGGGAGCGCGGACAGGCGGCCCGAGTGCTCGAGGTGGTCGACGACCTCCGTGCGGATGACCCGCTGCGGGTAGCCGTCGATGCGCTTCGTCACCACCGTGCCGGTCACGGCGGTGCCGAGGTACACGTCTTTCACGGTGTCGGGCACGGTGCTCTCCTTCGTGAGCAGGAACCGTGTGCCCATCGCA
>DATFXK010000209.1:0-15171 GCA_035316005.1 Acidimicrobiia bacterium | reverse complement strand
CGGCGCGAGAAGACCGGGAAGATCTCGGTCACGACGCCGAAGAACGGCAACGCGATGATGTACACCTCGGGGTGGCCGAAGAACCAGAACATGTGCTGCCACAGGATCGGGGTCCCGCCCTTCTGGACCTCGAAGATGTGGGCGCTGAGGTGCCGGTCGGCGAAGAGCATCGCCAGCGCCGCCGTCAGCACCGGGAAGGTCACGAGCACCATCGTGCTCACGACGAGCATGTTCCAGGTGAAGATCGGCATCCGGAACATGGTCATGCCGGGCGCGCGCAACATGAAGATCGTCGTCACCAGGTTGACCGCGGCGAGCACTCCCGCCGTGCTCGTGACGGTCACGCCGACGATCCAGAGATCGGGCCCCGCACCCGGTGCGTAGGTAGCACCGGAGAGCGGCGCGTACGCGAACCATCCGAAGTTCGCCGCGCCGCTGGCGGTGAGGAAGCCGGAGATCATCACCAGTCCGCCGAACAGGTACAGCCAGTAGGCGAGCGCGTTGAGGCGCGGGAAGGCCACGTCGGGGGCGCCGATCTGGAGCGGGACGATGTAGTTCGCGATCCCGAAGGCGAGGGGAACGACGAACAGGTAGATCATGATGCTGCCGTGCATCGTGAAGAACTCGTTGTACGTCTCCGGGCTCACGAGGTGCTGGTCGGGGCGGGCGAGCTGAGTGCGCATGACGAGCGCGAGCACGCCACCGACGAGGAAGAACAGGATCGACGTCGTGATATAGCTGAGCCCGATGACCTTGTGGTCCGTGCTGGTGACCCAGCGCAGGATCCCGGCGTTGCGCCGCGGAGGCGGCGCGGGCGCCGCCGGTGCCGCCGGGCGTTCGGCCGTCGTGGTCATGACGCTCCCCCGCGCGCCTTCGTTTGCTGTTCCGAGACCCACGACTGGTACTCGGCGAAGCTCACCACCTTGACGGCGAAGGTCATCTTGGCGTGGTCGAGCCCGCAGAACTCGGCGCACCGGCCCGTGAAGGTCCCACGGTCACGCGGTGTCACGTCGATCCTGTTCACGATGCCGGGAATCACGTCCCGCTTGAACAGGAACCCGGGCACGAAGAACGAATGAATGACGTCCGGGGAGGTGAGGACGATCCTCGTCGTGCGGTCCACCGGCAGCACCATCGTCGGGTCCTTTCCAGGCACGCCCGTGACCGTGACGCCTTCGTCGCGGTAGTGGAACTGCCACTGCCACTGGAACCCTCGCACGTCGATCGTGACCGCGGGATCGTGCGTCAGGGCGTCGACCTCGTTCTGCGTGCGGTACGAGAACGCGAACAGCACGGCGACGATGAGGACGGGCACGACCGTGTACAGGATCTCGAGCTTGACGAAGTACTGCACCTGGTTCGGGAGATCGTCGTTGCGGCGCCGGTAGCGAAGGATCGCGAAGACGATCAGCCCCCACACCAGGCCGCCGACGAAGATCGCCACGATCACCGACCCCTGCCACAGGCCGAAGATGTCGCGCCCCTGCCGGGTCGCTCCACGCCCGCCGCCGAACTCGAAGCTGCACCCTGACAGCAGCACCGCGACGAGGGCGAGCGTGACGCGCCTCATGGCGGCGGACACTATCGCCGGGCTCACGGGCACGCGATGATGCGCCGTGCTCATCGCGGACCTGCTCGCAGCGTCGTCGAGCACCGACGAGACCACGTTCTCGGTCCCGATCCTCGTCGACGCGGCGGCGCTCGCCGCCGGCTGGGTCCTCCTCCTGCTCGCCGTCGCCGCGTGGCGCCGGCCGCCCCGGATCCGTTCCGGCCCCGGCACCCAGGATCTGCCACCCGTGCCGCCGGCGGTGGCGGGCCTGCTCTGCAACGACTTCGAGCTGCCGGCGGAGCTCCCGCCGGCGACGCTGCTCGACCTGGCGGCGCGACGCGTCGTACGCCTCGAGGAGGTCGAGCCGGGCAAGACGATCTGCCGGCTGCGGGGAACGGCCGACGACGAGGCGCTCGCGCCATACGAACGGCGTGTGCTCGACGAGGTCAGGCGCAAGGCCGTCGACGGCGTCGTCCCGACCGACGCCCTGACGACCGGGCCCGACGCCGCCTCGAGCGGATGGCATCGCGCGTTCAGCCGCGAGGTGATCGCCGACGCGCAACGGCGGGGCCTGACCCGACCCCGGTGGCCGGGGTGGCTGGTGACGCTCGTCGGCGCGGGCCCGTTCGCGGTCGGCGCGCTGCTCTACCTGGCGAGCGCGGTGGGCGGCGAGAGCAACGACGAGCCGGTGCTGTCGGTGGCCGCCGGAGCGGTTGCGATCGCCGGCATCGTGCTGCTCGTCGTGGCCGCCGGTCGCCTCGGGCGGTCGCTGGCACAGCTCCCGACGGCGGCGGGCAAGGAGACGACGGCGCGCTGCCTCGCGCTGCGCAAGCACCTGCGCGAGAACGAGCAGCTGGCCGCCCTGCAGCCGGCGGCGGTGCAGCTGTGGGGCCGGCATTTCGCGTACGCCGGCGCGATGGGCATCGCCCCCACCGCCGTCGCGCTCCTGCCCTTCGGCACGGAGGACGACCGCGGAGCCTGGAGTCGCTTCGGCGGGCAATGGCATCGCGTGCGCATCCGCTACCCGCGCGGCTGGCCTCCGGGTTGGGGCAAGCACCCCGCCTTCGCCACGTTCCTCGCCGTGCTCTGGGGCGCGGCGGCCGGGGCGGCGATCTACGGCCTCACGCGCGCCGCGCAGTCGGCGGCCGACCCGATCACGTCGACCGACCCGTTGCTCGACCGCGAGCAGCTCGACTGGGTCGGCCGGGGTGCGCTGCTGCTCACGATCCCGATGGCGATCCTGCTCGTATGGGCGGCCTTCCTCCTCGTGCGAGCGGTACCCGACTTCTGGAACGCCCGCACGAGCACGGGCGAGCTGGTGCGCGCGCGCCGCCGGCGCCAAATCTTCCAATCGAGCAACAACAACACCCCGCGGTACTGGTACTACCTCGCACTCGACGACGGGACGCGCCGCCGGATCCGGTCGTGGCGCGTGCGACGGGATCTCTACGACACTCACTCGCAGGGCGAGACCGTGACCGCGCTGTACACGGCGCAACTCGGCTACGTGCGCGAGTTGCGCGCGCCGACCACGGTCGCGGCCCGCGAGACGGCCGGCGTGACTACGTGATCTTGAGCTCGGGCCGGTAGATCTTCTTCGGCGCGAGCTCCTCGATCTGGTCCGCGATCGAGACGAAGGCGCGCGACGCCTCGTCGGCTGGGTCGGTGACGACGATGGGACGGCCCTCGTCGGCGCCGACGCGCAGCTCGGGGACGAGCGGCACCCGGCCGAGCAGCGGGACGCCGAGCTGGTCGGCCAGCTCCTCGCCGCCACCGGCGCCGAACAGCTCGTACGCCTTGCCGTCGTCGCCGCGGAACCACGACATGTTCTCGATCACGCCCATCACGTCGAGGTTGACCTTCTGGCTCATGTACGCGGCGCGCTGGGCGACGCGCTGCGCCGCCGGCTGCGGCGTCGTCACGATGATCACCTCGGCGCGCGGCAGGAACTGCGCCATCGACAGGGCGATGTCACCCGTGCCGGGAGGCATGTCGACGACGAGGAAGTCGGGCTCGTCCCAGTGCACGTCCGTGAGGAACTGCTCCAGGGCCTTGTGGAGCATCGGGCCCCGCCACACGACGGGCTGGTCCTCGCGCGCGAAGAAGCCCATCGAGATCAGGTTCACGCCGTTCGCCTCGGGCGGGACGATGACGTCGTCGATCACCACCGGCGCATGGTCGATGCCGAGCATGCGCGGCATCGAGAAGCCCCAGACGTCGGCGTCGACGGCCGCGACGCGATGCCCCCGCTGCGCGAGCGCCACCGCCAGGTTCGTGGTCACGGACGACTTGCCGACCCCGCCCTTCCCCGACGCCACCGCCAGCACGCGCGTGCGGGCGTCGGTGAACGGGTTGACGCGGGCGGGGCGCCCGTCGGGGCCCGAGCCGGCGTGCTGCTGCCGGAGGCGGGCGGCGACCGCCTCGCGCTGCTCGTCGCTCATGACGGTGAGGTCGACGTCCACCGACTCGACGCCCTCGAGGGGCTGGACGGCCTCGGTGACCCGGCGGGTGATCTCGGGCCGGAGCGGGCACCCGGCGACGGTGAGGGCGACGGTCACCGCCACCCGGCCCCCGTCGATCGCGACCTCCTTCACCATGTCGAGGTCGACGATCGACTGGCGCAGCTCGGGGTCCTCGACCGGGCGCAGGGCCTCGAGGACGGCGGCCTCGGTGGGCATGGGGCCTCCTCGCCCCTGTCACGGGGCGGCATTTCCACTAAGTGCATAGGTAGAATACCGGCATGACGGAGCGAGCCGCGAAGCCCACGGGCACCGGGCTCAGCGCCGACGAGTTCAGCGCCGCCGTGAGCGCGGTGACGAGCGCCTTCGGGGACCCGACCCGGCGCGACATCTACCTGTTCGTGCGGGCGGGCACCGACGGGGTCACCGCCGCCGAGGTGGCCGAGCGCTTCGACCTGCATCCCAACGTCGCCCGCCACCACCTCGAGAAGCTCACCGCCGGCGGCTACCTCACCGTCGAGCTGGCGCGCCACGAGACCGCCGGCCGTCCCTCCAAGCGGTACCGGGCCGGCGAGCTCGACACGTCGCTGAACTTCCCTCCCCGCCGCGACGACCTCCTCGCGACGCTGCTCGCCCGCTCGCTCGAGCTGCTCGACCCCGATCAGGCGGCCGCGATGGCCGAGGAGGTCGGCTACGACTACGGGCTCGCCATCGCCGCCCGCATGACGCCGGAGACGGGTGACGCGAGCGCCGGCCACCGCTCGGTGCGCGCCGCGCTGGCGACCGTGGCCGACGCGCTCACCGCCCACGGCTTCGCCGCCCACGCCGAGGCGAGTGGCGGCTCGCTCACGATCGTGTCCGAGCAGTGCCCGTTCGGCGACGCGGCGAAGAAGTACCCGCACGTGGTCTGCTCGGTCGACCGGGGCATGATCCGCGGGATGCTCGCCGGGCTCTACGGCGAGACGCGCCCGCTGTTCACCGAAAGCCGCCCCGCCGGCGACGATCACTGCGTCGCCCGCGTCTGACGCGGCCTCGTGCGGCGCGCGTATCTCGATCACGCATCCACGTCACCGCTGCGACCTACCGCGTTCGAAGCGATGCTGCCGTTCCTGCGCGAGCACCACGCCGACCCCGGCCGGCTGCACGCCGAGGGGCGTGTGACGCGCGTCGCGCTCGAGGACGCGCGAGAACAGGTCGCGGTGCTGCTGGGCGCACGCCCGCGCGAGGTCGTGTTCACCGCCAGCGGGACGGAAGCCGTCAACGCCGCGGTGTGGGGCGCCGTCGCCCGAGCCGAGACGGCGCCGCACCTCGTGACGACGGCCGTCGAGCACTCGGCCGTGCTCGACGCGTGCGATCGCAGCGGCGCCGCCGTCACCGTCGTCGGTGTCGATCGCCAGGGCCGCTACGACCCGGTCGAGGTGCTGGCCGCCGTGCGGCCCGAGACCGCCCTCGTCACCGTTCAGGCGGCCAACCACGAGGTGGGCACCATCCAGCCCGCGGGCGAGGTTGCGGCGGCGTGCCGCGAGCGTGGCGTGCTGGTGCACGTCGACGTGTGCATGGCCGCCGGGCACGTCTCCGTCGACTTCGGCGGGCTCGGCGCCGACCTCTGCTCGGTGAGCGCGCACAAGTTCGGTGGGCCGAAAGGCGCCGGCGCCCTGCTGGTGCGCCGCGGTTTGCGGTTGCCGCCGTTCGTGGTGGGCGGCGCGCAGGAGCGCGCCCGACGCGGCGGCCTGGAGGACGTCCCCGCCATGGTGGGCTTCGGCGCCGCCTCCGCCGAACTCGGGAACGGCGACCTGCTCGCCGCCGAGGGCCGCGCCCAGCGCGAGCTCACGGACCGGGTGGCACTCGAGGCGCCGGCGCGCGTGGGCGGCGTCGCGCTGTATGGCGATCCCCTCGACCGCGTTCCGCACCTGGTCTGCCTGGGTGTCGAGGGCGTCGAGGCGGAGCCGATCCTCCTGGGCCTCGACCAGCGCGGCGTGGCGGTCCACTCGGGGTCGGCGTGCTCCAGCGAGGCGCTCGAGCCGTCGCCGATCCTCGCCGCCATGGGCGTCGACGCCGACCACTCGCTCCGCGTCAGCGTGGGGTGGACCTCCACCGCCGCCGACATCGACGCCTTTCTCGACGCGTTTCCCGCCGTCGTCGACCGCTTGCGCGCGCTGCGGGCGGGCTGATCTCCGCGTTCCGCCCTGCAGAGCGACGAGGCCCGTGCTCGGAACAGATGCACCGGAGGTACGGTTGCCTCCGGCATGATCCCGGTACGACGCCTGAACCACGCCGTCCTGTACGTGCGCGACGCCGACCGCGCCGCCGCCTTCTACCAGGAAGCCTTCGGGTTCGAGGTGGTCGAGCGGATCCCGGGCATGGCCGCCTTCCTCAAGGCAGCGGGCACCGCCAACCATCACGACCTCGGGCTCTTCTCGCTGGGACCGGGCGCGCCCGGGCCCGAACGCGGGCGAGTCGGCCTGTACCACCTGGCGTGGGAGGTGCCCTCGATCCACGATCTCGCCACCGGGCGCGAGACGCTCGCCCGGCTCGGCGCGCTCGTCGGCGAGAGCGACCACGGCGCGACGAAGTCGCTGTACGGCCGGGATCCCGACGGCAACGAGTTCGAGATCATGTGGCTCGTCCCCCGCGACCAGTGGGGCGACCTCGAGCACGAGGCGACGACGGCGCCCCTCGATCTCGACGCCGAGCTCGCCCGCTGGGGCTGAGCCTCCTCGGCTTTACGCCGGCTTCAGCAACACCCGTATCGTGAGGTGCTGGCTGAGCGTGCCGCTCTTGCTGCCGGCTTGAATGCGGAAGGTCTGATCGCCGGCCGATCGGATCTGCCCGGCGGTCGGGAGCAGGTTCGCCAGCTCGACCGTGTTCTCGCCGCGAAACGTCGTCTTGAACTTGCGGACCTCCAGCTTCGCTCCCGCCTGGCCGGTCGGGAGCTCGACGGTCTGCCGCCCCGCCGTCTGTGTGCCGGTCACGCCGATGACGAGCTTCCCCCCGGCGCGCTTCCTCAACGTGTACTCGTAGACCTGCCGGGCTTTGACCCCGTTCAAGGTCAGCTCACTCGTTGCCCGCCAACGGCCACCGACACCCACCGCCTCCGTCGGGAACGGGATGGACAGGCTGAAGAGTTGATCCCCCAGTTGCGTGACGAGGTTCGACACCGATTGATCGAGGTCCGGTGGGACGTTCAGCGAGCTGTCGACGAGGACCCCTTGCGGCGTCAGCGTCAGCTGGCCGGACAGACCCGTGAGCCCGGTGAACGCCTGCTTCATCCGCCGACGCTGAGATGCGCTGGCGTCGCCTCCTCGCAGGACGTCGAACGCCGGATACGAGAACGCCGCCTGCAGGTTGCCGTCGGGGGTCGTGCCTTGGAGGCCGGTCTCGACGGTCGCCCGGACCGGGGGCGGATTCACATTCGCGGACGACACACCCGACTGCTGGACCGAGAAGTCCACGGTCATCGTCGAGCGCTGTGTCGCGCCGGCCGGCGGCGCGAGCCGGAGGGACTCCTGGGGCGCCCTGCCTGGCGCGAGGAGCTCGACAGTCGGCGTCGGCGGCTGACCGGTCTGCGCGGCGGCAACCTCGCCGGCGAGAACGGGCGCAGACCCGAGCACGGCCGCCACCAACACCCGGAGCACAACCCGCATCACGCTGTCCCTCGATCAGGTCTGCTGCCGCAAGACGTTCAGCGCGGAGCCGGCTCGGAACCACTCGATGTGCTCCTCCGACATCGTGTGGGTCGTACGGATCTCGTTGCTCGATCCGTCCGCGTGCCGAACGACGACGGTGACAGGGTTCCCCGGGGCAAGCTCGGCCAACCCCACGACGTCGATCGTGTCGTCGGCCCGGATCGAGTCGTAGTCGGCCGAGTCGGCGAACGTCAGCGCGAGCACGCCCTGCTTCTTGAGGTTCGCCTCGTGGATGCGTGCAAAGGAACGGGCGATGATCGCCCGCCCGCCCATGTAGCGGGGCTCCATCGCCGCGTGCTCACGCGACGACCCCTCGCCGTAGTTCTCGTCGCCGACCGCGACCCACTCGATGCCCGCCTCCTTGTACTCCCGGGCCAGATCGGGCAGCGGTTTCACGGATCGGTCGCGTACGTCGACGCCGTTGCCGTGACCTTCGGCGAACTCGTTGTCGACGCCCGTGAAGAGGTTCTGCGAGATGTTCGTCAGGTGCCCGCGGTAGCGGAGCCAGGGACCGGCCGGTGAGATGTGGTCGGTGGTGCATTTGCCCACCGCCTTGAGCAGCACGAGCAGTCCGGTGAGCTCGCGACCGTCCCAGTCCGGGAACGGCTCGAGCAGCTCCAGTCGGTCGCTGTCCGGCTTCACCACGACGTCGACCAAGGTCGGGTCGCTCGCGGGCGGCTGGAACCCGGACTCGCCGGGGTCGAAGCCCTGGTCGGGCAGCTCGTCGGCGGCGGGTGCCTCCAGGTGCACGGCGCCGCCGTCGGGGCCGGGCACGCCGTCGCGCACGAAGTCGACGTCGAGCCGGCCGGTCAGCGCCATGCCAACGACCGTCTCCGGCGAGCCGATGAACGCGAGCGTGTCGGCGTTGCCGTCGTTTCGCCGCGGAAAGTTGCGGTTGTACGACGTCACGATCGTGTTGCGGTCGCCCATCTCGATGTCGTCGCGCTTCCATTGCCCGATGCACGGTCCGCAGGCATTGGCGAGCACACTGGCGCCGATCGCTTCGAGGTCGTCGAGCAGGCCGTCGCGCTCGATCGTGGCCCGCACCTGCTCCGAGCCGGGCGTGATGAGCAGCGGCGACCGCACCTGAAGTCCCGCTGCCTTCGCCTGGCGGGCGACGTGCGCGGCCCGACCGATGTCCTCGTACGACGAGTTCGTGCACGAGCCGACGAGCGCGTACGAGATCCTCGCCGGGTAGTTCTCCTTCTCGACCGCCTCGCGTACCTCGGACAGCGGACGGTCGAGGTCGGGCGTGTGCGGTCCGACCAGATGGGGCTCGAGCTGGTCGAGGTCGATCTCCACCACGCGGTCGTAGAAGTGCCCGGGCTCATCTTCGACCTCGGGGTCGACGCGCAGGTGGCCGGCGTACTCGTTGGCGAGATCGGCGATCTCCTCGCGCTGAGTCGCTTTGAGGTACATCGCCGAACGCTCGTCGAACGGGAAGAGAGAACACGTGGCCCCGATCTCGGCGCCCATGTTGCAGATCGTGGCCTTGCCAGTGGCCGAGATCGACTCGCACCCGGGTCCGAAGTACTCGACGATCGCGCCGGTCCCGCCCTTCACGGTGAGGATGCCGGCGACTTTCAGGATCACGTCCTTCGCCGCCGTCCATCCCGACAGTCGTCCCGTGAGATGGACGCCGATCACCTTCGGAACCTTGGTGTTGAACGGCCAGCCCGCCATCACGTCGACAGCGTCGGCGCCGCCCACGCCGATCGCGACCATGCCGAGGCCGCCGGCGTTGGGTGTGTGACTGTCGGTCCCGATCATCATCCCGCCGGGGAAGGCGTACTGCTCGAGCACGACCTGGTGGATGATCCCCGAGCCCGGGTTCCAGAACCCGATGCCGTACTTGGCGCAGACGGTGCGCAGGAACTCGTAGACCTCCGAGTTGGCGTCGAGCGCGTTCTTGAGGTCGATCTCGGCGCCGACGCGCGCCTGGATGAGATGGTCGCAGTGCACCGTCGTCGGGACCGCGACACGGGGCAGACCGGCGGTCATGAACTGAAGGAGCGCCATCTGTGCGGTCGCGTCCTGCATCGCGACCCGGTCCGGTCTGTAGTCGGCGTAGTCGACACCCCGCTCCAGGCCGATCTCGTGCGGGTCCTCGGCGTGGGCGAGGAGCACCTTCTCGGCGAAGGTGAGGGGGCGGCCGAGGCGACGCCGGCCCACGGCCAAGCGCTCGGGGTAGCGGCCGTAGACCTCCTCGACGAGCGCGACCGGGGTGGTGGGTGCAGTCGCCTCGTCCATATTGCTCCTCCGTCGCCGTCGCAAGCTCCGGCTGTGCGCCAACGGTCGGCAAAACCGCCGCTGCTGCCGAATCTACGTCACGATCCCGGCCGCGGATTCAGTGAGGTTGCCAGGCGTCGGCCGCCGTTGTAAGGGCGACCACGTCGTTGGGCAGCGCTCCGGCGGCGAGATCGGCGAGTGACACGCGCTCGAGCACCGCGCGGAGGTTCGCCCGCAACGCGACCCACACCTCGGGGAGGCGGGTGGCCGCACCGGCATAGTGGAGCGACTCGGGGCGGATGCCCTGGACCGCCGCCAGCGGTCCCTCCACGGCCCGCATCACGTCAGCGACCGAGACCTCGCTCGCGGCCCGGGTGAGCGCGTACCCGCCCTCGGCCCCGCGGCGGGTGCGGACGAGGCCGGCGTTGCGGAGGTCGGCGAGGATGTTCTCGAGGAACTTGGGCGGGATCGCTTGCGCCTGCGCCAGCTGATCGCCCTTCACCGGACGGCCGGCCGGTGCGGCCGCCAGCTCCGCCGCCGCCCGCACGGCATAGTCCGCCTTCGCCGAGATCCGCATTTGACCGTCCCTCCCTAAAAGCCTAGCTTGCCGATCAGATTTGTGGGCTTAGCGGAGGCGACGTGCACCTCGAACTGGGCGTGATGCTCGCGGGGCTCCTCGTGGGGCTCGTCGTGGGGCTCACCGGGATGGGCGGCGGCGCGCTGATGACGCCCATCCTGGTCCTCCTCTTCCGGATCAACCCGTTGTCGGCGGTGTCGAGCGACATCGTGGCGGCGGTCGTGATGAAGCCCGTCGGGGGGAGCGTGCACGCCCGACGCGGCACCGTGAACGTCGACCTCGTGCGCTGGCTCGCGCTGGGGTCGGTGCCGGCCGCGTTCTGCGGCGTGTTCGTGTTGCGCGCGATCGGCGCTCCCGAGTTCGGCGACCGTCTGAAGGTGCTCCTCGGCGCGGTCCTGCTCGTCGCTGCGGCCGCGATCGTCGCCAAGGGTGTCCTGCAGGCCCGGCGACCCGCCGGCGGAGGCGTGCACGCGATCACGGTGCGCCCGGGCCGAACCGTCCTGATCGGGGTGATCGGTGGGCTCGTGGTCGGCATGACGTCGGTCGGGTCCGGCTCGGTGATGATCGTGTTGCTACTGTTCCTGTACCCGGCACTGTCGAGCAACGAGCTCGTCGGCACCGACCTCGTGCAGGCGATCCCGCTGGTCGTCGCAGCGGCGATCGGGCACCTGTTCTTCGGCGATCTGCAGTTCGGTCTGACGCTGTCCCTGGTGCTCGGGAGCGTTCCCGGCGTCTACCTCGGCGCGCGCGTGTCTTCGCGCGCGCCCGAGCGGACCATCCGACCGGTGCTCGTCATCGTCCTGACGGTGTCGGCCCTTGCGCTGCTCGGCGCGTCGAACACGGTCATCCTCGCGATTGTTGGCGGCGCTGGACTCGGCGCGCTAGTCACCTTCGCATGGCGTCGCGTCGCCGAACCGAGGATTCGTCGCCGCCGCCGGCTCGTCGACACTGCGGGGGCGTAGCCGGGCCAACGCGTTTCTCGGGGTCGCCGATCTCGGACGACGACGCTGTGTCCGTCCTGAGCGAGTCAGGATCGAAGCGCTAGCCCGTGGGTTCCATCACCCTCAGCGTGGGATGGCCGCGCACGTCTTGCAGTGGGAAGTACACGCGGTGCGTCGCCGGGTCGACGGCGACCGAATGCGCGTGAGGGGCGAGCCTCGCCTCCCCGAGCTTCTTCAGGGCCGACCCGTGCAACTCGAAGACGGAGACGATGCCGCTCTCGCTTGCGACGTACAGGCGGTGCAGTCTCGGGTCGTAGGCGAGCACGTCGGGCGTCTTGCCGACTGACATGGTGTCGCGCTGTCGATTGGTCGTCATGTCGACGGTCGAGAGCCGTGCGTTGTCTTCGCACGCGATGAAGGCAAGCTTCGCTTCGGGCTCGAGATACACGCCATGTGCTCCCTTGCATCCCGGCAGCTCGATCCGGGACGTGACTTCGCCACTCCGCGGATTCGCCTCCGCGAGTTGATTGGGCATTCTCGCTGCCACCCGAACCGTCATGGTGGTCGGGTCGTAGACGACGTTGCCCGTCTCATCGGCAACTTCGATCGGGCGCGGTTGAGGGGCTGCGGTGGCGTCGAACGCCGTCAGGCTCCCGGCGTTCTTGTTCGAGACATAGACGACGCGGTAGTTCGGGTCGTAGGCGAGGCCGTCCGGGAACTTCCCAGTGGGCACCCGGGCGATGACGGCGAGTGTCGATTCGTCGATCGCGAGGACCGTGTCGTCCCTGGTCGCCGAGGCGTACACGACGCCGAGGTCAGGGGCGACGCGGACGCCGTGAACGGCGGGCACATGACGAACCACGCCCACGACCTTCGAGCTCTCCAGGTCGACCACGTCGACCTGGCCGGCGCCGAGGTGGGCGACATAGAGGCGGTGACGGGCGGCATCGATGTCCTGATAATCGAACCGCGACGGCGATCCCGGCAGACGGACGTCTGCGACATGGCGGAGGGGAAGCTTGTTCGCTGGCCGAGCCGCTTCAATCGGCGTAGACGCGAGCGTGAGCACCGCCAATGCCACGGCCAACGGCACTGAAACCACCGGAGCGCGATCGTATGGTGTGATCGAGTGAGGAGGATCGCAGATGAAATGGGTGACGCGTGCCCGTCCGAAGACGGACCGAATCGCCTGCCCCTGGCTGATCCGTCGCTTCATCGACCCGGACGCCGAGATCCTCTACGTCCCGAAGGACCAAGTCCTGAGCGTCAGCGAGCGTGAACGCGCACGGTCCTTCGACGCCGAGGGTGGGGAGTTCACACACCGCGACGATCGGTGCAGCTTCGAGGTTCTGATCGACGAATTCGAGCTCGACGACGATCCCGCGCTGGTCCGCCTGGCGCGCATCGTGCACGCCGCCGACATCGAAACCGACGTGAACAGCGATCCCGCCGGTCCGGGGCTCTTGGCGATCGGGCTCGGTGGCCTCGATGTCGAGGCCGACGATCACCGGCTTTTCGAACGCGCCAGCTTCGTGTACGACGCGCTCTACGCCTGGTACGCGAGCCAGGCGCCAGCCATCGATCCATCGTGATCGCGTCCGACGAGAGATGCGCGTCAGGCTGCGAGGCGGTGCTTCGCGTCGCGGATCTCGGGCGCCTCGATCGGGAGGACGTTCAGGAAGCGCGTGAGCCCGAACATCGCCGCCCGCACCGACACTGAAGCGGGCTCGAACCACGGCAGTCCGTACATGCGACGCGCGAAGCGAGGCAGGGACGCGACCGCCGCGCTCGCCGGGAGCACCCACAACGGACGGAGAGGGAACGGCATGGGCGGGTACATGATCATGCGCATGCTCTCCCGCGCCCCCGGCGTGACCTGGAGCCCCTCGATGCCGCGGAGGTAGTCGCGCAGCTCGCCCATCGTCCGGGGCGCGATGTCTCCCGGCATCCCGAGGAGCTCTGCCACCCGGACCATCTCGTCGACGTAGCGGTCGGCGTCCTCGTCCGCCAGCCGGCCGGCGTAGCTCCGGTACGCGAACACCGCCGAGTGCACCTCGACGGCGTGGATCCACAGGAGCAAGTCGGGGTCGTGGGCGGAATAGACGCGACCCGTGATCGGCTCGACACCGTGCACGCGGTCGTGGATCTTGCGCACGGCACGGCACGCCGCCTCGGCGGTGGGCGTGTCGCCGTAGGTCGTGTGGAGCACGAACCGGATCGTGCGGTTCAGGCGCCCCCACGGGTCGATCTTGTAGTCGCTGTGCTGGACGACGCCCGCCATCGCCCGCGGCTCGAGCGCCTGGACGAGCAGCGCCCGCATGGCCCCGATGAGCATCGAAGGGTCGGCATGAAGCCGCCACGTCACGCTGTCGGGACCGAAGAGCCCGGCGTCCATCAGTCGCGGGGTGTCTCCTCGATCGTCACCGACTCCATCACGTCGCCGACCTGGGTCGCCTGGGCGACGTCGACACCGTCGACGACGTATCCGAAGAGGTTGTAGTTCTTCTGCAGCTTCCTCGTGCAGTCGTCGGTGCACACGAAGAACTGGGAGCCGTTGGTGTCGGGACCGGCGTTGGCCATCGCGACCGCGCCCAGCGTGTACTCGCCCCGGACGGGCTCGTCTTCGAACCGGTACCCGGGGCCGCCGCGGCCGCTTCCCTCGGGATCACCCCCCTGGATCACGAACTCGGGCACGACGCGGTGGAAGGTCAGTCCGTCGTAGTAGCCCTGGCGCGCGAGCGCCACGAAGTTGTTGACGCTCTTGGGTGCCATCTGCGGATCCAGCTCCATGACGATCTCGCCGCGGTTGGTGTGGATCGTCGCCCGGTAGATCGCGTCGTCGTCGATCTCGTGTTCGGGGGGCTGCGCCATTACGGAGGCACGCTACCCGAGGTCGGCGGCTGCTCGACTGCCTTCGCCAGCGCGCTGCGGGCCTGCGTCGAGAACCGGCCGTCGGGAGCGAGCACGAGGTAGCGCTGGAACTCGCCGATCGCGGCGTCGACCTGCCCGAAGCCGTCGAGGAGCAGCACACCCCGGTAGTAGCGGGCGTCGGCGTTGTTGGGATCGACCTGCACGGCACGGTCGAGGAGGGTCCGGGCGTCACCGACGAGCTGACGCTGAGCGTCGGGGCTCGGCACCTGGCCGGCGACGATGAAACGGAGACGGCCAGCGTTGGCGAGCGCGTCGGCGTTGTCGGGCGCGACCGCGACGACCTTGTCGTACTGCTTGAGCGACTCGACAGTGTCGCCCGACTCCTCGAGAAAGCGCGCGAACGCCAGCCCGGCCTGCGGGTCGTTGGGGTTCTTGTCCGCCGCCTCCTGCAGGCGGGCCTTGCGCTCCCCACTGCTGGGCGCGGCGGTGGGCTGGTTGCCGGACGAGGTCTGCCCGGGCAGGCGAGCGCCGAGGGCGGCGGCCAGCGCGACGGCGGCCACCACGGCGAAGGCGACGATGCCGCCGACGACGAGACCCCGACGCCGCAACGGAACCGGCGGCGGGCCGGGGCGGGCGTCGACGCCGTCCCGCAGCGCCCGGATGGTCGCGGCCGCGCGGGCGGTGTAGTCGTCGTGCAGCTCGGTGTACGACGCGTCGTCGATGTTGCCGGCGGCGCGTTCGGTCTCGAGGTCGTCGAGCGACTTGAGGAGGAAGTCGCGCTCACGCTCCAGCTCGCCCTTTTCGTCAGGATCGAGGCGGGTGCTCATGGTCGGGCTCGTTGCACGAGCTCGCGGTCGGC
>DATFXK010000208.1:0-5255 GCA_035316005.1 Acidimicrobiia bacterium | reverse complement strand
CGTCGCGACCTGGCTCGTCGGGCGGCAGATCGACGATCCGCAACTCTCGGGCGCGATCAAGGGTGCGTTGGGCGAGGTCACGGAGGACCTGCGCCTCACCGCTCTCTGGATCGCCGCGTACGGACTCATCGTGGCGGCGGCCGCCGCCAGCGCCGAGCGCGAATTCACGCCGGCCATGGTGTGGCGACGCGCCCGCGGATGGGTCGAGCGGCGTCGCCAGACCACGTGGGGCACGATCCTGCTCGGCGTCCTGGGCATCTTCATCAGCCTCACCTTCATCGCAGAGCCGCTCGGGAACCTCGAGCTCCTGGTCCGGGCGGCGGCGTTGTGGGTCGGGTATCTGGCCGTCTGCGAGATCCTCCGGCTTGTGCGAGCCATCACCGCCCAGCAAGCGGAGCGGCGCGCCCTGTGGCCACGACTGGCGACCGTCGGTGGCGCGATCGTGGTGATCATCGGGCTGGCGACCGCGGGCTTCATCCTGACGACCCGCGGAGCCGCGAAGGCCGCGAAGGCGAGCAAGGAACAGCTTTGCAACGGGAAGAAGTCGTTGTGCGACCTCCGGATCGACCAGGTGACCTTCCCGGGCGTGCACCATGCGATGGCATCCGCTGAGTACCCCGGCTGGCTCTTCGCGCAGCAGATCGGGACCATCACGCAGCAGCTGAACGCCGGCGTTCGGGCGCTGAACATCGACACGCACTACGGGGTGCCGTCCACGGCGCGAGTCCCGGGGCAGAACACCCAGATCGTCCTCACCGACAAGACCGCAGAGAAGGTCTCGCACGCCGACGACGAGAACCCCGTCGCGGCGAAGCGGGCGGCGCAACTCGCCGCCGGCGCACCAAAGGCCGCCGACGCGCAGCGCGGGATCTACATGTGCCACAGCAACTGCGAGACCGGCGCCGTCGCGTTCAGCAAGGGACTCGATGAGATCAGGAAGTTCCTCCTCGCCCACCCCGATGAAGTGCTGATCCTCACGTTGCACGACTTCACCAGCCCGGCGGACAACGCCGCCGCTATCGAGGCGGCGGGCTTGGCGGATCACGCGGCGACACTGCAGCCTGGTCAGCCGCTTCCCACGCTCCGGGAGTTGATCGACAACGGACAGAACCTGCTCGTGTTCGCCGAGCGCGGTGATCCCGGAGGTCCGCCTTGGTACCACAGCATGTACGACTGGTTCCAGGAGACGCAGTTCTCCTTCACCGGCAAGAACCAGTTCAACTGTCAGCCGAACCGCGGGAAACCCGACGCGCCGCTGTTCCTCATCAACCACTGGATCACAGTGTCGCCGCCGAACCCGTCCGAGGAGGAGGTCGTGAACTCCCGTGCCGTCCTCGACAAGCGGATCCAGCAGTGCCGCCGTGAGCGGGGCCTCGTCCCCAACATCCTTCAGGTCCAGTTCGCCGAGAAAGGCGACCTGGCGTCCGTCGTCCGATCACTCAACGAGAACCAGCTGAAGGAACAGCGCGCGAACGCGGCCGAGGCCCAGCTACCGACTCAGCCTCCCCCCGACGAGACCGCGGCTCCCGGCGCACCGGACACCGGTTCGGTCGCGCCGCTGCCGGAACCGACCACCATCACGACGTTGACCGGTGGTGATCCCGTCGCAGTGTGTCGTGTCCTGCCGTCGGTGAGGCTGAGCGTCACAGCGTGGGCGGTGGCAGCCCTGCAGGGGGATCCGGCGGACGCCGGCCGCAGCGACCTCGCGTACGCGCCGCTCCTGGCGCAGACGCTTCCTTCGTACGTCAAGGTCACACCTCAGGAGCTTCAGGCGAAGGCCCAACCGATCCTCGACCGGGCGAACGACGCGGTTGCGAGCCTTCGCGCGCTCGGCCTCAAGGACCGTGACATCAAGCAACTCGCAAACTCGACGTCCGACGCGCTGTTGGGCCCGGCCCATCCCGACGGGGCGGCAGTCCGCGACAGGGTGCTGAAGCAGATCGAAAAGCAGATCGAGAGGAAGAAGGGCGACCCCGCGCAATTGGGTCAGGCCGCTAACGACTTCCTGGCGTCACACGGCGATCCCACGCCGCTCATGGACCTCGGGCTCGTCCCGAGGGACGTCGCGCTCGCGGCTGGCTTGACCTGCGTGAACGAGCGCTAGTGATTCGTCACGGAGCGCGCTCGTAGGCTGACGTGTCGATGAAGGTTGCGATCGCCGCCGATCACGCCGGGCTGCCCCTGCGACCGGCGATCACCGACGCCGTCCGCGCCGCGGGCCACGAGCCGCTCCTGTACGGGCCCGACACCGCGCCGCCCGAGGGCATCGACTACCCGCTCGTCGCCAAAGCCGTCGCCGACGCGCTCGAGGCAACCGACGCCGACCGCGGCATCCTCGTGTGCGGCAGCGGCGCCGGCGTGACGATCGCCGCCAACAAGCTGCCCGGCATCCGGGCCGCCTATGCAGCCGACCACTACACCGGTCACCAAATGGTCGAGCACGACCATGTCAACGTGCTCACGCTGGGCGCCCGGGTGATGGGCCCGGAGGTGGCGGCCGACATCGTCGACGCCTTCGTCAACGCGGTGCCGAGCACCGAGGAGCGCCACCTGCGCCGGCTCGGCGAGGTCCTCGACTTCGAGCGGAACAGGAGCATGAACGCGGCGACGCGACTTCACGACGCCGGCCAGAGCCTGTGGCTCGACAACATCACGCGCGGTCTGCTCACGAGCGGGACGCTGGCGCGGTACATCGCGGACCTCGCCGTCACCGGTCTGACGTCGAACCCGACGATCTTCGACAAGGCGCTGACGGGAAGCAGCGACTACGACGAGCAGATCCAGTCGTTGCTGGCGGCGGGCACCGAGGGCGAGGAGCTGGTCTTCGAGCTCGCGCTGTTCGATCTCAGGAAGGCGGGAAGCCTCTTCCGCGCGATCTGGGACGCGACCGGCGGCACCGACGGGTGGGTATCGCTCGAGGTGTCGCCCAAGCTCGCCCACGACACAAAGAGCACCGTCGACGAGGCAAGAGCGCTCCACGACAAGGCCGCCACACCGAACCTCTTCATCAAGGTCCCCGGGACGCCCGAGGGCGTCCCGGCCATCGAGGAGCTGATCGCGGCGGGCGTGTCGGTGAACGTGACGCTGCTGTTCTCGGCCGAGCAGTACCTGGCCGCCGCCGAGGCCTACCTGCGCGGGCTCGAGCGCCGGAAGGCGAGCGGGGCGGACCTCGACGTGACGTCGGTGGCGTCGGTTTTCATCTCCCGGTGGGACGCTGCCGTCATGGACAAGCTGTCCGACGACCTGAGGGGTCAGCTCGGCGTGGCCGTCGCCGAGCGGACCTACAAGGCCTATCGAGAGCTGCTCGCGTCGGATCGCTGGCAGGAGCTGGCGGCGGCGGGTGCGCGACCGCAGCGGCTCCTGTGGGCGAGCACCGGGACGAAGGACCCGAATCTGCCCGACACGTACTACATCCACGCGCTGGCGTCCGAGCTGACGATCAACACGATGCCGGAGAAGACGCTGCTGGCGTTCGGCGCGCACGGCGCGGTCGGGGAACTGCTACCGGCCGACGGAGGGGACGCCGAGGACGTGCTCGCCCGCGTCGGCAGGGCGGGCATCGACGTCGACGCCTTGGCGGCGACGCTCCAGACCGAGGGGGCCGAAGCCTTCGTGAAGTCCTGGGACGACCTCCTCGCCTGCATCGGCTCGAAGTCCGACCAGGTGCGCATGGCGAGCTGACCGATCCGCGCGGAGCCTCGAGCACGAAATTCCTCCCGTGGCAGCGGGGCCCCGATTCGTCACGCGCCGGTAGCGTGTCGCACGGTGAGAGGAGGCAGGCATGCAGCTCGGGATGATCGGACTGGGGCGCATGGGCAACGGGCTCGTGCGCCGGCTCATGCGGGACGGGCATGAGTGCGTCGTCTACGACGTCAACGAGGCGGCGGTGAAGGAGCTGGCCGCCGACGGCGCGACCGGCGCGTCGTCGCTGAAGGACTTCGCGTCCAAGCTCACGAAGCCGCGGGCGGCGTGGGTGATGGTGCCGGCCGCGTTCACCGGTCAGACGGTGATGCAGCTCGCAGACGAGTTCGAGGCCGACGACATCATCATCGACGGAGGCAACTCGTACTACCGCGACGACATGGCCCGCGCGAAGGAGCTCGCCGCCAAGAAGATCCACTACGTGGACGTCGGCACGAGCGGCGGCGTGTTCGGGCTCGAGCGCGGGTTCTGCCTCATGATCGGCGGCGAGGAGAAGGTCGTGCAGCACCTCGACCCGATCTTCGCCACCATTGCTCCCGGCGTCGACGCCGCTCCTCGCACGCCGGGACGCACCGGCACGCCGAGCCCGTCGGAACAGGGGTACCTTCACTGCGGGCCGAACGGCGCCGGCCACTTCGTGAAGATGGTCCACAACGGGATCGAGTACGGGATCATGGCCGCGTACGCCGAGGGTCTCGCCGTCCTCGAGAAGGCCGACGTCGGAACCCGGAAGCAGACGAGCGACGCGGAGACGGCGCCGCTCGAGCATCCGGAGTTCTACCAGTACGACCTGAACATCCCCGAGGTGGCCGAGGTCTGGCGGCGGGGGAGCGTGGTCGCGTCCTGGCTGCTCGATCTCACGGCGGATGCGCTGCACAGGTCACCCGAGCTGGCGGACTTCGAGGGGCGCGTCTCCGATTCCGGCGAAGGACGCTGGACCGTCATGGCCGCGATCGACGAGAGCGTCCCCGCCCACGTCATCACCGCATCGCTGTTCGAGCGCTTCAGCTCCCGCGGCGAGGCCGACTTCGCCGACAAGCTGCTCTCGGCCATGCGCAGCGAGTTCGGCGGTCACGCAGAGAAAGGGCAGTGATGAGCACGAAGCCGCAGGAGTCCGACGCCCTCGTCTTCTTCGGCGCGACGGGCGACCTCGCGTACAAGAAGATCTTCCCGGCGTTGTACGCGATGACCAAGCGCGGCCACCTCGGGATCCCCGTGATCGGCGTGGCGTCGTCGAGCTGGAGCGTCGACGACCTGCGCAAGCGCGCCCATGACAGCATCGAGGAGCACGGTGGCGGTCTCGACGACAAGGACGCGTTCGAGACGCTCGCCAAGGCGATGAACTACGTCGACGGCGACTATCGCGACGCCAACACGTTCAAGGCGATCGGGTCGGCGCTGAGCGCCGTGACGTCGAAGCACCCCGCGCACTACCTGGCGATCCCGCCCAGCCTCTTCCCGACCGTGGTCGAGGGGCTCGGCAAGTCAGGTTGCGCGAATGAAGCGCGGGTGATCGTCGAGAAGCCGTTCGGTCGCGACCTGGCGTCGGCCCA
>DATFXK010000207.1:0-6035 GCA_035316005.1 Acidimicrobiia bacterium | reverse complement strand
ATGCCCCACCCCTGCCGCGCGATCGAGCTGGACGCTAGACGGCGGGCTCGAGGTGACGTGGGGGGCGGCTCGTCACGAACCGCCCCCCACGCATGCCTCCGGCGTCTTGTCGTCCTCAGGAATCGATCCCGAGCGTCTCCGCAGGCTCCCCGGCGCGCTTGCCGTTGCTCGACTTCGCGGTGGTCTTGCCCTTGCCGTTCCCGTTGCCGCCGCCGTCGGCCGCCGGCTCGCCGCCGTCCGCCGACGGTTCGGGCTGGTCGCTCGAGGCCGGGTCGATGCCGACGGCGTCCTTGATCTTCTCGCTGATCTCGAACATCAGGTCGAGGTTCTCGGTCAGGAACTGCTTCGCCTTCTCGCGGCCCTGGCCGAGCTGCTCGCCTTCGTAGGTGAACCACGCCCCCGACTTCTTGATGATGCCGAGATCGATGCCGACGTCGAGCAGCGAGCCCTCCCGGCTGATGCCCTTGCCGTACATGATGTCGAACTCGGCCTGCCGGAACGGCGGCGCCACCTTGTTCTTCGCCACCTTGACCCGGGCCCGGTTGCCGATGACCTCGGTGCCGTCCTTGATCGCCTCCACCCGCCTGATGTCGAGCCGCACCGACGAGTAGAACTTCAACGCCCGGCCGCCCGGCGTCGTCTCCGGGCTGCCGAACATCACGCCGATCTTCTCCCGCAGCTGGTTGATGAAGATGCAGATCGTGCGGGAGCGGTTGAGGTTGGCGGTGAGCTTGCGCAGCGCCTGGCTCATGAGCCGGGCCTGGAGGCCGACGTGCGTGTCACCCATCTCGCCCTCGATCTCGGCGCGCGGCACCAGCGCCGCCACCGAGTCGATCACGACCACGTCGAGCGCGCCGGAGCGGATGAGCATGTCGGCGATCTCGAGCGCCTGCTCGCCGGTGTCGGGCTGGCTGATCAGCAGCTCGTCGACGTTGACGCCGATGGCGGCGGCGTACACCGGGTCCATGGCGTGCTCGGCGTCCACGTACGCGCACACGCCGCCGTTGCGCTGTGCCTCGGCCACCACGTGCATGGCCAGGGTGGACTTCCCCGACGCCTCGGGGCCGAACACCTCGACCACCCGGCCCCGGGGCAGGCCACCGATGCCGAGCGCGATGTCGAGAGCGAGCGCGCCGGTGGGGATGGCCGCGACCCCGACGTTGCCGTGCTCCCCGAGGCGCATGATCGCGCCCTTGCCGAACTGCTTCTCGATCTGGCCGAGCGTCAGGTCGAGCGCCTTGTCGTCACGTTCCGGGCGTTCCACACGTTCCACGATGGAACCCTCCATCTCTTCTCTTGCATCGCTCTGTGGATGCGGTTCGGACCGGGGAAGTGCCGTGAGGAGGAACCTACGGCGGGGGTATGACAGCTACCTCTGATGCCATCCGGCATCGGTACCTCGTGGACCTCGGGTGCACCGTGCCACCCGAATGACACGCCTGTAACTTAGCCCGAACACCCGTTCGGTGCAAGGCTTTCGCCGAGGCCGCTCAGCGCAGCGGGAAACGCGCCCGGGCCGTGTACTCGGAGCCACCGCGTCCGGGCTTGCTCCGGAACAGCACGACCTCCTCGGCCGTCCACGCCCGTCCCACCGGGCCCGACCCGAGCGCGGCGACGACGGGCCGCAGGTCGGCGGGCGCCTTGAGCCGGACGAGGGTGAGGTGCGCGTGGTACGGGCGGTCCTCGGGCGGATAGCCGATCGGCCCGAGGAGCGCCCCCACCGCTGCCGCCAGCTGCGCGAGCAGCGCGTCGCCCTCGCGCACGCCGACCCACAGCACCCGGCCCCGCCGCTCGGTCGGGAACGCGCCGGCCGCGCCGAGCTGCACGGGCGCGCCGCGGATCGCGAGCGGCTCGAGGGCGTCGGCCACGGCGGCGAAGTCGACCTTGTTGCCGAGGAACTGGAGCGTCAGGTGCCACTGCGGCCGGGTGGTGCGGCGGGCGGTCGACGGGACCTCGACCCCCGCCGCGGCGGCGTCGACCGCATCGAGGACGTCGGCGGGCGGGACCACGGCCACGAAGCCCCGGCCCACCTCGGGCTCGGTCATTCCATCGACAGCAGCTTCATGCGCAGCAGGTTCAGGAGCGAGATCGTCGCGAACTGCCGCACCATCTCACGCTGACCGGGCAACTGGGTACCGACGGCCTCGGCCGGCTCTTCGCCGACCGCGAACCCGAAGAACACGGTGCCGGCCGGCTGCCCGTCCTGCTCCTCGGGGCCGGCGACCCCGGTCACGCCCAGGCCGACGTCGGCCTGGAACACCCGCCGCGCCGCCGCCGCCAGCTGCCGCGCGCTCTCGCTGCTCACGACGTGCTCCGCCGTCACGCCGAGCACGGCCCGCTTCGCATCCGTCATGTACGCGACCACGCTCCCCTTCAGCACGTCGCTCGTGCCCGGCACACTCACGAGGCGCGACGCCACGAGGCCGCCGGTGATCGACTCCGCGAGGCCGAACGTCAAGCCCCGCTTCCGGAGCAGGTCGAGGACGACCGTCTCCATCGTCTCGTCGTCGACGCCGAAGACGAGGTCGCCGAGGATCTCGCGCACGGCCTTCTCCTCGGGCTCGATGAGCGCGCACGCCTCCTCGGGCGTGGACGCCTTGGCCGTGATGCGCACGACCAGGCCCTCGATCCCCCGTGCGAGGAACGCGATCGTGGGGTTCGTCTGCGCGTCGACACGGTGGGCGATCATCTCGGCCAAGCCGGACTCGGACGTGCCCCACGTCTTCAGCGAGCGCGACACGATCGCGCCCTGCTGGCCGGACCGGGCGAGCAGGTCGGGCAGCACGTGCTCGCTCATCATGAGTTGCATCTCGTACGGGACGCCCGGCACCGCGTACACGACCTTGTCGCCGACGGGCGCCTTGATGCCGGGCGCGGTGCCGACCGAGTTCGGGATCGGCTGGGCGCCGACCGGCACGTCGCACTGGCGCAGGTTGTTCTCCGGCATCTCGCGCCCGCGCGACGTGAACAACGCCGAGACCCACTCGACGAGATCCTCCCGCCGCTCGAGCTCGACGCCCATCACCTCCGCGATCGCCTGGCGGGTCATGTCGTCGGGCGTGGGGCCCAGACCGCCGCACACGATGACGGCGTCGCTCCGGGCGAGGAGCTCGCGCAGGGCCTGGACCATGCGCCCGAGGTTGTCGCCCACCTGCCGGTGCTCGTAGCTGTCGATCCCCGCGTCGGCGAGCTGCTCGCCGATCCAGGCGCTGTTCGTGTCGACGATCTGCCCGAGCAGGAGCTCCGTTCCGATCGCGAGCACCTCGCATCTCACGTGTGCGTCTCCTGCCACCCCCGGCGCAGCATGTCGAGCGCCGACAGCAGGGTGAGCGCCACCGCCACCCACAGCACGGTCTGCTGGAGCCAGACCATGTCCTCGACCGGCGGGAACAGGAACGCGCCGACGGCCGCGAACTGCAACGTGGTCTTCCACTTCCCCAGCTGACGGGCGGGCAGCGAGATGCCCCGCCGACCGGCCAGCGACCGGTACACCTGGATCCCGGCTTCACGCCCGACGACGAGCGCGATCGGGATCCAGCTGATGTCGCCGCGCACGCCGAGGGCGACAAAGCCGCCGATGACGAGGATCTTGTCCGCCAGCGGATCGAGGAACGCGCCCGAGCGCGTCGTGCCGTCGCGCCGCGCCACCCAACCGTCGACGCCGTCGGTGCACGCCAGCACCAGCCAGAGGACGACCGCCGGCCACGAGGCACCCCGCTGCGCGATCAGGACCAGCGTCGGGATGGCGAGCAGGACGCGCGCCACCGTGATCGCGTTCGCCGGCGTCGCGACCGCGCCTTCTCCGAACCGCCGCAGCGGCGCCGTCGCCCGGGCGGCGGCGGGCATGGGCTTGCGCGCCGTGTTCACGCCGGCTCCGCGACGAGGTCGGGCCCCAACGCCGATGTCACTCGCGCGCGGACCCTCGCCCCGGGCCGCGCGAACGCGCCGCCGATGCGGACCACGCCGTCGATCTCGGGTGCCTCGCGGTGCGTGCGCCCGACCGGCTCGCCGGTGTCGTCGTCCGCGCCGTCCACGAGGACGTCGATGTCGGCGCCCACCAGGGCGTCACGCGACGCCTGCGTGATCCGGTCCTGGAGCTCGGCGCATTCGTTCAGCCGCTCGCGCACGACCTCGTCGGGCACGTGACCGTCCATGTCGGCGGCCGGCGTGCCGTCCTCCCGGGAGAAGGGAAAGAAGCCGGCCCAGTCGAGCTCGGCCGCGCCGAGGAAGGCGAGCAGCTCGTCGTGGTCCCGCTCCGTCTCGCCGGGGAACCCGACGATGAACGACGACCGGAACACGGCGTCGGCCTCGCGGGCGCGGATGCCGTCGACGAGCGCGTGGAACCGCTCGCCGCTTCCCCACCGCTTCATGCGGCGGAGCAACGGCGCCGACGCGTGCTGGAGCGAGAGGTCGAAGTACGGCACGACCGTCGGAAGCTCGAGCATCGTCGACACGAGCGGGTCGCGCACCTCGCTCGGGTAGAGATAGAGGAGGCGGACGCGCGCCAGGCCGTCCGAAGCGAGCGCGTCGAGCCGCCGCAGCAGCGGCGCCAGCGAGCCGGGCTCGCCCGCGTCGCGCCCGTACCAGGCGAGGTCCTGGGCCACGAGCACGATCTCGGCGGCGCCGCCCTCGACGAGCGCGCGGGCTTCGGCCTCGATCGCCTCCGGTGCACGCGAGCGCTGCTTGCCCCGGAACGACGGGATGGCGCAGAAGGCGCAGGCGCGGTCGCATCCTTCGGCCACCTTCACGTACGCCCACGGCGCCGCCGGCGCCGGGCGGGGCAGCTCGAGCAGGTCGCGGACGCCGGCGGGCTTGCGCTTCAGCACGACCTCGGCGAGCGCGCCCTCGGCGCCGAAGCCCACCACGGCGTCGGCCTCGGGCAGCGCGGCGGCGAGCTCGTCGCCGTAGCGCTCGGCCAGGCAGCCGGTCACCACGAGCTTCGCCCCCGGCTTGCGGGCCTCGGCCAGCGCGAGGGTGACGTCGATCGACTCCTGGCGCGCCGCCTCGACGAACGCGCACGTGTTCACGACCACGAGCTCCGCGTCCTCGGGCGAGGTCGCCGGCACGAGGCCGTCGGCCACGAGCGACGCCGTCACCTTGTCGGAGTCGACGGCGTTCTTGGGGCAGCCGAGCGTCTCGACGTAGAAGCGCGCCGGGATCTCGGGCTCGGGCACCAGGGTCACGGCAAAAGCCTACAAGCGGCCCCCTGGCACGGTCCGGTGCGCGACATGTCACCTCGCCGCCCCGTCGAGAGTCCGAACCCGTGGAGGGCGAAGAGCCCTCCGGTCACCCTGGAGGTGGCAGATGTACGACTTCGCGATCGTGGCCCTGCTCGCGCTGGGCACCGTGAAGGTGGTCGACTACCTGGCCGACAGCGTCTCGCTGTTGCGGGCCTGGAAGTCGCTGATCACGTTCATCGCCGCGGTCGGCGTGGTGGTCGCCCTCGACTACTCGCTCTTCCGTGGCTTCGGCATCACCGTGCGCAACGACACGCTCGGCGTCTGGATCACGGGCTTCATGGTCGCGGGAGCGACCGTGGCCTGGCGGGCCCTCTTCGGCTACCTGACGCACGACCGTGCGACCCGGGACGAGACGCTCGGCGAGCACCGACCGTTGCGTCGGGCTGCCTGACACCTGACCACCGGCTCTCCGCGGCACGACCGCCAACGACGCCGGTCGGCCCGAGTAGCGGAAGGGGCGCCCTTCGGGGCGCCCCGTCTTCGCGTCCGGCCAAGTCATCGATCACGGCGACGCGCGGCTCACCGCGATCTCACCCACCTCGAGCTGCGGCGGCGCGGTGAAGCGGCCGGTGACGTCGCCCGAGCCGGCGTCGACACGGGTGATCAGCTGCTCGAGGGCGGTGGAGCTGCCGATCCGCACGCGCACCCAAAGCACGTCGGTACCGGCGACGATCGTCGCCGGGGCGCGGAACTGCGTGCCGCCGTCCGTGAGCGCCACCCGCCGGCGCACGGCGCCGGTGCCGGGATCGACGCCGAACAGCGCGCCGCTCTGGGAGTCGTAGCTCCAGATCAGGC
>DATFXK010000206.1:0-6036 GCA_035316005.1 Acidimicrobiia bacterium | reverse complement strand
GGTGATTTTCCACGCCGTGCTCGCGCAGGAGGCGGACGCGTTCGACATGGCCGACGTCGCCCGCGGCATCCACGACAAGCTCGTGCGTCGCCATCCTCATGTGTTCGGCGACGTCGACGCCGCCACGTCCTCCGACGTCACACGCAACTGGGAGCAGATCAAGAAGGACGAGAAGGGCGCCTCCTCGATCGTCGCCGGAATCACTCGGGGGCTGCCGTCGCTCCTGTACGCGCACAAGCTGCTGCGCAAGGCGGCGTCCGTCGGCCTCGACCCCGGCGGCCGGGACGAGGCGCTGGCCCGGCTCGACGACGTCCTCGCCGAGTTGCATACGGGCGGCGAGCGCGACCTCGAGACTCTGCTCGGCGACCTGCTGGCGGCGGCCATCGTGCTCGCTCGATCGGGGGGCGTCGACGCCGAGTCGGCCCTGCGGGGCTGGGCGGTACGGTTTCGGCGTCGATTCGAGGCGATGGAGCGCCGAGCCGAAGCGGAGCGGCTGGAGCTGGCGGCGCTCCCGCCCGCCGCGGTGAGGGCGCTGTGGGCGGGGTCGGGGGGAGAGCCGTGAGCCGCAGGTCGCGGTACACGATCCAGGGTCAGGAGATCAGGATCCCGGTCGAGGTGCGGGACGCGAGCGCGTCGATGGCCTCGTTCCTCGTTCCGGCGCCGGCGGCGCAGGACCTCATCGGCTCCTCGGGTCTCGACGTCGCCGAACCGTTCCCCGGGCGCGCGGTGTGCTCGCTGGCGTTCATGCGCTACCTCGACGGCGACCTCGGCCCGTACCACGAATTCGCGGTGGCGTTTCTCGTTCGCCACAAGGGAATGGAGCCGGCATCGGCGCTCACGAAGTCGGCCGAGGTCGCCCGCGGGTTCATGGGCGCGTTCATCCACCAGCTGCCGGTGAACCAGGAGTTCACGCTCGAGGCCGGCCGCGGCATCTGGGGCTTTCCGAAGTTCCTCGCCGACATCGACATCGACCGGGCGGGGCCGGTCGCCCGCTGCGATCTCCGCCACGACGGTGAGCACGTCCTCTCGCTCTCGATCCGGCGAGGCGTGACGATGCCCGCCCGTGGCTCCAGCGTGGACGCGTACTCGCACGCCGACGGTGTGCTCCGGCGCACCGCGTGGTCGATGCAGCCGACGGGCGTGCGCGGCCGCCCGACCGGCGCAGAGCTGACGCTCGGCGACCATCCGATGGCGAAGGAGCTGCGCGGCCTGGGCCTGCCCCGACGCGCCGCCTTCAGCAGCACGATCGAACACGTGCGCATGCAGTTCCAGGCCCCGGACGAGCTGTGACGGCGAGGCCCGCGGTCGCGCTGGTCACGGGGGCGGCCAGTGGCATGGGCCAGCTGGCGGCGCGCCGTCTCGCCGCCGCCGGCGCGTCGGTCGCGGCCGTGGACGTTGACGGCGATCGGCTCGCCGCCACCGTGGAACGCGCGCCGACCATGCGCGCGTGGGAGTGCGACGTCACCGACGCCGGCGCCGTCGAGCGGCTCGTGAAAGAGGTCGAGTCCGCGTTGGGGCCGATCGACCGGCTCGTGCACGCGGCGGGCATCTGTCTGCCGGGGCTGCTCGCCGAGCAGCCGGTCGAGGAGGTCGACCGCACGATCGCCGTCAACTATCTCGGGACGGCTCACTCGGTGCTGTCGGTGTTGCCCGGGATGCTCGACCGGCGCCACGGGGAGATCGTCGCGTTCGCCTCACTGGCGGGATGGCTGCCGAGCCCGCGTCTCGGCGCGTACAGCGCGTCGAAGCACGCGGTGGTCGCGTTCATGGAGGTGCTCGCGTACGAGAACCGGGGAAGCGGTGTGCGCTTCGCGTGCGTGTGCCCACCCGTCGTTGACACGCCGATGGTCGCCGGCATCCGCGCCCGCGACGAGGCTGCCCTCGGCGGTCAGCGCGGCATCGACCCGGGGGTCGTTCTCGACGCGATCGAACGGTCGCTCGACGCCGACGAGCTGTTCGTCCTGCCCGGGCGGGGCACGAAGGCGGTGTGGCGAGCCCGCCGGTTCGCGCCCGGCCTCATCTGGCGTCAGATCGAGCGCGCGACCAGTCGGCCCTCCTGATCTCGTAGATCACCTCGTGTACCGCCTTGCCCGGTCGTGGGCCTGGGATTGAGTGCGCGACGCCCTTCGAGCGCATGCCGAGCTTTGTCATCAGGCGGATCGAGGCCTCGTGGCGGCTGTCGGCGCGGGCGACCACCTTCGCCAGGTCGAGTGCCACGAAGGCGTGCTCGATAGCGGGCCACGGCTTCGACGTCGCCCGGTCGGAACGGCCGCAGCCGCAATCGCTCCGTCAGGAGGCTCTGGCGTTCTGGATGCGTAGAAACAGCTGTCCACTACCCGAACCCGAACGCCCCGTACCGTTCTTTCGCGAGCTACAGCCCCTCGGCGCGGTTGCGGGCCTCTTCGGCGATCTTGCGTTCGGCACGCTTCTGCCGCTTCGCCGCCCGCTTCTCCTGCAGGGTCTTCCCCTTCTTCTTGTCCTTGGAGTGATGTGGCGACTTGTCGGCCATTCCGTCCTCCCCGCAGCCCGGGATCTGCGACTCCAGTGTTGCGAATCGGGCGCGGTCCGTCCATCACCGGGCGAAGGCGAGCTGGACGAACAGCACGGCGGAGACGCCCGCGAAGCAGAGCAGGTGATCCCGCAGGATCGATCGTGCGAGCCGGCTCTGGCCGTCGATCGTGTCGGATCGCGCCCCGAGACGTATTGCGCTCGGAACCGTGTGAACGGCGGCGAGCCCGATCGCGCCCGCGGTGAGCACGAGCGACGCGGACGCGGCCCAGCGCGGTGCGTCGCCGCGGACGAGCTGCACGACGATCGCGGCGATCGTTGCCGCCATCACCGCGGCAATGAGCCGGTTCATCGGCCGCGCCGCCGTCGTCACGCGGCGGTAGTAGGCGGCGATCGACGCCAGGACGGTCTCGGGCAGATCGGAGAGACGGTGTCGGGCTGCCTGGACGTCGAACATCAGATCGAACCAGAGGACGGCGAGCAGGAAGCCGACGCCGGCCGTAACGAATGCCGTCATACGAACCCGTGACCGCGGAGCGCGGCTGCGACTTCGTCGCCGAGACGCCTGTCCATTCGGCAATCTTGCCCGGTCCCCCCCGGCCCTCGATAGGTTCGGCACGTGGACCGGTGCACCGAATGCGGCTTCGTGTACGACGATGTGTCGCGCGATGACGTCGGGCGTCGGCTCGTTGCGCTGACGACGCGGTACCGAGATGTGCTCGTCGACGAGGATCCGGACGTGCTCCGCGCCCACCCACTCCCGGACGTGTGGTCAGCGCTGGAGTACGCGTGCCACATGCGCGATGTGTATCGAGTGCAGCGCGAGCGGGTCTTGCTCGCCCTCTCAGAGGAGCAGCCGGCGTTCGCTCCGATGCGGCGCGACGAACGCGTCGGCGACGAGCGCTACAACGAGCAAGACCCGGGACAGGTTGCGCAAGAGATCGACGACGCTGCCGCGTCGCTCGCCCGCACGTTGGAATCGCTCGACGACGGCGACTGGCGCCGGACCGGCATCTACAACTATCCCGAACGACGTGTCCGTACGATCGAATGGATCGGCCGCCACACGGTCCACGAAGGCGAGCACCACGCTCGGGACATCGACCGCGTGGTCGCCTCAGTTCACGCGGACCGGGAGTGATTCGAGGCCGCGCAGCACGACACGACAGTTCCGCTCGGGCTTGCCCGCGAGCTCGACATCGGGAAACCGCCGAACCAGTGAGCCGATCGCGATCTGGGCCTCGGTCCGGGCCAGCGACGATCCGAGGCAGTGATGGATGCCGTTCCCGAACGACATGTGCTGGCCGGCGTCGGCCCGGGTGAGGTCGAGCTGCTCGGCCGTCGGCCCCCACCGGGCCTCGTCGTGGTTCGCCGACCCGAGGCACGTGAGCATGAAGGTGCCGGCGGGCACGGCGACCCCGTCGACCTCCAGGTCGGCGGTGGTGATGCGGCGGGAGAACTGCACCGGGCTGTCGTAGCGGAGCAGCTCCTCGACGGCGCCTGCGTCGAGCTCCGGGTCCGACCGCAGCCGGGCGAGCTGGTCCGGGTGGCGCAGCAACGCCAGCGTCGCGTTGCCGATGAGATTGACAGTCGTCTCGTGCCCGGCGACGTAGAGCAGGAGCACCTGATCGAGCAGCTCCAGCTCGCTGAGCCGGTCGCCTTCGTCCTCCGCCGCGAGCAGTCCGGTCAGCAGGTCGTCGGCCGGGTGCTCGCGCTTCCAGGCCAGGACGTCCTGCACATGGCCCTGCATGTTGTCGGCGGCTACCAGCGCGGCCTGGACCTCTTCGGGCGTGAGGATCGGATCGAGCGTCTTCGTGAGGGTGTGCGACCAGCAGCGCACCTCGTCGCGGTTGCCACCGGGCATGCCGAGCATCTCCGAGATGACGGTGAACGGCAGCGGGAACGCGAGATCGCCGATCACATCGGCCTCGCCGCGCGCAGCCATCGTGTCGAGCGCGTCGTCGACGAGCTCTTGAATGCGCGGCCGGAGGCCGTGCACCATCTTCGGCGTGAACGCCTTCGAGACCAGCCGGCGCAGGCGCGTGTGATCAGGCGGGTCGACGTTCAGGATCGAGTGGGCGCCGCGCTCCACCTCCCCCGGAGCCTGCTCGGCGAACATCTGCATGCGCGCCGTCGGGTTGGCGTTGTCGATCTGCACGCTGAGGGAGGCGTCCCGCAGCGTGCGCACGATGTCGTCGTATCGGAACAGCACCCAGACCTCGAGCGGGCTGCGGTGCACCGGGTCGTGCTCGCGCAGGGCGGCGTACTGCCGGTACGGATCGTCGAAGAACCCGGCTTCGAACGGGTTGAAGATCTGCGGCTCGTCCGTCGCCGTCCCGGCCACGTCGGCAAGCTACCCGGGCGGGCCCGGGCGGGGCTGCCCGGCCGACGGCCGGGGTCCTTTTCCCGCTAACCTCATTGGACTAGTTTCGACACTCCAGCAACATCCGCACCGAACATGATGGTCACCCACGGCCCAGGGGCGGAGGGGCCCCCACGTGCGCCGGAGGACCGATGAGCGCCATCGTCGAGGTCGTCGCCCGGGAGGTCCTGGATTCCCGCGGCAACCCGACCGTCGAGGTCGAGGTCGAGCTGGCCTCCGGCGCCGAAGGGCGAGCGGCCGTTCCCAGCGGGGCGAGCACCGGCGCCCACGAGGCCGTCGAGCTCCGCGACGGCGGCGAGCGGTACCGGGGGAAGGGCGTCCTTCGGGCCGTCGAGCACGTGAACGGCGAGATCGCCGACGCCGTCCTCGGCCTCGACGGCCTCGACCAGCGCCTGCTCGACGACGCGCTCGTCACCCTCGACGGCACCGACACGAAGTCGCGCCTCGGCGCCAACGCCACGCTCGGCGTGTCCCTGGCCACCGCCAAGGCGGCGGCGGACGAGAGCGAGCTGCCGCTGTACCGATACGTCGGCGGCGCGAGCGCGCACGTGCTTCCCGTACCCCTCATGAATGTCCTCAACGGCGGCGCGCACGCCGACAGCAACGTCGATCTCCAGGAGTTCATGCTGGCGCCGGTCGGCGCCGCGAGCTTCGTCGAAGCGCTGCGCTGGGGATCGGAGACGTATCACGCGCTGGAGGACCTGCTGCGTGACCGGGGCCTGTCGACCGGCCTCGGCGACGAGGGCGGCTTCGCGCCGAACCTCTCGTCCAGCGAGGAGGCGGTGACGCTGCTCGTCAGCGCGATCGAGGCCGCCGGGTACCGCCCCGGTGACGAGATCGCCATCGCGCTCGATCCTGCGGCGACCGAGTTCTTCACCGACGGGCGCTACGCCCTGGCCCGCGAGGGCGCGTCGTACACGCCCATCGAGTGGGCCGGCTGGCTCGCCGCCCTCGTCGACCGGTACCCGATCGTGTCGATCGAGGACGGCATGGCCGAGGACGATTGGGACGGATGGGCCGAGCTCACCAGGCGCATCGGCGATCGCGTCCAGCTCGTCGGCGACGACCTGTTCGTCACCAACGCGGTGCGGCTGCAGCGGGGGATCGACGCCGGCGTGGCGAACTCGATCCTCATCAAGGTCAAC
>DATFXK010000205.1:0-19404 GCA_035316005.1 Acidimicrobiia bacterium | reverse complement strand
GAGGTGTTCTCGATCCCGCGTGTCGGCCGGGTGGCCGGCTGCTACGTGCAGAACGGCACGATCACCCGGGGGTCGCGGGTGCGGTTCCTTCGCGACGGCGTCGTGATCTGGAACGGCACGATCTCCTCGCTGAAGCGGTTCAAGGACGACGCCCGCGAGGTGCAGCAGGGCTTCGAGTGCGGCATCGGCCTCAGCGACTTCCAGGACCTCAAGCAGGGCGACGTCATCGAGACCTACGAGCTCAAGGAAGTCGCCCGCACCTGAGCGGCCGCTCGCCCGGCTCTTGCCACAAAGCGGACATCCGGGTATGGTCATCCATACGCGCTCAGGTACAGGGAGAGGGCGATGGGTGGCTGCTCTTCCCAATCTGTCGCAAGGTTGCTCGCCATCGCCCTGGGTGCCCTCGTCGCGTGCAGCGGCGGCTCCGGGGGCGGTGAGCGTCGTTCTTCCCCGGGAACGGGTGCTTCCGCCAGCGCACCCCCGGCAACCATCGACCTGAGCCGGCCCATCCCCGGCGGCTCCCTCCGCGGCACATCCCGCCCACCCCTCGAGAACACCGGGACCGACTACGTGGCGATCTTCAAGTCATTGGACGGGAACTTTCGGTGGCTGACAGAGAACCCCGACCCTGCATTTATCTCTGAGATCTATGTGCCGGGAACAAACAACCACGACTACTGGGTGCCAGCGTTTCAAGAACTCGTGTCAAAGGGATGGCGTTCGGCAGATCAGGGTTACGAGCTCATCTCCGTTGATGTCGTCGAAGCGAGAGCTGACGTCGTCAGTCTCAGGGTCGTGGACTCCATGGACTCCGAACACGTAGTGGATGCATCAGGCTCTGAGGTTGGCAGTGGGCGACCGCGCGACCCGCGTGTGAAGACCTGGACGGTGCTACTTGCGGCAGACGCGCAGGGCCGGTGGCGTTTCGCGGACTGGTCGCGCACTGACGCTGAGGTAGCAGCGTGAATCGGTTGGCGGTGGCTTGTGCCCTGGTATTGGTCGTCCTGGCGGTGCCTTCTCCGCTGAGCGCAGCAGATCAAGATCAACCAGCGGCAGGCGGTGGCGTGGCGGGGGACAGCTTCTTCGTCGGCATCATCGCTCCCGGGCAGAGCGGCGGCGCAGGGACGGTGAGTGCCGGCGATCCGAACGGACCGCCGCCGTACAAGTACACGTGGATCCCCGGTGGCCTCGTCGCCGGTCGATCGCCCGGATGTGACGCGGGGTTCGGTGCACCGGGATGGCCCTACACCCTGCTCGTCCAGGATCTGTCCGGCGCGATCGTGAGCCAGGAGATCCGCTGCGTCGCGCTCAATCCTGATGGCACGATCCCCGCCCCGCCGGCCCTGCCACCGGTGCCGAGCATCGGCGAGATCTGGCGCGCCGCGCTCCGCCAGATCCCTCCGCCCGAGATCGGCATCAACCCGCGCCCGACCGGACTGACCGGGCTCGACACCTGGCTCTGGTACGAGGGCCCCGAAGAGCTCCAGGTCAGCACCAGCATCGGTCCGTGGACCGTCACGGGAACGGCGCGGGTGCAGGACGTGGTCTTCGAGATGGGGGAGGGACGGACGGCACGCGCCGACCACGCCGGATCCGAGGCGGACCCGGCCGCCCGCTACGTCTACGAGACGAAGGGCAACTACCGCATCGTCGCCACCGCCCACTGGGGCGCCGACTTCGTCCTCACCGGCCCGGGCCTCCCGCCCCGCCCCACGCCCATGGGCGTCGCCGTCCTCCGCTCGAGCGAGGACTACCCCGTGCAGGAGGTGCGCGGCCTCCTCGTCCCCGACCGCGAATCCTGACGAGCTGACCCGACGCGCGCCTTTCATCCCCGGCCCGCGACAATGGGGTCGTGCACGCGGCGGCCGTCTGTTTCGATCTGCACGTGCCCGAGAGCCGCTCGCTGAAGGCGAAGCGGGGTGCGGTCCGGCCCATCGTGGACGGGCTGCGCCACAAGTACCGGCTGTCGGTGGCCGAGGTCGACCACCAGGACCAGTGGCAGCGGGCGGCGATCGCCGTGGCCGTGGTCGCCGAGAGCGACGGGCGGCTCCGGCAGGTGCTCGAGCAGGTCGAGCGTTACGTCGCGGCCGCCCCCGATGTCGAACTCCTGGATGTCTCGACTGCGTACCTCGAGCCGGAGGACGGCTGACATGGCTCGTCCCGGTCAGCCGCCGCGCCGGTACCCGCGGACGGCGCGCATCAACGAGGTGGTCCTCGAGACGCTCGCCGACGAGCTCGAGCGGCTGTCCGACCCGCGGCTCGGGTTCGTCACACTCACCGGCGTCGAGGTCAGCCCCGATCTGCGGCAGGCCACCGTCTACTATTCGGTGCTCGGCCCGGCCGAGCAGCACGAGGCGACGTCGAAGGCGCTGCATCACGCCGGGTCGCACTTGCGAGCGGTGTTGGGTCACCAGGTTCGGCTCAAGTACCTGCCACGACTGTCGTTCCGCGAAGACCCTGCGATCACAACCGGGCAGCGGGTCGAGGACATCATCCGGGAGCTCCACCGGCAGGAGGAGCAATGACGCAGCCGAGCGCGACGGAGGTGGAACGGGCACTCGACCGCGCCGTCGATGCGATCCGCAACGCCCCCGACGTCGCCCTCGCGTGCCACGTCAGCCCCGACGGAGACGCGTTGGGCTCGATGCTCGGCCTGTTCCACGTCCTGCGCGGTGCCGGCACGAAGTGCGTCGCCTCCTTCCCGACGCCGTTCGTCGTCGCACCGCACTACCGCGAGCTGCCAGGGCTCGACCGGCTCACGCCGCCGCACGAGTTCCCGAGTGAGCCGGCCGTCATGGTCACGTTCGACTGCGGCGCGCTCGGACGGCTCGGCGACCTCGAGCCGTCGGCCAAGGCGGCCGGCGAGCTGATCGTCATCGATCACCACATCTCGAACGACCGCTACGGAACCATCAACGTGGTCGACCCGAACGCGGCCGCCAGCGGCTCGCTCGTGTACCGGCTCGTGCGCATGCTCGGTCTTCCGCTCAACCGCGACGCCGCTGTGTGCCTGTACGCCGCGCTCGTGTGCGACACCGGCCGCTTCCAGTACGACACCACCACGCCCGCTGTGTTCAGCATGGCGCGCGAGCTCGTCCAACACGACGTCCCCGTGTCGCGTCTGAGCCGCACGTTGTTCGAGGAGCACCGCTTCGCGTACCTCAAGCTGCTCGGCGACGCGTTGAGCCACGCCCACCTCGTTCCCGAGCGACGGTTCGTGTGGACCGCGGTCACCCAGGACGACCTCGCCAAGCATCAGGTCACGATCGAGGAGGTCGAGGGCCTCATCGACATCCTGCGCCGCACCGCCGAAGCCGAGGTCACGTGCGTCATCAAGGAGGAGGCCGACGGCACCGTCCGGGTGAGCCTCCGATCCCTCGGCGAAGTCGACGTGCGCAGCATCGCCGAAGCCGAAGGTGGTGGCGGCCACCGGTTCGCGGCCGGCTTCACCTCCGACGACGGCGTCGACGAGGTCGTAGGGCGAGTCGAGCGCAAGCTTCCGGTTGCGCGCTGACCGACCGTTCATGACGACGCACGGCTTGATCGTCGTCGACAAGCCCGCGGCCTGGACGTCGCACGACGTCGTCGCCAAGCTCCGCAAGATCTACCGGCAGCGCCGCGTCGGGCACTCGGGCACGCTCGATCCCGACGCCACCGGCGTGCTGCTCGTCGGGCTCGGGCGCGCCACGCGCCTGTTGCGGTTCCTCCAGGAGGCCGGCAAGGGATACCGGGCGACGATCGTGTTCGGCGTCTCGACGACGACGCTCGACGCGTCGGGTGAGGTCGTCGACCGGCGCCCGATGCCCATCGACCGGGCGGACGTCGAGGCGGTCGTCCCCGGGTTCCTGGGCGAGATCGAGCAGCTTCCGCCGATGGTGTCGGCGGTCAAGATCGGCGGGCGGCGGCTCCACGAGCTGGCCCGGCGAGGCGAAGAGGTCGAGCGGGCGCCCCGCCGCGTCCGCGTCGACCGGCTCGAGATCGAGTCCTTCGAGCCCGGGCCGTACCCGACCACCACCGTCGTCGTGGAGTGCAGCAGCGGCACCTACGTCCGGTCGCTGGCTGCGGACATCGGCGCGCGCCTCGGCGGCGTCGCGCACCTAGGTGAGCTCCGTCGGCTCCATATCGGTTCGTTCACGCTCGACGAGGCCCGTACGCTCGGCGTCATCGAAGCCGAACCCGGCGCGGTCGTGCTGCCACCCGTCGCCGCCGTGCGCGACCTCGAGCAGGTCGAGGTCGACGCCGAGCAGGCGCGTGCCGTGTCCCACGGGGTGACGTTTCCGGCCGCCGTGTTCGCCGGCACCGACGCGGGCCCCGGTCCCTTCGCGGTCGTCGGGACCGACGGCGACCTCCTTGCCGTCTACGAGCGCCGTCGCGCCGCCGTGAAGCCGGCGGTCGTCCTGGCGCCCGTCGAGGCCAACTGAGTCGTGCGCGTCGTCACGGGCAGCGACGATGCCGCCCGCGCCGCCGTACGGACGGCCGGCGCCGTGGTCACGATCGGCGCCTACGACGGCGTGCACCTGGGTCACCAGGCCGTGCTGCGCCTCGTGCGCGAGCTGGCCGACGCCCGCGGGCTGGAGGCGGCGCTGGTCACGTTCGACCGCCACCCCGCCGAGATCGTCCGGCCCGAGTCGGCACCGCGGTTGCTCACGACGCTCGAGCAACGGCTCGAGCTCCTCGACGCCACCGGCGACCTCGACCTGTGCTGGGTGTTGCCGTTCGACGAGGCGCGCAGCCATGAGGCGGCCGAGGACTTCGTGCGGGAGGTGCTCGTCGACGGCATCGGCGCCCGGCTGGTCGTCGTCGGCGCTGATTTCCACTTCGGCCATCGGCGCGGCGGCAACGTGCCGTTGCTCGAGCGCATGGGCGCCGAGCTCGGGTTCGAGGTGCTCGGCCTCGGTCTCGTCGCCATCGACAGTGACACGACCGGCGTGCCGTACTCGTCGACGCGCATCCGTGAGCTTTTGGCGAAAGGCGACGTCGCCGAGGCGGCGCGCCTGCTCGGACGGCCCCACGAGGTCAGGGGAGTCGTGGAGCGGGGGGACCAGCGCGGCGAGCACCTCGGCATGCCGACCGCGAACCTGGCCCTCCCCGAGCGGATCTGCCTGCCCGCAGACGGCGTGTTCGCGGGGACGTTCGTCGCCGAGGACGGCGTGGAGCACCCGGCCGCGATCTCCGTCGGCACCCGTCCGACCTTCTACGAGAACGGCAACGTCCTCGTCGAGGCGTACGTGCTCGACTTCGAGGGCGACCTGTACGGCCAGCGGGTCAAGGTCCGCTTTCGCGAATGGGTAAGGGGCCAGGAGCGGTTCGACTCCACGGAAGCGCTCGTCGAGCGGATGAACGCCGACGTCGAGGAGACCCGCCGCATCCTGGCCATTTGAGGCCCCGTGGTACCCTGTGAGGTGCGTCGGCCCGTGCCGACGCCTTCCCACGTCAGCAGAAAGACCGAAGCTCTCGCATGCCCGACACCGCGGCCACGATCTCCGAGCACCGCCTCCACGAGACCGACACCGGCTCACCGGAGGTGCAGGTGGCGCTGCTCACCGAGCGCATCAACCACCTCACCGACCACCTGAAGGTCCACCCCAAGGACCATCACTCGCGCCGGGGACTGCTCGTGCTCGTGGGTCGCCGGCGCCGGTTGCTCGACTACCTCCGACGGAACGACGTCGAGCGGTACCGAGCGCTCATCGCGAAACTCGGTCTGCGGCGATAGGGAACGTCGCCGTGCCGAAGGCACGGCGGGGAACAAAGAGGAAGAGAAGAAGAGGCAAGCACGCAGGGGCAGTCGGTTGTCAGTTGCCACCGCCCGGGCCGGTGTCCGGACGGTGACCACTGGGAACCGAAGCCTCTCATTGATCTCCGTCGGAGAAGAACGGAGAGAGAGGAGCGGGTTCCATGCCTGCTACCGAGACACCAGCTACCGACACAAACGGTGCGATTCGCGTCGAGGGCGTCGTCAACGACGCCGGCACGACCATGTCGTTCGAGACCGGGCGTCTGGCGCCCATGGCCGACGGTGCGGTGCTCGTCAGGATCGGCGACACGACGGTGCTCACCACCGTCGTCACCGACAAGCCCCGGGAAGGAATCGACTTCTTCCCGCTGACCGTCGACGTCGAGGAGCGGATGTACGCCGCCGGGAAGATCCCCGGGTCGTTCTTCCGCCGCGAGGGCCGTCCCGGCGAGCAGGCCATCCTGACCTGCCGGCTCACGGACCGGCCGTTGCGGCCGTCCTTCCCCGAGGGCTTCCGCAACGAGGTTCAGATCATCTCGACGATCCTCGGCGCCGATCTCGAGAACCCGCACGACGTCGCGTCGATCAACGGCGCGTCGGCGGCACTCACCGTGTCGGGAATCCCGTTCCAAGGGCCGATCGGCGCGGTGCGCTTGGCGCACCATGACGGCGAGTGGGTCGCGCACCCCACCTACCAGCAGGGCGACGAGTCCACCTTCGAGCTCGTCGTTGCCGGCCGGCGGGTCGAGAGCGGCGACATCGCCATCATGATGGTTGAGGCCGGCGGTACCGAGGCGACGTGCGAGCTGTACGAGCAGGGTGCGCCGAGGATCACCGAGGAGCTCATCGCCGATGGCCTCGAAGCGGCGACGCGCTGGATCGCGGCGTCGATCGACCTGCAGGTCGAGTTGCGCACGGCCTACGAAGAGGCGCGTGGCCCGATCGAGCCGATCCCCTACGAGGTGCACAAGGACTACGACGAGGACGTCTACGCCGCCGTCGACGACGCCGCCCGTGCCGACGTCGAGGAGGCGATGACGATCGCCGACAAGACGGCGCGCGAGGAGCGCACGCACGAGCTCGAGGCGCAGGTCGTCGAGAAGCTGTGCGGGACGAGCGAATCGCCCGGGCAGTTCGCCGACCGGGCCGGCCAGGTCAAGAAGGCGTTCCGGTCGCTGCAGAAGGACGTCGTGCGCAAGCGGATCGTCAACGACGGCACCCGCATCGACGGGCGCGGCCCGTCCGACATCCGGCCGCTCTCGGCCCAGGTCGGCGTCATCTCCACCGCGCACGGCTCGGGCCTCTTCCAGCGGGGCGAGACCCAGGTGCTCAGCGTGGCGACGCTCGCCATGCCGCGCATGGAGCAGATTCTCGACACCATCGGCATCGACGAGCGCAAGCGCTACCTGCACCACTACAACTTCCCGCCCTTCTCGACCGGCGAAGTCGGCCGGGTCGGCTCTCCCAAGCGGCGTGAGATCGGCCACGGCGCCCTCGCGGAACGAGCGCTCGTTCCCGTGCTCCCCAGCGCGGAGGAATGGCCGTACACGATGCGCGTGGTCTCCGACGTGCTGGCGTCGAACGGATCCACGTCGATGGCATCCGTCTGCGGATCCACGTTGTCGCTCATGGACGCCGGCGTGCCGGTCAAGGCGCCGGTCGCCGGGATTGCCATGGGGCTCGTCTACGCCGAGGGCAGGTACACGACCCTTACCGACATTCTCGGCGCCGAGGACGCCTTTGGCGACATGGACTTCAAGGTGGCCGGCACCGAGGAGTTCGTGACCGCGCTCCAGCTCGACACCAAGATCGACGGGCTCCCGGCCGACGTCCTCGCCCAGGCGTTGCGGCAGGCCAAGGAGGCGCGCCTCCAGGTGCTCGAGGTGCTGCACGACGCCATTCCCGAGCCGCGGTCCGACGTGCGCGAGCGAGCCCCGAAGATCGTGAGCTTCGAGATCCCGCTCGACAAGATCGGCGAGGTGATCGGCCCGAAGGGGAAGGTCATCAACGCCATCACCCTCGAGACCGGCGCCGACATCTCGGTGAACGACGACGGCGTCGTCGGCACCGTCACGATCGGGTCGAAGGACGGCTCCCAGGTGGAGGAGGCCCGCCGCCGCATCGACCTCATCCTCGACCCGCCGATGGCGGAGATCGGTGGGGTCTACGACGGCAAGGTCGTGAACATCACCAAGTTCGGCGCGTTCGTCAACATCCTTCCGGGCCGGGACGGCCTGCTGCACATCTCGAAGCTGGGCGGGGGCCGCCGCATCGACCGCGTCGAGGACGTCCTGAATCTCGGCGACGAGGTGGAGGTCCGCGTTTCGGACATCGACAACCAGGGCAAGCTCTCGCTGTCCCTGGTCGACGAGGGCGACGACGCGAGTGGGCCACCACCGCGGTCCGATGGCGGATCGGACGAGCGGCAGCACGCCGATGACCGCGAGTCGGGCACGCCGGCTCGCAGCAGACGGGGGAGCGACCAAGATCGAGCACCTGCCCGGGCGCGCGGGCGAGGAGGACGAGGGAGGGAATCCGTGTCCTTCGAGCAGTACTGGGAGAGCCAGGCCCGAGACGAGTTCGGCGACCTCGGTCCCGCCGACGCCGGGCGGCCGGAACGCCGGGGCGGGGGTGGCGGACGCCGGCGAGGCGGCCGCGGCGGAAGCCGGTAGCGGGGTGACGGGCCCGGCCGGCACGCGACCGGCGGGCCAGGACATCCGTCGTACGCGACTCGATTCGGGGCTCCGGATCGTCACCGAGGCGCTCCCGGCGTTGCGCTCGGTGAGCGTGGGGTTCTGGGTCGGCGTCGGCTCACGCGACGAGCGCGACGACGAGTTCGGCGCCAGTCACTTCCTCGAGCACCTGCTCTTCAAGGGCACCGCCGATCGGAGCGCGGCGCAGATCGCGCACGCGGTCGAGTCGGTCGGCGGCGACATGAACGCCTTCACCGCCCAAGAGATGACCTCGTTCTACGTGCGCGTGCCCGACGACCAGCTCGACCTCGCGCTCGACATCCTCGCCGAGGTGGTGTGGGCGCCGGCGTTGCGGCCCGAGGACGTCGACGCGGAACGGAACGTGATCCTCGAGGAGATCCACATGCGCGACGACGCGCCCGAGGATCTCGTCCACGAGCTGTTCTCCGAGGCGATGTTCCCCGACCACCCGCTCGGGCGAGAGGTGCTCGGCACGCAAGGGTCGATCACGGACATGACCCGCGCTTCGATCGAACGGTTCCACGACCGTAACTACGGCCCCCCTTCGATCGTCGTCGCCGCGGCCGGCAACCTCGAGCACGAGCACGTGGTCGACCGGATCTCGGCCCATCGCGGCGCTCTCCGATCGATTCCGGAGCTCGACCTCGGACGGTCGGTCGAAGGGCTCGCCCCCGCCCGGCCGCGCGCGGTCCTGACCAAGCCCGCCGAGCAGGTCCACGTGGTCGTCGGCACGCGCGGGATCGCGCGTGACGACCTTGATCGGTATCCGCTCACCGTCCTCAACCAGGCGCTCGGCGGCGGCATGTCGTCGAGGCTGTTCCAGGAAGTGCGCGAACGCAGGGGTCTGGCGTACGCGGTGTATTCGTACCGGATCGCGTACCTCGAGACCGGCGCGTTCGGCGTGTACGTCGGTACCGCGCCCGGTCGGGTCGCCGAAACCGTCGACGTCATCGGCGCCGAGCTCGATCGCGTCATCCGCGACCGCGGGATCACCGACGACGAGCTCAGCGCGGCGAAGGGTCATCTCAAGGGATCGATGGCGCTGTCGCTCGAGACTTCGAACAGCCGGATGCATCGGTTGGGGAGTAGTGAGCTGATGCTGGGCGAGGCGCTGTCTCTCGACGAGGTCGTCGCGCGCGTCGAGGCCGTGACGTCCGACGACGTTGCTCGCGTCGTCTCCCGCCTCTTCTCCTCGGGTCCGCGCACGCTCGTGATGGTCGGGCCCGTCGACGAGTCGTCGGTCAGCGCCCTCGGCTGATCCCGGTTTACCCTTGCCCGCATGATCCGGGTCGGCGTGTTCGGGGCCGGTGGGCGGATGGGCCAGCACGTCTGCCAGGCGGTCGTCGACGATCCCGAGCTGGAGCTGGTCGCCGCCGTCGATCCGCAGCACGCCGGGATCGATCTCGACCAGATCGGGTTGCACGGTACCGGCCTCCAGGTCGCCGCCGCCCCGGCGGCCCTCGAGGAGGCGGAGGCCGAAGTCGCCGTCGACTTCACCGTGCTCGACGCCGCCCGGAGCAACCTCGAATGGTGCGCCGACCACGGTGTGCACGCCGTGGTCGGGACCACCGGGTTCACCGCCGACGACCTCGAGGTGCTGCGCAAGCGCTTCGCCGACGGCGCCGCGAACGCCGTCATTGCGCCCAATTTCGCCATCGGCGCCGTGCTGATGATGCGCCTGGCCGAGCTGGCGGCCCCCTTCTTCGACACCGCCGAGGTGATCGAGCTCCACCACGACAACAAGGTCGACGCGCCGTCGGGCACGGCGATGATGACGGTGCAACGGATCGCCGACGCGTCGGACACGTGGGCGGCCGACCCCACCAAGACCGTCGTCGCCGAGGGCGCGCGAGGCGGGGCCGGCGCCGGGGGGATCCGGGTTCATTCGCTGCGTATCCGCGGTCTCGTCGCGCACCACGAAGTCGTGCTCGGGACGACGGGCCAGTCGCTCACGATCCGCCACGACTCCTACGACCGCACCTCGTACATGCCGGGAGTCCTCCTCGCGATCCGGCGCGTGCGCGAGGAGCCGGGGCTCACGGTGGGCCTCGACGCGATGCTCGACCTCTAGTCCCCGCGCATCCCGCGCCCTTGAGCGGGGCAATCGCGGTCGTTAGTGTCCCCACGTGACCTCGGGGGATGGGAGTGGGCCGATCCTCGCCGTGCGAAACCTCGAAGTCGTCTATGGCGCGGCCATTCAGGTGTTGCGCGGCGTCAGCCTCGAGGTGCAGCAGGGGCAGATCGTCACGCTGCTCGGCGCCAACGGCGCGGGCAAGACGTCGTTGCTGCGCGCGGTGTCGGGCCTCCTCCGGTTCCACCGCGGCTCGATTCCCCGCGGGACGGTCGAGCTCTACGGGCAGCGCATCGACCGACTCGACGCGTCCGCGATCGTCCGCCGGGGAATGGCACAGGTGATGGAAAACCGCCGCATCTTCGCGGAGCTGACCGTCGACGAGAACCTCCGCGCCGGCGCGTACTCGCGCCGTGATCGTGCCGGCGTCAAGGAGAGCTACGACAACGTCTTGGAGCTGTTCCCGGTCCTGAAGGAACGGCACCGCCAGACGGCCGGGTACCTCTCGGGAGGCGAGCAGCAGATGGTCGCGATGGCGCGGGCGATGATGGCGGCGCCGAAGCTGCTGTTGCTGGACGAGCCGTCACTCGGGTTGGCGCCTCTGATCGTGCAGCAGATCCGCGATCTCATCGTCGAGATCAACAAGGCGGGGACGAGCGTCCTGCTCGTCGAGCAGAACGCGACCATGGCGCTCTCGATTGCGGCTCGCGGGTACGTGATGGAGAACGGCGGCATCGTCAAGGACGGGCCGGGGCAGGCGATGCTCGCCGACTCGGACATCCAGGAGTTCTACCTGGGCGTGGGCGAAGCCGGGCAGCGTTCGTTCCGCGACCTCAAGAGCTACCGGCGGAGAAAGCGGTGGACGGCGTGAGCGCGATCCATTGGGAACAGGAGTCGACGTCCCAGGAAGGCGGCGCTTCCCGAGCAACAGTGTTGCTCGAGGTGCAGGACGTGACGTTGCGCTTCGGCGGGGTGACGGCGCTGCAGGACGTGACGTTCGACGTCAATCGCAACGAGTTGTTCTCGATCATCGGCCCGAACGGCGCGGGCAAGACGTCGATCTTCAACTGCCTCAACGGGGTGTACCGCCCGCAGGAAGGCACGATTCGCTTCGAGGGCGCGCAGATCGTCGGGATGCGGCCGGCGGCGACGGCTCATCTCGGGATCGCCCGGACGTTCCAGAACCTCGGTCTGTTCGTGAACCTGAACGTGATCGACAACCTCATGCTCGGGCGCCACCACTTGATGAAGACCGGGTTCCTGGCCGGCGCGCTGTGGTGGGGGCGGGCCAAGCGGGAGGAGATCGAGAACCGGCGCCGGGTCGAGGAGATCATCGAGCTGATCGAGCTCGGCCCGTACCGCTACCAGCCCGTCGGAATGCTTCCGTACGGCATCCAGAAGCGCATCGAGCTGGGCCGCGCGCTGGCGATGGAACCGAAGCTGCTGTTGCTCGACGAGCCGGTGGCGGGCATGAACCTCGAGGAGACCGAGGACATGGCGCGATACATCCTGCAGGTCAGGGCCGAGCTCGAGCTGTCCATGATCCTCGTCGAGCACGACATGCGCCTGGTGATGGACATCGCCGATCGCGTCCTCGCCCTCGACTTCGGTCGGCCCATCGCCAGCGGCCGACCCGAGGAGATCCAGCAGGACGCGCGCGTCATCGAGGCGTACCTGGGGCAACCGGCGTGAGCACCGCGGTCGAGGCGCCTGCCGTGCCCACATCGGATGCGCCGGCGACGCTGCCGGCGATGCTCGTCCGGCACGCCGACTCCCGGGCCCGCGACGTCGCGTTGCGGGCCAAGCGGTTCGGACGCTGGGAGGAGATGACCTGGGCGGACTACGAGCGGCGCGCGACCCGCATCGGGCTGGGGCTGCGCGAGCTCGGCGTCGGTACCGGCGACCGGGTCGCGGTGCTCTCCGACAACCGGCCCGAATGGCTCTTCGTCGACCTCGGCACGCAGGGCATCGGCGGCGTCACGCTGGGCGTGTACCCGACGAGCTCCGAGTCCGAGGTCGCCCACGTGCTCGGGAACTCCGTGTCCAAGATCGTCGTCGTCGAGGACGAGGAGCAGCTCGACAAGACGCTCCTCGTCCGCGACCAGCTCCCGCACCTCGAGAAGATCGTCGTGATCGACACCCGCGGGATCCGGTCACTCGAGGACCCGGCGACGATGAGCCTGGACGAGCTCGAGGCACTGGGCGATCAACGGTTCCAGCGGTTACCGCGCGAATGGCGCGACTCCGTTGCGTCGCTGCCCGGTGGTCCCGACGTGGCGATCATCGTGTACACGTCGGGGGCGGCCGGCCCACCCCAGGGCGTCATGCTGTCGCACGCCAACCTCATCGCGGCGGCCGAGACCGCGGTCAGCTTCTACAACGCCCGACGCGACGAGGAGATCCTCTCCTACCTTCCGTTGTGTCACGTCGCCGAGCGTCTGGTCTCCGTGATCACGGCGGTGCGGGCCGGCTACGTCGTGAACTTCGGTGAAGGGGGCGAGTCCTTCCTGAACGACCTGCGCGAGGTGCAACCGACCTTCTTCCTCGGTGTCCCGCGAGTGTGGGAACGGCTCGCGGCGGGCGTGCAGTTCAGGATCGCGAACGCCAGCCGCATCAAGCGGTGGAACTACAACATCTGGCAACGGCGCGGCGCGAAGGTCGCCGGGGCGCGGATGCGCGGGAAGCGCCGGGGCCGGCTATCCGAGCTCTTCGGGTGGCTGTTCCTCGGTCGTTCGCTGCGAAGGAAGCTCGGGATGTCACGCATCCGGGTCGCCCTTTCGGGCGCCGCCCCGATCGCCCCCGACGTGCTCGCATACATGTGGTCCCTCGGCGTGCCGGTGCGCGAGGTGTACGGCCAGACCGAGAACACGGCCCTCGCCACGTCCACGCCCGCCGACGCCGTTCGCATCGGCAAGGTCGGCAGGCCGCTGCCCGGCGTGGACGTGCGCATCGCCGACGACGGCGAGATCCTCGTCCGCGGCCCGGGGAACTTCCTCGGCTACCTCGGCGACGAAGAGGCGACCGAGCGGGCGTACAACGACGGATGGTTGCGCAGCGGCGACCTCGGTGAGCTCGACGACGACGGCTTCCTCGCGATCACCGGCCGCACGAAGGACATCGTGATGACCGCCGCCGGCGTCAACATCTCGCCCGCCAAGCTCGAGAACCTGCTGAAGTTCTCGCCGTTCGTCCGGGACGCGATGGTCGTCGGCGACCGCCGGCCGCATCTCGCCGCGCTGGTCGGAATCGACCTCGGGATGGTCTCCGTCTGGGCCCAGCAGCAGAACCTCCAGTTCACGACCCAGCGCGACCTCGTCGAGAAGCCCGAGGTCCGCCGGCTGGTCGAGAGTGCCGTGAACGAGGTGAACCGGCAGGTCGACGACGAGGAGCAGATCCAGGGGTTCGAGCTCCTCCCGGTCGACCTGGAGGAGACGGGTGCGCTGACGGCGACGCAGAAGGTGCGCCGTGGGATGGCCGCCGCCCAGTTCAGCGATCTCATCGAGAGGATGTACGCGGCATGACGAAGTTCTTCTCACTGCTCGCTGACGGTTTGGCCCTGGGCGCGGTCTACGCGCTCGTCGCCCTCGGATTCGTCGTCATCTTCCGCGCCACCGGCGTCATCAACTTTGCCCAGGGCGGCCTGGTGATCTTCGGCGCCTTTCTCGTGTACCAGGCCCAGAACACATGGGACTGGTTCGGCGGCGGCTCGACGTGGCCGGGGTTCATCAGCAGCGCCCTGTTCGCCATCGTGTGCGTTGCCGCGATCGGCGCCGCTTTCGAAGCCCTCGTGTTGCGGCGCATGATCGGCCAACCCATCTTCGCCATCATCCTGATAACCATCGGCCTCTTCCTGCTCGTGGAGCCGATCACGACCACGATCTGGCACAACCCGCCCGGCGGCATTCAGACTCCCTGGGGTACGAAGACCGTGTCCCTCGGCTCCGTCAACATCCTCCAGGTCAACATCGCGACGGTGGTGCTGGGCGCGCTCGTCATGGGCGGGTTCTTCCTGCTGTTCCAGTACACGAAGGTCGGAGTCGGGATGCGCGCCACCGCCGTCGACCAGGAGGCGGCGCTCGCCCAGGGGATCAGCGTCCGAAGGATCTTCGCTTTGTCCTGGGCGATCGCGGGCGCCGTCGCCGTCGTCGCCGGCATGATGCTCGCGGGTGGAGCCGGCCCGGCGCCCGGCCTGAGCGTCAGCCTGGGCCTGATCGCGCTTCGCGCGTTCCCCGCCATCATCCTCGGCGGTCTCGACTCGCCAAGCGGGGCCGTCGTCGGCGGGCTCACGATCGGCGTCGCCGAGGTGATGGCGAAGGGGTACATCCCCGACCGCTTCCCGGCCCTCGGCGCCGAGTTCGGCGACATCGTGCCGTACATCATCATGGTGATCATCCTGCTCGTACGCCCGTTCGGCCTATTCGGGACGCGTGAGGTCCGGAGAGTCTGATGGCGCGACCGACGAGGTCCATGATCCGCAGCTACGCCGACGACCTCCGGTTGTTCCCGACCGCCGCCAAGAGGGTCGGCATCGTGGTGCTCATCGCCCTCTATCTGCTCGTTCCGTACCTGATCAACGACACGTGGGCCAGCGTCCTGTCCCTCGCCGGCATCGTCGCGATCGGCGCCATTGGGCTCAACCTGCTGACCGGGTACACGGGGCAACCGTCGCTCGGCATGGCCGCGTTCATCGGGCTCGGTGCGTTCGTGGCCGGCTACTACGGCGGCGGACGGTTCGCCGACGGCATCGGCTACGACCTGAACCTGTTCGTCTACATGCTCATCGCCGTGATCGCCGGCGGCGCGGTCGGCGTCCTCATCGGTCTCCCTGCCCTGCGCCTGCGCGGGAACTATCTCGTGATCGTCACCCTGGGGCTGGTGTTCGTCGCGCTGTACGTCTGGAAGAAGTGGACGACGTTCACGGGCGGCAACGAGGGCAGCGCGATGCCGGTCAAGGCCAACCTCAACCTGGGGTTCTGGTCCATCGACTTCCTGAAACCGACGGTGTTCGGCAAGGAGCTGGGATCGAAACAGGGGCTCATGTACCTCGCGTGGGGCCTAGTCATCGTGACGGCGCTGCTGGTGAAGAACATCGTCCGTACCCGTCCCGGCCGGGCGCTCCAAGCCGTCCGGGACCGTGACGTCGCCGCCGAGGTGGTCGGCGTGAGCCTCTTCCGCTACAAGGTGAGCGCGTTCGCGATCTCGAGCGCCATCGCCGCCGGCGCCGGAGTCCTCTACGGGCTGTATCTCGGCTACCTCACCCCCGACGAGACCTCACTCGGGTTGGTGCTCTCGATCCAGTTCCTCGCTGTCATCGTCGTCGGCGGCATCGGCACGATCTACGGGTCCATCCTCGGCGCCCTCTTCGTCGGCTCCCTCCCGACGATCATCAAGGAGTTCGTCCCGGACAATTGGAACCTGCCCATCCTGGGCTGGCCGATCGTCACCAGCGACGCGTCCGCGACCGGCTTCAGCAAAGGGGCGCTGAGCACGGTCATCTACGCCTTGCTGATCATCATCTTTCTGGTCTTCGAACCGAGAGGCCTGGCCGGGATCTGGCGGAGGATTCAGGCATACTTCAGGACCTGGCCGTTCTCCTACTGATCGGCCACAAAGGGGGTAACCACGATGAGGGGGAAGAAGCTCGGGCGGCTCCTGGGAGTGGTCGCCGCCGCGGCATTGGCCGTCGGCGCCACGAGCCAGGCCGCGTTCGCCGGAGGCGTCCATTCGCAGAAGACGCCGCCGAACGTCCCCGGCTTCAACGGCTCGACCATCAAGCTCGGGGTCATCACGCCCCAGAGCGGGATCGCCAGCGTCGTCGGCAAGCCGCTCACCGAGGGCAACCGGGTGTACTGGGAGGCCAAGAACGCCAAGGGCGGCGTTGCCGGCAAGTACAAGGTCGACCTGTCCATCCAGGACAGCCAGTACGACGTGGCGACCGCGCTCCAGGGCTACGACTCGATCAAGGGTGACGTCGTCGCGTTCCAGCAGATCCTCGGCACTCAGATCGTCAAGTCCGTCAACCAACGGCTGAAGGCAGACAACCTCTACGGGGGCCCGGCCTCGCTCGAGGGCGTGTGGGTGAAGCAGTCGACCCTCATGCCCGTCGGCACGCCGTACCAGGTGCTCGCCGCCAACGGCCTCGACTGGTACCAGAAGAACGGCGGCCAGGGCAAGAAGGTCTGCGCCATGGCTCAGGACGACGCCTACGGCGCCGCCGGGCTGGACGGGCTGACACAGGCCGCCAAGACGCTCAACGTCAAGGTGGCGAAGACCGTGCGCTTCGCGACGGGATCCGACACCAGCGCCCAGGTGGGCGAGCTGGCGGACGCCAAGTGTGACGCCGTGATGCTCACGTCGCTGCCCAACGACACCGCATCCATCGTCACGAAGATGGTCGGGCGGAACTTCACGCCCACGGTCCTCGGGATCGCGCCCTCGTGGCTCGGTGGCCTCGAGTCCACCGACAACGGCCCGTTCTACCAGGACCACTACGTCTGGCTCGGCTACGGGGCGCCCTGGGGCGACCAGAGCATCCCGGGCATGGCGCAGATGCTCACCGATCAGCAGCAATACGCTCCCGACCAGAAGCCCGACCAGTACTTCGAGTTCGGTTACGGCCAGGCGTGGGCCATGGATCAGATCCTCCAGCAGGCCGCCAAGAACGGCGACTTCAGCAAGGCGGGGATCAAGAAGGCCTCCAACCAGGTCGGCACGCTGAAGTTCGATGGGCTCGCAGGCGATTACAAGTACGGGAAGTCGGCAAGCGACCGCAACCCGCCGCGCGACTCGACGATCGCGAAGATCGCTGTCGGGCAGCCACAAGGGTTCCAGGTCGTCGCGACCAACTACACCTCCAAAGCGGGAAATCAGGTCAAGTTCACCAAGTGACGTTTCCCATCCGCGCGTAGGAGAACGAAGGGGCCCGCCCTCCACCGGGGGCGGGCTCTTTCGCGTAACGATGGGCCCGTGAGCGTGCAGGTCGAGCCGCGTGAGCGGGTCCTCGCCGCCACGTATGCGTGCGTGGCCCGCTTCGGCATGGGCAAGACGACCGTCGAGGACGTCGTCAAGGAATCCGGCGTCTCGCGCGCGTCGATCTACCGGCTGTTCCCGGGCGGCAAGGACCAGTTGCTGCGCGAGACCGTCGGCTGGGAGATGAACCGCTTCTTCTCCCGGCTCGCGGAGGCCGTCTACGACGCGCCCGACTTCGCCAGCTTGCTGCAGGAAGGCCTGGTGTTCGCGCACCGGTCGATCCAGGAGCACGACGTCCTCCGGAAGGTGCTCGAGACCGAGCCCGAGCGACTCCTGCCGCTCATCACGGTCGAGCAGCACCGGGTCCTCGACTTCATCACCGCGTTCCTCCTCCCGTACCTGGAGCGGGAGGAGCGCGCCGGACGGGTCCGCGGCGGCGTCGACCTCGAGGCGGCCGCGCAGTACGTCGCGAGGCTCGTGTTGTCGCTCATCGGCTCGCCAGGCCGGTGGGACATGGACGACCCGGAGCAGGTCCGGCTCCTCGTGCGCGAGGAGCTCCTCGGCGGGATTCTCGTCTGACGGCACCGTTCGTCCGGATCGTGACCTGCGACACATTGACGGTGAGACGATTTCTGCCTTACTGTCTCAGGGAAACCCGAGTGTGATGGCCCTCCCCACCATGACCGCCGAGGCCGAGAGCCTCTCCCCGGCGCCGACCGAGAGCGTCGAGGACCGCGCGGTCCGGGCCACCCTCGCCTGCGTCGCCCGGCACGGGCTCGCCAAGACCACCTTCGACGACGTTGCCCGTGAGGCCGGCTGCGCCCGCGCCACGCTGTACCGCTACTTCGGCGGGAAGCGCCAGCTCGTCCGGATCACGATCGCCCGCGAGGCGGCGCGCATCGCCGCCGGCATCCGCGCCGCCGCCGACGCCGAGCAGACCTTCGAGGACGCGGTGGTCGCGATGTTCGTGCGCGCCGCCCGGGAGCTGCGCGAGAACCAGGCGCTGCTGTTCCTGTTCGCGTTCGAGCCGGAGCTCGTGCTGCCGCACGTGACGTTCGACGCCGGCAACCGGTTCCTGATCGGCGCCGGCGCCGCGATCTCACCGGCGCTCGGCCGGTTTCTCCCTGCCGATCGCGTCGAGCGCGCCGGCGAATGGCTCGCCCGCGTCGCGCTCACGCACGCACTGTCACCCACGAGCCCGATCGATCTGACCGACGAAGCCGAGACCCGCGCCCTCGTGCGTGGTCTCGTCCTCCCCGGCCTGCTCCGTCCCGAACCCACCACCTAGGGGGTACTCCCATGGCCAGCACTCACGAGATCCTGGGCCGAGACGAGGTCGACGACCTCGAGGCCATCCTCGCCATCACCAACACCGACGTCGACGAGGTCGAGCACCTCGTCCAGTCGAACGGCGACGCCATCTTCACGTGGGACTACGACCGCAGCCGTCCCGCGCTCGGCAAGCTCTACGAGCGGGCGAAGAAGTCGCAGTGGAACGCGCAGACCGACCTGCCCTGGGACACCGACGTCGACCAGGAGCACGTCGTGCTCGCCAACGCGCTCGCCAACAACACCACGTTCGGCACCGAGCTCGACACGAAGGGCACCCCGTTCGAGAACTGGGGCGACGATGAGTGGCTCGCCTTCGGCGTGCAGTCGCAGAACTGGACCCTGTCGCAGTTCTTGCACGGCGAGCAGGGCGCGCTCATCTGCACCGCCAAGGTGGTGGAGACCGTCCCGTGGATCGACGCCAAGTACTACGCGGCGACGCAGGTGATGGACGAGGCCCGGCACGTCGAGGTGTTCGCCAAGTACCTCGACGAGAAGCTGTCCGGCCACTATCCGATCAACGCCCACCTCAAGCTGCTGCTCAACGACATCATCGAGGACCCGCGGTGGGACATGACCTACCT
>DATFXK010000204.1:0-4029 GCA_035316005.1 Acidimicrobiia bacterium | reverse complement strand
GCCGCTCATCGTGGGAGCGGTCGATGCCGGCGTCGATGACACCGGTGGCGCGGTCGACCCCGGCACCGTCGTCGTCGTGGTGGTCGTCGAGGTCGACGTCGTGGTCGTGCCCTCATCGCGTGCCGACACCGACGAATGGCCGCCGGCGCCGCACGCGCTCAGGGCGAGCGCAGCGACGAGACCGCCGGCGATGAGGGAGATCCTGGAAATCATGGGGGGAGGGCGCGCGGTTGGGCCGCGCGATTAGTCACGGGATGTTAGCGATCGATGGCGTCCATGTCAGTGATCCCCGCGCGTCGGCCGCGATGCAGACCTTCGCGTGGAAGCGCGTGGCAGCGCGACGAAGAGATCGCAAACGACCTGCTGTGGCCTCGCTCGACCGTGGGGTGACCGAGGGGATTCGAACCCCCGACCTCCGGGACCACAACCCGGCGCTCTCACCAACTGAGCTACGGCCACCATGCGCGTGTGACGGGCGAGCCCGCGAGCACGCGAAGAGCGATGCTACCGGTCCCCGTCCGACAACGGCATCGTTGATACGGTCGATCGATGCTGCGTCGCGCCATGGTGGCGCTGCTCACCGCTGCTGTGGTCGCCGGCGCCGCGCTCGTCGCGTCGAGTCGGCCCGCCGTTGCCGTCACGGTCACGACCTAGGCCGAGCTCAAAGCCGCCTTCGCGACGGACACGCAGATCGACGTCGAAGGCGACATCACCCTCACCGACTGCGCGGGGGGCGGCGCGGTCGAACGCGCCGCGGCTGTGGCCGATCCGGTCACCATCAACGGGCACGGGCACACGGTCCACCAGACGTGCTCCGACAACGTGTTCCTCCAGGACGGCTCGGGACTCATGACGGTCCGCGGTCTCACGATCACCGGCGGGCACGCGTCCGGCAATGGCGGTGGGATCTTCGCCGCGTCAGCGCTCAGCGTGACGGACTCGACGATCGCGAACAACCGGGCAAACGCCGCCGGGGGTGGGGTCGCGTCGCAAGGAATCATCAACCTCGTGCGCTCCACCGTCGACTCGAACGTCAGCAGCGGAGTAGGCGGCGGAATCTCGCTCGGCCCGGCGAGCCCGGGTGTCACGTTGACCGGCTCGACGGTGAGGAACAACGTCGGCGGAGGAGTGGCAACGGTTCCCAACGCTTCGAACGTGTCCGTGGCAGTCGTGAACTCGACGATCACGGGGAACTCGAACGGCGGGCCGAGCCTGGGCGGCGGGATCTTCAGCGGCGGTTCGACGACGCTCGTGTACGCGACGATCGTCCGCAACACCGCCGGCAACTTCGGGGACATCGACACCCAGACGCTGGAGAGCTTCGGGTCGGTGGTCGCCGAGTCCAACGGCACCGGTAACTGTCTCCCGGTCACTGCGACGTCGCACGGATACAACTTCAGCGACGACGACCTCTGCGGGTTCAAGGCGACGACCGACCTCCAGGACGCCGGCGACCCGCAGCTCGGCCCACTCGGTCCGAACGGCGGCCCGACGATGACGTTGCTTCCCCTGGCCGGGAGTCCGCTCATCGACGCCATCCCGACGACCGCGTGTCAGGCCGACGGCGCCGCCGGCATCGCCGTCGACCAGCGCGGCGTCACCCGACCGCGGGGTGCAGGTGCGACATCGGCGCCGTCGAGGTGGCGGTCGCGCCGCCGGTGCCACCCACACCGCCCGTGCCGCCGCCGGCGGTAGTCGCCACGCCGCGCTTCACCGGGTAGCGAATCGCTCAGCCCGGAGCGTGCGCCTCGTGCCACGAGCGGCCGTCCTCGTTCATGGTGGCGACGAGCCGCTCGACGTCGCCGCGGGCGGCCTCGTCGAAGCTGATCTGCGGACGTGTGAGGCCGCCCCGCAGCGTGATGGTCAGGAGCGGCACGCCTGCTTCGAACGCCGTCGACTCGATCATGCCGACGTGGTAGCGCGCCGAGTCGTTCTCGAAACGCGAGAACACCTCGAGCACGAACTCGTCGTACCGGCAGCACGGCGTCGGTCATGGGGACTTCGATCATCGACCGCGCGTCCCCTCCCCGTTCACGACCGCGCTCCTGCCGATCCGATGCGTGCGCCCGGAGGGATTCGAACCCCCGACCCGCAGATTAGAAGTCTGCCGCTCTATCCCCTGAGCTACGGGCGCCTCTGGGGGATGAATGCTACTGAGCGGCGCGGCCCGACCGCGCGACGAGCGCCACGATGCGTTCCATCGCCCGCACCACGTCGACATCGGTCACGACGTCGGCGACGCGCCCGCGGCCGCGGTCGTCGCGGAGGCGAGCGTCCTCATCCACGGTGAGCGATCGCTGCTCGACGGCGACGACGGGCTCGCCGACGAGCGCGAGGAGCGCGAGCGGGTCATGGAGGCGGACCGCGGCCTCGTCCTCGGGAACGCCGGCGGCGTGTTGGCGGCCTTGCCAGTCGGTGAGCATCGGGCCCAGCACGGGCGCGGCGTCGACCATGGCTGCGGTGTCCGCGCCGGTCGGCCGCATCCGTGCCGTGACGTCGAGCGGGCACACGAGCAGGCCGGGCGCGTGCTCGATCACCGCCCGGGCCGCGGCGGGCTCGGCGCCGAAGTTGTGCTCGACCTCCCGTACCGCGCCCCGGTGCCGAACCGGCCTCAGCGTGCCGCCCATCACGCCGAGACGCGGTGGGAGCGCGCCGGCGGCGAGGAGACGGGCGACGTTCTCGAGCGGGCCGATGGCGAGCACGGCGTCGGCGCCCGATGCGGCGACGTCCCGGACGGCCAGGCGCGCCCCGGGCACGACGGGCGCGCCGACGAGGTGCCGTGCGATCGCCGCCCGCCTTTCGGTGTCGCCGTCGACGGTGCTGACCCCGACGAGCTCCACGTCGCGGTGTGCGTCGGCGCACAGCAGCGCGACGGCGTCGTCAGGGTTGGTGCCGACGTCAGTGTCGATCCAGAGCCGCACGCAACGCCTCCTCGAGCGTGGGGTGCGCGAACCGGTAGCCCGCCGCTTCGAGCCGCGTCGGCATCACGCGCTGGCCGGTGAGCAGCAGCTCGTCGACCAGCTCACTCCCGTAGCGCATCCTTAGCGGCAGGAGCGGCGTCGGGATCCTCGTCGGGCGGTGCAGGACGCGGCCGAGCGTCTCGGTGAGCTCCCGGTTCGTGACCGGGCTCGGCGCCGTGTGGTTGTAGACCCCGGCCGACTCGCCGTGGGCGAGGTGGTGCCGGATCGCGGCGACGTGGTCGTCGAGCGCGATCCAGCTGAACCACTGCTCGCCGGTCCCGACCCGACCGCCGAGCCCCAGCCGGAACGGGAGCAGCAGACGGCCGAGCAGCCCGCCCGCGGCCGACAGCACCGGGCCGGTCCGCATGCGCACGACCCGGATGTCCGCCTCCTCGGCCGGCTTCGTCGCCTCCTCCCATCGGGCGCACACCTCGGCGAGGAACCCCGTGCCGCGGGGAAACTGCTCGGTGAGCTCCTCGGCGCCGCGCGGGCCGTAGTAATCGACACCCGAGGCCGAGATCAGCACGGCCGGCTCGTGCACCAGCCCCGCGAGCGTCCGTGCGAGCAGCTCGGTGCCCTGCGTGCGCGACCCGAGGATCAGTCGCTTGCGTTGGGGTGTCCAGCGCTTGTCGCCGATGCCCGCGCCGGCGAGGTGGACGACGGCGTCGATCTTCTCGAGCCCGGCCGCGTCGATGACCCCGGCTCGGGGATCCCAGCTCAGCTCGTCTGGCTCGGAGGGCGTCCCGCGGACAACCCGCACGACGCGATGACCGGCGTGTTCGAGCGCGGGGACGAGCGCCGATCCGACGAGCCCGTGCGACCCCGTGACCGCCACGTCCACGCCGATAGCATGGACGCTCCCAGCGCCCCTAGCTCAACTGGATAGAGCAGCGGACTCTTAATCCGCGGGTTCAGGGTTCGAGTCCCTGGGGGCGTACCACTCCGCCGCTTGGGCGCGCGGGCCGCCTCGTACACTGCCGCCGTGCCGGAGCCCGCCAGCCGACGACGCGACCGGCGCGAGCGCTGGTTCGGCGAGGAGGCGCGCACTCGTCTGCGACTCGCCGCCCGG
>DATFXK010000203.1:0-5050 GCA_035316005.1 Acidimicrobiia bacterium | reverse complement strand
GCTGTCGGCCTCGACCGCCGACCTGCCGGCGGCCCGGATCTCCTCCTCGTTGCCGGCGCGCACCGCCGCCACGTACCCGGGCATGCGCCCGGCCGCCACCTGCGCGTCCAGCACCTGCCAGACGCGCTCGAAGCGCTCCGCCATGGATCCTCCTCGGTCCGCGCACCGTATGACCCCCACCCGGGCCGGTTCTCACCGACGCGCGGCTCAGGGCCGGATAGCGCGGCGGAGGAAGTCGGTGAGCTGCGGGAACCAGCGCTCGAGGATGCTCGGCATGCCGATGCCGCCGTGCGGTGCCTCCGGGTAGACGAGGAGCTCGGCGTCGTTGCCCGCCAGCTGCCAGCGCGCTGCCATGAGGGTCGTGTCGTCGACGAGATGGTCGTCGCTGCCGACGGTGAAGAACGCCGGCGGCAGGCCGTGCAGGTCGGCGTAGAGCGGTGACACGTCGGGGTCGCGGCGGCCCTCGGTGGAGCGCCCGGGCGTGAACAGGTCGGTGACGTACCGGATCCCGTCGGCCGTGAGGATGTCGGGCCGCTCCTGTATGCCGCGCTGGCTCGGCGTCCCGCTGAGGTCGTAGATCCCGAAGACGAGGTTGGCGCCGCCGAACCGTTCCACGGCATCGTGCCGGTCGCGCATGCGGAGCAGCGTGCAGGCCGCGAGGTGGGCGCCGGCGGATTCGCCGCCGATCAGCAGACGCGCCGAGCCGAACTCGCGCTCGGCGTGCTCGAGGAGCCACAGGGCGGCGGCTTCACAGTCGTCGGGGCCGGCGGGGTAGGGATGCTCGGGCGCCAGCCGGTAGTCCACGCTCGCGAACGCGAGGTTCAGTTCCTTGCTGAGTGCCTCGTGGAGCAGGTCCGTCATCTCCGGTGAGCCGGTGACGAACCCGCCGCCGTGGATGTGGAAGAACACGGCGTCGACCTGGTCGGGTACGAAGGTGCGGAGGCGCATCGGTCCGGCGGGGCCGGGGATCTCGCGTTCGGTCGCCATCTCGGATCGCAACACCCGCGCGTCGAACGCGGCGCGCTGCTTCGCGATCCTCTCTGCCGTCGGGAGGCTCGGATCGTCCTCGAGCGCGAAGGACGCGATGAACGCGTCGGCTTCTTCCCGAAGCTGCGGCCGCAGCGCATCGAGCTCGTCGTCCCAGAGCTTCATGCTGGGCGAAACGCTAGCCGCCGCGCAGCACCTTCTCCGGGTGGTCGCCCAGGCTCTCGAGCTTGGCGACGAGCTTGTCGAAGGTCTGGTCGAACGAATGCTGCTTGCGCGCCCGCTTGAGCGGGTTCGCGTACGAGATGATCTGGGCGCCGGCGAACTCGTGCCACGCGCCGGCCTCCTTGAGGCGATCGGTGACCTCCCGCACGAGCTGGTGCGCCTCGACCACGCGACCGGCGCGGGCCTCTCGGATCGGGAGCGCCTCGGCGAGGGCCTCGTCCATGAACCCGTCGCATCGTCGGAGGATGGGCTCGTAGAGGCTGCCCGCGAGCCGGCCCGAGGCCTGGTATGCGAGCCCGAGCGTCACGTAATGAGCCTGCTGCACCGCGTCCGCGACCTCGGCGTCGTCCTCGCCGAGCTCCGGTTCGGCCTCGACCAGCTCCCGGTAGATGGAGAGCGCGACCGCCGACCGCTCGCGGATATTGGGCTCCTTCTCCACGTTCAGGGTGAGCATGCGGCGGGCGACGTCCCGGGGCGCGATCACGGCGGGGATGCGGCGCAGGCCCAGCTCCTTGGCGGCGAGGAATCGGTGCTGCCCGTCGATGATCAGGTAGCCGCCGCCATCGCGCTCGACAACCACGACGGGCGCCAGGAAGCCGACGCGATCGACGGAATCGGCAACCCGCTTGACGTGCGAATCGCTGGCCTTGCGCTGATGGGAGATGACCTCGAGCTTCGTCATCGGCAGGACCGCGAACTGGAGCCCTCGCCGCTTGGCGGGATCCCGAAACGCGAGGCCCTCCTCGGCTTCCGGCATCGCTATCCCCGCAGGACGATCCCGCGCACGAACGCGGCCTGGCCCGCGTGCTCGGTGTTGTCGTTGATGACGCTGACGATCCGGACGCCGAGCGAGACCAGCGGGTCCCACCGTTCGTCGACGATCCGGTCCAGGTCGGCGTCCGTGATGCCGTCGACGAACCGGATCGTCTGGTCGTGCACGGCGTCGTGATACTCGGTGAGCAGTCGCCCCGAGTCCACCGTGACGGCGGCGACGTCGGTGGCGTCGTGGCCGTACCCGGTGTCGGAGGCGTCGAACGGCAACGCGAACCGTTCGGTCCAACCGCTCGACGTCCAGACCTGCTCGATCTGCGCCGCGTCGGCGATGTGGTCGTCCTGGACGCGCGTCAGGTGCCACACCAACCACGCGATCGAGTTGGCCTGTTCGTCGAGCCGTACGGCCAGCTGCTCGGGCGTCAGGTCCTGCACCGCCCCGTGGACGTCTTCCCGGATTCGTCCGAACGCGTCGATCAGCAGCTCGGCGGTCGTCATGCGGCCAGTGAAGCAGATGAGGCAGGTGCGGCGTCTCAGTCGGGCAAGAGCGGCACCGTCGGGCCGTGATCCCGGCCCAGCAGCACCGCGCGTGTGACGGCGTCCGACCCGAACCGGTCGCGTATGTGGTCCAGCGCGTCGTCGAGGGCGCGGCTGTCGCGCCGGCTGTCGAACGGGAGCGCGAGCTGCACGGCGGCGTCGTCGTGCAGGTTGCCGACCGAGATCCCCACGAGGGTAAGGCCCCGCCCCTCGATCATCGGCGTGGCGGTGGCCACGAGATCGCGCACGGCGTCGAGAATCGTGCGGGTCTGCGCGGTCGCTTGCGCCAGCGTGTGCGAGCGGGTCGCGCGTGAGAAGTCGCCGAAGCGCAGCCGAAGCATGACGGTTCGCCCCACGCGCCCGGCGGCGCGCATGCGCCCGGTCACGCGGTCGACGAGCGCGACGACGGTGGTGTCGACGTCGGCCGACGACTTCGGCCCACGACCGAGAGCGTGTTGCGAACCCACCGAGTGTCGTCGCCGTCCCACCTGCACCGGCCGCGGATCGCGGTTGTGGGCGAGCGCGTGAAGATGCCGGCCTGCGGCCGTCCCCAGCATGGCGACGAGTGCGCCTTCGGCGAGTGCGGCGACGTCGGCGACGCTGGTGATGCCCCGCGTGCGCAGCTTGTCGGCGGTGACGGGCCCGACGCCCCACAGGCGCTCGACGGGAAGCCGGTGGAGGAACAACAGCTCCTTGTCCGGCGGCACGACGAGCAGTCCGTCGGGCTTGGCGACCGCGCTCGCCACTTTGGCGAGGAACTTGGTGCGGGCCACGCCGACCGTGATCGGCAGGTCGACGTGCTCCCGGACCTCGCGCCGGAGTCGCCGCGCGATCGCCGGCGCCGGGCCCGAGAGTCGGCGCAACCCGCCGACGTCGAGGAACGCCTCGTCGATCGACAGGCCCTCGACGAGTGGGGTCGTCCGCTCGAACACGTCGAAGACGGCCGTGCTCGCCTCCGCGTACGCGGACATGCGGGGCTCGACCACGACCGCGCGCGGGCACAGCGCCCGGGCCTGGGCGCCGCCCATCGCCGTGCGGACCCCGAACGCCTTGGCCTCGTAGCTGGCAGCGAGGACGACGCCGCCGCCCACGATGACCGGGCGGCCGCGCAATCGGGGGTCGTCCCGTTGCTCAACGGAGGCGTAGAAGGCGTCGAGGTCGGCGTGGAGGATCGTGGCCCCGCCCATCTCGCCGTTCACGAACACATGTTCGCATCCGGGCCGTGGCGCCGTCGACCCTCTTCGCCTACTCGGCGGGGACGCCCTCCACCGGGTCGTGGGTGCAGCGGTCGGGCCCGGCGTTGCTGCCGGCGACCTCGATGCCGTCGAAGTCCGCGAGCGTGCTGATGCGGAACCGCCCGTCCTGCTGCGAGGCGCGCCGCATTGTGTCGGCGCGGGCCGAGTAATAGCGACCGCGCGAGTACCCCTCGCTCGCCGGCGCATAGCTCGCGACGAGCACGCGCCGGCGCCGATCGCCCCGGTTCGCTTCGCTGTAGTGGGGTGCAAGGCCGTCGAGCAGCACCGCGTCGCCGGCCGCCAGCTCGGCGGGCTCCCACCGGAGGGACTCGACCAAGTCGCCGCGCACCACGCCGCGATCGTCGGTGGGGAGGGGCTCGTCGACGCCGCCCGCCAGCCACAGGCAGCCGGACTCGGTCGTGCACTCGTCGATGGCGACGAGGACCGACAGCACGCGGTCGACGCCGGGGTACGCGAGACGGTCCTGATGGGGACGGAAGCCGGCGCCGCCGGGGTGCTTGTAGTTGATCTTGTCCTTGAAGGCGGTTGCCGGTTCGCCGAGCGCCTCCGTCGCGGCCTCGCGGAGCGCTCCGTCCACGAGCGCGGCGACCCCGGGATGGCACGCCGAGACGTTCTCGGTGCGGCAGACGGCCACGCCGTCCCCGATCTGCTCGGCGTACTGACCCCAGACGTGACTGCCGACCGGCCACGCCTCGGCCACGTCCGCCCAACTCGCGAGCGCGTCGGCCTCGACGTCGCCGAGTAGTCCAGGCCGAAGCGGAGACGACTCCGTCACACCTCGCACGTCACTCACGCTACGTGGTCGAGCATCGGTCGAGAAGGGGTGGTTGCCGCGGGGCACGCGAACCGGGTGATATGCCGCGGGCCAGGGATTGACGGTTCGCACGCTGAGATACAGTCAGCGCGTCAGCTTCGGTCGCGGCGGTAAGCGACACGAGCGAGGCACAACGGTACGACCGCCCTCGTACCGTTCCGGTCCGAGTCGATTCGCAACAGCGCCACTGACCTTCCCAAAACATCCACCCACCGACGCTGACATCGGTTGGGTACGGCAAGGAGCGAAGCAACACATGGCAACGACCGGAACGGTCAAGTGGTTCAACGCGGAGAAGGGTTACGGCTTCATCGCGATTGAGGGGCGGGACGACGTCTTCGTGCACTTCTCGGCCATCCAGGGTGACGGGTATCGCACCCTCGACGAGGGGCAGCGCGTCGAGTTCGACATCGCCCCCGGCAGGAAGGGCGAAGAGGCGCAGAACGTCCGGGCCGTCTGACGC
>DATFXK010000202.1:0-23418 GCA_035316005.1 Acidimicrobiia bacterium | reverse complement strand
GCAAGGCGGCGGAAGCGCTCGCATAGCCGAACCGCGGGTCTGCCGGGTCCAACCAGATCTGCCCGCCGTCGCGCGCGCCTTCGACTATCTGGTTCCGGCCGACTTCGCTGGTCTCGTGCGCGTCGGCACCGTCGTGCGTGCCCCGCTGCACGGACGGCGTGTGCGCGGATGGGTCGTCGACGACGGCGTCGAGCCCGAGTTGGATCCGGCCGGCCTCCGCCCGCTGGCGAAGGTCGTCTCGGCCGGGCCGCCGCCCGAGGTCGTGGAGCTGTGCCGGTGGGCCGCGTGGCGGTTCGCGGGGCCGCTCGCCCTCCTGCTCCGATCGGCGTCGCCGCCGAACGTCGTGTCGCCCTTTGCCGACGTCGAGCTGCACACCGCGGTGTTTCCTCCTCGCGTCCCTCCCGCCGGGGTCGACGCGCTGGTCCGCCAGCAACGGGGGCTGCTCGCCTGGCCGCCGGCCACCGACCGTCGCGAGGCGGTCGAGGCGCTGCTGGGGGAGGAGGGATCCACGATCGTCGTGGCGCCCGACTCGTCACACGTGCGCGCCCTTGTCGACGGCCTGCGACGATCCGGTCGCGACGTCATCGTCGTCCGCGGGAACGAGGCCGACGCGGCACGGACGGCGAGCTGGGAGCGCGCTCGCGCCGGCGCCAACGTGATCGTCGGCGGCCGGGTGGCCGTCCTCGCGCCCGTCCCCGACCTCACCGCCGTCGTCGTGCTCGACGAGGGCGACGAGTCGCTGAAGGAAGAGCGCGCGCCCACGTGGAACGCGCGGGATCTCGGGCTGGAGCGCGCCCGCCGCACCGGCGCCCGGTGCACCCTGGTGAGCTCGGCGCCCACGATCGACGCCGAAGCCGTCGCCGGTCCGCCGGTGCGTCCTCCGCGGACGGTCGAGCGTGACGGGTGGCCGCGCCTCGAGGTCGTCGACCTCCGGGACGAGGCACCCGGGCGAGGGCTCTTCTCGGACGCGCTCACGGCCGCGCTCCACGCCACGCTGGAACGCGGCGCCCGGGCCGTCTGTGTCGTGAACCGGAAGGGCCGCGCCCACCTGCTCGTGTGCGGCCAGTGCGGGCGCATCGCCCAGTGTGAGGTGTGCGGCGCGGCTGTGGTCGAGGCGGACGCCGGGTTCGCGTGTCGGCGGTGCGGGACCGAGCGCCCCCGTGTCTGTCTCCACTGTCACAGCACTCGGTTCTCGGGGCGGCGCCCGGGCGTTGCCCGCCTGCGCGACGAGATGGCGGCGTTGCTCCCGCGGGCGACGGTGGCCGACGTCGACGCGTCGACCGCCGCGCTTCCGCGCGCCGACGTGCTGGTCGGCACCGAGGCCGTCCTCCATCGCATCGACACCGAGCAGGCCCGGACCGAGCTGGTCGCCTTCCTCGAGTTCGACCAGGAGCTGCTCGCCGCCCGGTACCGGGCTGCCGAGCAGGCCCTGTGGCTGCTCGTCCGGGCGGCGCGCGCGGTCGGAGGGCGACGCGGCGGCGGCAGGGTGCTCGTCCAGACGCGGACGCCCGACCACGACGTGATCGAAGCCGTGCACGCGGCCGACCCGACGGTCGTCGCCGATGCCGAACGGGCGCGGCGCCGCGTGCTGGGCTTCCCGCCGTTCGGCGGGCTGGCGGAGCTCAGCGGCGCGCCCGACGTGGTCGACCTCGCGTGCACGCTGTTGCGCGCGATTCCGGGCCTGCGGGTCCTCGGCCCGGTGGGTGGGGGCTCGGCGTCCCGGGCGCTGGTGCAGGCGCCCTCCGCCGATGCGCTGTCGGACGCGTTCGGCGAGATCGATCTCACGCCGGCCCGCGAGCGCGGCCGCCTGCGCGTCGATGTGGACCCCTTGCGGGTGTGAGCACCGTCGGTCGGCGATCAAGAGGGCCGCCGGTACACTCGCACCCGATGGCCACCCACCCTGTCCGCCTCTTCGGGGATCCCGTGCTGAAGCAGCGCGCCCGAGAGGTCGAGGACGTCAACGGGAACCTCGCCTCACTGGCCGACACGATGTACGAGACCATGTACGAAGCCCTCGGCGTCGGCCTCGCCGCCCCCCAGATCGGCGTGCAGCGGCGGATCTTCACCTACGACGTGGGCGAGGGCCCGCACACGATCGTCAACCCCGAGATCGTCGCCGCCTCCGGCGAATGGACGTTCAACGAGGGGTGCCTCTCCGTCCCCGGCCTGCACTTCGAGATCGTCCGGCCCAAGGTGGTCACGTTGCGCGGCATCGGGCTGGACGGCAACGAGCTCGAGATCGAAGCCGACGAGAAGCTCGCGCGGGTCTTCCAGCACGAGATCGACCATCTGGACGGCGTGCTGCTGCTCGACCGTCTCGATCCGGACGAGCGCAAGCGCGCGCTGCGGACGCTCCGCGAGCAGGACCTCGCGACGATCCCGCGGGGCGCCGGTCCCGCGCTCTGACCGAGGCGCGCCGGCGGTGCGCCTCGTCTTCCTCGGGACCCCGGCCGACGCGGTGACCCCGTTGCGGGCGCTCGTCGACGCTGGCCACGACGTCGCGCTCGTGCTCACCCAGCCCGACCGGCGGCGCACACGCGGTGGCCACGACGACCCGAGCCCGGTGAAGCGAGCGGCCTCCGACCTCGGCTTGCCCGTCCTGACCCCAACCCGCGCCCGGGAGGTCATCGAGGACGTCGCCGCGTCGGGCGCGCTGATCGGGGTGGCGGTGGCGTTCGGTCAGCTCCTCCCGCCTGCCTTCCTCGGCGCGCTGCGGCACGGGTTCGTCAACCTGCACTACTCGTTGCTGCCACGCTGGCGCGGCGCGGCTCCCGTCGAACGGGCGATCCTCGCCGGCGACCTCGAGACGGGTGTCTGCTTCATGCGCATCGACGAAGGCCTCGACACCGGCGGCGTCTACGCGTGCGCGTCGACCGCCATCGGGTCGAAGGAGACCGCCGGCGAGCTCCACGCCCGACTGACCGACCTCGGGACCCGGCTGCTCGTCGAGCACCTGCCGCGCGTGCTCGAGACGAAGCCGATTCCGCAGCACGGGGAGGCGACGTACGCCGAGAAGCTCTCAGTGGGCGAGTTCCACATCGACGGATCGCGCCCCGCGGACGAGCTCGCGCGGGTTGTCCGCGCCGGGAACCCGCGACCGGGTGCGTGGATGATCGTCGGCGGCAAGCGCGTCAAGGTCTGGCGCGCCCGCGCCGAGCCGGGCGAGGGCCGGCCGGGCGTGGTGCGGCCGCCGGGTGGGCTGGTCACGACGGCCGGCATCCTCCGCCTCGACGAGGTGCAACCCGAGGGCAGACCGCAGATGCCGGGCGAGGCCTGGATGGCCGGCGTGCGCGGGCGCGCCCTCGAGGTGCAGCCGGTCGAAGGGTCGTGACCAGCCGGGAGCTCGCGTTCGCGGCGCTGCTGCGCGTCGAGGACGGCGCGTACTCGAATCTCCTGCTCCCGAAGATGCTGCGCGATTCTCGCCTCGTCGAACGAGACCGCGCGTTCGCCACCGATCTCGTGTACGGAACGATCCGCCGGCAGCGCGCCCTCGACCACCTGCTCGGGATGACCGCCGACCGACCCGTCGACGCTCTCGATCCGCCGACCCGGGTCGCACTCCGGCTCGGTGCGTACCAGCTGGTCCGTGCGATGCCCCCGCATGCGGCGGTGGGGGAGACGGTCGCGGTCGCACCGCGTCGGGCTCGCTCCTACGTGAATGCGGTGTTGCGCGCGGTGACGCGCCTCGGCCCACCCTGGCCCTGGCCGGGGGGCGACGACGCCGGCGCCCTCGCCGTGCGGCTCTCGTATCCCGATTGGATGGTCGACGAGCTCGTCGCCGGGTACGGCCGGGCCGACGCGCGCGCAGTCATGGAGATCTCCAACGAGCCTCCGCCGGTCGCGCTGCGCGTCAACCCCCGCCGCGCCGGCATCGAGCAGGTCGCCGACGAGCTGCGCGCTGCCGGGGCCGAGGTCACGGGCGGCGCGCTCGTCGAGGGCGCGCTGCTCGTCCGCGGCATCGGGGACCCGGCGCGGGTGCCGGTGGTGGCCGAGGGGCGGGCGACGCCGCAGGACGAGGCCAGTCAGGCGGTGGTGGACATACTCGACGCCGGCTCGGGGGACACCGTGGTCGACGTGGCCGCCTCGCCGGGCGGGAAGGCTTCCGCCATCGGCGAGCGTCTCGGGGCGGGGCGCGTCGTCGCGTGCGACGTCCGGCCCGCCCGCATCCGCCTCGTCACCGCGGCGCGGGACCGCCTCGGGCTCGAGCGCGTCTTCCCGCTGGCCGCCGACAGCCGGGCGTTGCCCGTGCGCGACGGGTCCGCCGACCGGGTTCTCGTGGACGCGCCGTGCAGCGGGCTCGGGGTGTTGCGACGCCGGGCGGAGCTGCGCTGGCGCATCCGCCCGGAGGAGGTGCCGCGGCTGGCCGAGCTGCAGCGGGAGCTGCTGCGCGCAGCGGCGCGGGCGGTGCGACCGGGAGGCGTCGTCGTCTATTCGGTCTGCACCCTGACCGACTCCGAGACGGCGGGCGTCGACGCCCGGGCCGAGAGCGAGCTCCCCGAGCTGGTCGCCGAGCCGCCGCCGGGTCCGCCGTGGCGACGGCGGGGGCGCGGCGCGCTCCTGCTCCCGCAGGACGCGGGCACGGACGGGATGTACGTCCTCCGCCTACGTCACACATAGGGTGATGCCATGACCTCGGCCAAGCTCGCCCCGTCGATCCTTTCGGCCGACTTCGCCGAGCTCGCCGACGAGGTCGAACGCGTCGCCGCCGAGGCCGATCTCCTCCACGTCGACGTGATGGACGGGCATTTCGTGCCCAACCTCACGATCGGGCCGCCGGTCGTGAAGTCCCTCCGCAAGCGCACCGACCTGCACCTCGACTGTCATCTCATGGTCGACAACCCCGGTGACCTCCTCGAGGACTTCGCCGACGCCGGCGCTGACGGGTGCACGGTGCACATCGAGCTCGGCGATCCCCGTCCCCTCTTCGCCCGGATGCGCGACCTCGGGATGCGCGTCGGCCTCACGCACAATCCCGAGACGCCCGTCGACGCAGTGTTGCCGTACGTCGAGGACATCGACGTCCTCCTGTTCATGAGCGTGCACCCCGGCTTCGGTGGCCAGGTGTTCATCCCCTCGGTCCTCGACAAGCTCACGACGGCGCGCCGGGTCGTCGACGAGCGCGGGCTGGCGGTCGAGCTCGAGATCGACGGCGGCATCAACCGCGAGACCGCGCCGCGCGCCGCCGCCGCCGGCGCCGACATCCTCGTAGCCGGGAGCGCGATCTTCCACGCCGACGACCCTGCCGCGGCTGCACGGCAGATTCGCGACGCGGCATGGCCCGATCAGCACTGACCCTCCGGGCCAAGGTGCTCACCGTGTCCGACGGCGTGGCCGACGGATCGCGCGAGGACCGCTCCGGAAGCGAGCTGGCGGCGCGCCTGCTCGGCGCCGGCTTCGACGTCGTCGACCATCGTGTGATCCCCGACGGCCGTGAGGCGGTCGCGGCGTCGCTGCGCGAGCTGACCGCCGGATTCGCCGGCCTCGTCGTCACGACCGGCGGGACCGGCTTCGGGCCGCGGGACGTCACCCCGGAAGGGACGCGCGCCGTGATCGAACGGGAGGCTCCCGGTCTCGCCGAGGCGATGCGACGGGTCAGCGACGCCGGAGACCGGGCGTTCGGGATGTTGTCGCGGGGCGTCTGCGGCTCCGCCGGCGCGGCGCTCGTGTGCAATCTCCCGGGGTCGTCGAGCGGGGCCGTCGAGTGCCTCGAGGCGATCCTGCCCGCGGTCCCACACGCCCTGGAGCTCCTCGCCGGCGAACGGCCCCATTGAGGGCCGTGACGGCCGGCCCATTGACACGGAATTGAAACGCGTTACACTTTCGTCCAGGTAGAGTTGACCCACTAGTCAAGAGACAACTGCAGAGCCCTCGGGGTTTGGGTGCAAGTCCCGACCGGCGGTAACCGCAGACGGCACGGCTGTCTGCGGGAGCCCGCGAGCCCACGGCCGCCAGCCGTGTGGTTGACCCGGTGCGAGGCCGGGGCCGACGGTGAAAGTCCGGATGGGAGAGGGCGTCCGGCGGCGCGCCGCGCGGCGTGCCCGCCGCGCCGTTCCCGCGCCCGAGGTCCGCGAGATCGAGGTGCGCCGGTGAACGGCACAGGGAGCGACCTGATGGCCCGGGCGGTGGCCCTGGGCGAGCACGGTCGCCGGTCCGCGCCCCCCAACCCCTGGGTCGGCTGTGTCGTCGTCGACGAGCACGGCGAGATCGCCGGCGAGGGATGGCACCGCCGACCCGGCACGCCGCACGCCGAGGCCGATGCCTTGGCGTCGGCAGGGGAGCGAGCGCGCCGAGGGACCGCCTACGTCACGCTCGAGCCCTGTGCGCACCACGGGCGCACCCCGCCGTGCGCCGACGCGCTGGTCTCGGCCGGCGTACGACGGGTGGTCGTCGCGCTCGAGGACCCCGACCCTCAGGTAGCCGGGCGCGGCCTCGCCGGGCTGCGTGCCGCCGGCGTCGAGGTGGAGCTGGGGCCGGGCGCCGAGGCCGCCCGCCGGTCGCTGGCGCCGTACCTCCACCATCGTCGCACGGGCCGGGCGTGGTGCCTGATGAAGATTGCGATGACCCTCGACGGTCGCGTGGCGGCGGCCGATGGCTCGTCGCGGTGGATCACGGGCGCAGCGGCACGCGCCGACGCGCACTGCATCCGGGCCGACTCGCAGGCGGTCGTCGTGGGCGCAGGCACTGCGCTCACCGATCACCCGTCGCTCACGGCTCGCGACGTCGACCCACCCGTCGAGCGCCAGCCCCTGCGGGTCCTGCTCGACGGGCGCGGGCGCGTCCCGGCGACAGGACCACTGTTCGACCCCGCGCTCGCGCCCACGCTCGTGATCACCACCGACGGCGCCCCCGCCGGCGCGGTGGACGCCTGGCGGGCGGCAGGCGCCAAGGTCGAGGCCGTCCCCGCCGCCGCGGGAGGGGTCGACCTCGCCGCCGCCCTCGATCTCCTCGGCCGCCTCGACGTGCTCCAGGCCATGATCGAGGGCGGTCCGACCCTGCACGGTGCACTCCTCGACGGCGGGCTGGTCGACCGGGTCGTGGCCTACGTCGCGCCCAAGATGCTCGGCTCGCGTGCCGTCCCCGCGTTCCCGCGGTCCGGCCCGGGCACGCTCGCCGACTCCGCCGGCTGGCGCCTGCTGTCCGCGACGACCCTCGGCGACGACGTGCGCCTCGAGTACGAGCCCGGGGACCGCTGACATGTTCACCGGGATCATCGAGGAGCTGGGGCGGGTGCGCGCCATCGAGCGACGCGAAGGAGGCGCGCGGCTCGAGATCACGGCTCGCACCGTGCTCGAAGACGTACGCGTGGGCGATTCGATCGCCGTGAACGGCTGCTGCGTCACGGTCGTCGACCACGGTGACGGATGGTGGGCCGCCGACGCCGTCATCGAAACGCTCGATCGCACCGCCCTCGGCGCCCTCGAGCGCGACGAGCCGGTGAACCTCGAGCGGCCACTACGCCTGTCCGACCACCTCGGCGGCCACCTCGTGCAGGGCCACGTCGACGCCGTCGGTTCCGTCGCGAGGCGAACACCCCTCGCCGACGGGTCGACGCGCTTCACGTTCGCGGCACCTCCCGACCTGCTCCGCTACGTGGTCGAGAAAGGCTCCATCGCGGTGGACGGGATCAGCCTCACCGTCACCGCCGTCGGCGACGAAGCCTTTGACGTCGCCGTCATCCCGCACACCCTGGCGGTCACCACCCTGGGGCACAAGCACGAGGGCGCGGCCGTCAACCTCGAGGCCGACCTGATCGCCAAGTACGTCGAGCGTCTGCTCGTACCCACATCCCGCGAAGGGAACTGACGATGCCGTTCACCACGATCGAGAACGCGATCGACGCGATCGCCCGCGGTGAGGCCGTCGTCGTCGTCGACGACGCCAACCGGGAGAACGAGGGCGACCTGATCATCGCGGCGGAGAAGACCACGCCGGAAACCATGGCCTTCATGGTGCGCCACACGAGCGGTGTGATCTGCATGCCACTCGAGGGCGCGCGCCTCGACGAGCTCCAGCTGCCGATGATGGTCGCCGAGAACACCACCGCCTACCGCACCGCGTTCACCGTGTCGGTCGACGCGAAGCGGGGGACGACGACCGGCATCTCCGCCGCCGACCGCGCGACGACGGTGCACGCGCTCATCGATCCGGAGACACAGCCCGACGATCTCGCTCGCCCCGGCCACATCTTCCCGTTGCGGTACCGGGAAGGCGGCGTGCTCAAGCGGGCCGGCCACACCGAGGCGGCCGTCGACCTCGCCCGCCTCGCCGGCCTCTCGCCCGCGGGCGTGCTCGCGGAGGTGGTGAACGACGACGGCACGATGTCCCGGTTGCCGGAGCTCGAGCGGTTCGCCGCCCGGCACGACCTGAACCTCATCTCGATCGCCGACCTCATCCGGTACCGGCGTCAGCGCGAGAAGCTCGTCCGCCGCATCTCGGAGGCGCGCATTCCGACGAAGTACGGAGAGTTCACGGCGTACGTGTTCGAGTCGCTGCTCGACGGAACCGAGCACATGGCGTTCGTCCGCGGCGAGGTGGCGGGGAAGTCCAACGTGCTCGTGCGAGTCCACTCCGAGTGCCTGACCGGCGACGTGTTCGGCTCGATCCGGTGCGATTGCGGACTGCAGCTCGACCTCGCGCTCGAACGCGTCGCCGAAGAGGACGAGGGCGTCATCGTCTACTTGCGTGGGCACGAGGGCCGCGGGATCGGCCTCGGTCACAAGCTGCGCGCGTACACGCTCCAGGACCAAGGGCGCGACACCGTCGAGGCCAACGTAGAGCTCGGCTTCCCGATCGACTCGCGCGAGTACGGGATCGGGTCGCAGATCCTCGTCGACCTCGGGATCACGACAATGCGGGTCATGACGAACAACCCGGCCAAGTACGGGGGCCTCGAGGGATACGGCCTCGAGATCGTCGAGCGGGTGCCGCTGCGGTCCCGGCCGACCGACGAGAACATCGCGTACCTGCGCGCCAAGCAGGAGAAGATGGGCCACCTGCTGGAAATCGAGGACGAAGGATTGGGCCGCAGTTAGCCTCATAGCTGCGCTTATGGGCGAGTACACCGAGTTCGAAGGCAACCTCGACGCCTCCGGCATGCGCGTGGCGGTCGTCGCCAGTCGCTTCAACGACGACGTCACCAAGCTTCTCCTCGACGGCGCGCTCCGCGAGCTCGCCGACATGGGGCTCGAGCTGGATTCGGTGCCGGTGGTGTGGGTGCCCGGTGCGTTCGAGATCCCGCTCGTCGCCAAGCGGCTCGCCGAGTCGGGTGAGCGCGACGCCGTGATCTGCGTAGGCGCCGTCATCCGCGGCGACACGCCCCACTTCGACTACGTGGCGGGCGAGTGTGCCGCGGGCATCAGCCGGGTCGCCCTCGACAGCGGTATCCCGGTGGCGTTCGGCGTGTTGACGACGGACGACCGCGACCAGGCCTTCGCCCGCGCCGGCGGTGCCGAGGGCAACAAGGGGGCCGAGGCGGCCGCCACCGCCGTGGAGATGGTCGACCTGCTCCGGCAGCTCGGGAAGGCGTGACGGGTGCTGCGCCTCGTCGTCCCCAAGGGATCGCTGGAACAGGGCACTTTCCAGCTGTTCGAGGACGCCGATCTCGGCATCAGCCGGGGCTCGGACATCGAGTACCGGGCGTCGATCGACGACCCGCGGGTCGCCGATGTCCGGATCCTGCGACCGCAGGAGATCCCGCGCTACGTCGCCGACGGCCTGTTCGACGTGGGCGTGACGGGCCGCGACTGGGTCGAGGAGACCGGGGTCGACGTCGTCACGTTGAGCGAGCTCCAGTACTCGAAGTCAAGCGCGCAACCGATCCGGATCGTGCTCGCGGTGGCGGACGATTCCCCGTGGACCACCGTCGCCGATCTTCCGTCCGGCGTCCGGATCCACACGGAGTACACCGAGCTGACCCGGCGCTACTTCGAGAAACACGGCGTCGACGCCGAGGTCACGCTGTCGTACGGCGCGACCGAAGCCAAGGTCCCGGAGATCGCCGACGCGGTCGTCGAGCTGACCGAGACGGGGCGAGCGCTCCGCGCCGCGGGCCTCAAGATCATCGACACGATCCTCGTGTCGTCGACCGAGTTGATCGCCAACCCGGAGGCCTACGCCGATCCGGAGCGCCGGAAGGCGATGGAGCAGATCCGTACGCTGCTCAACGGTGCGCTGGAGGCGCGAGGTCGGGTGCTCGTGAAGCTCAACGTGGAGGAGGACCGCCTCGACGGCGTGATCGCCCTGCTGCCCGCCCTGCGGTCGCCGACGGTGTCGAAGCTCGCCGGCAGCGGCGCTTACGCGCTCGAAGCCGTGGTCGCCAAGTCGGAGATCAACACGCTCATCCCCGCGCTCAAGGACCACGGCGCGACGGGGATCATCGAGCTGCCGATCGCCAAGATCGTCCATTGACCGAGCGACGGCAGGGCAAGGTCCGCAGCTTCGACGAACGGCGCGGGGTCGGCGAGATCGCGGCAGACGACGGGAAGGCGTTCCCGTTCCACTGCACCGCCATCGCCGACGGGACACGCCGGATCGCACCCGGGACCGCAGTCGAGTTCGACGTGGTCGCCGGACTGCCCGGCCGGTGGGAGGCGGCGGCGATCGAGGTGCGTTCGGGCTAACGCCCGCGGTGGAACGGGCGGCTCCGGTCCGCGTCCGTGAGCGCGGACAGGTTGCAGGCGCTGTTCACGAGGGAGACGTGCGTGAACGCCTGGGGGAAGTTTCCCAGCTGTCGCTTGGACGCCGGGTCGTACTCCTCGGCCAGGAGCCCGACGTCGTTGGCGAGGCCGGTCAGCTTCCCGAACAGGGCACGCCCCTCGTCGACCCGGCCCATGAGCGCGAGGTTGTCCGCCAGCCAGAACGTGCACGGCAGGAACACGCCCTCGCCGGGCGGGAGCCCGTCGACGTCGTCCTCGGTGCTGTACCGGGCGACGAAGCCTTCGGTGGTCAAGTCCTTCTGGATGGCGGCCACGGTGCCCCGCATCCGCTCGTCGGTCGCGGGCAGGAACCCGACGAGCGGCATCATCAGGAGCGCGGCGTCGAGGTTCTTCGAGCCGTAGGACTGCACGAACGTCTTGCGATCGCTGTCGTACGCCTTCGTGCAGACCTCGTCGTGGATCTCGTCCCGGATGCCCTTCCAGCGCGCGGCCCTCTCGGCGTCGCCGTCGTCGTTGCTGTTCTCCAGCGTGCGGACGGCGCGGTCGAAGGCGACCCATGCCATGACCTTGGAGTGCGTGAAGTGCTGGCGGGGCCCCCGTACCTCCCAGATGCCTTCGTCGGGTCGTTTCCAAGCGTCTTCGAGGAAGTCGAGCAAGGCGAGGATGAGGTGGTAGGTGTTGATCTCGCGCTCTGCGATCGCGCCGATGCGACTCTGATACAGCGCGTCGATCAGCTCGCCGTAGACGTCCAGCTGGAACTGCTCCGACGCCGCGTTGCCGACCCGGACCGGATGCGAGCCCTCGTAGCCGGGCAGCCACTTGACCTCCCACTCGGTGAGGCGGCGTTCCCCGGCCGGGCCGTACATGATCTGGAGGGCATCGGGCTCGCCGGCGACGGCCCGCAGGAGCCAGGCGCGCCACGCTCTGGCCTCCTCCTCGTATCCGGCGTGGAGGAGCGCGAGGAGCGTGAACGTCGCGTCCCGGAGCCAGCAGAACCGGTAGTCCCAGTTGCGCACGCTCCCGATCCACTCCGGGAGCGACGATGTCGGCGCGGCGACGATCCCACCGGTGGGCGCGTACGTCAGCGCCTTGAGGGTGATCAGAGATCGCTGCACGATCTCGCTCCAGTCGCCGTCGTAGCCGGTCTTCTTCGACCAGTCGTGCCACCAGGAGGTCGTGCGCGTGAGCGCCCACGTGGCGTTGATCGCGTGGGGCACGTCCTCGTGCGACGGGAACCAGGCGAGGGTGAACGGCACCCGCTCACCGCGCCGGACGGTGAACTCGGCCACGGTCGAATGCCCGACGCCTCGGGTCTCGACCGGCGTGCGGAGTACGAGCGCGTCCGGCCCGCCGATGGCCACGAGATCACCGTGAACGTTGCGGACCCACGGGACGATCGATCCGTAGTCGAACCGGATCGTGAGGTGCATCTTCATGGGGACGTGACCGTGCAGCCCCTCGACGATCCGGACCAGGTCGACCGTCTTCTCCCGGATGGGCATGAAGTCGGTGACGCGGACAGACCCCTCGGGCGTGTCGAACTCGGTCTCGAGCACGAGCGTGCCGTCGCGGTAGCGGCGGCGGGCGGCCCGCCCGCCGGCGGCGGGGGCGAGGAGCCAGTCGCCGTGGCTGTCGTCACCGAGGAGGGCGGCGAAGCAGGCGGTGCTGTCGAAGCGCGGCGCGCACAGCCAGTCGACGGAGCCGTCGTCGCCGACGAGCGCGGCGGTCTGGGTGTCGCCGACCATTGCGTACTGCTCGATGCGCGACGGCAAGAGCCGTGACGCTATCCGCTCTCGTCGCCCACTCGGTCGTCGCCGGTGTCGGCGCCGGCGCGCCGGCTGATCTCGACGAACGCCAGCTGCAGTTGTGCCAGCGCCTCCCGTAACGGTTCCTCATGGCGGCCGAGTCGATCGCCGAGACCTTCGACGAGCGCGGCGACTCCGTCGACGGCGAGTCGGGCCTCGTCGAGATCGGGCGGCATGCCCTCGTCGGGGGAGAGGTGCAACAGCGCGAGCTCCCATAGGCCGATGGCGTGGTTGGCGATGATGTCCGCCACCGGGGTTGCCGCGAGTTGTTCGCGCAACTGACGCAACTGCTCGCGGGCGGCCTCGTCGTCGGACCCGGCGCCGGCGGAGGCCTCGGGCTGCTCCTGGTCCTCCGGTTGATGCTCGCCGCCTGGGGTCCACAGGGTGCTCACGCTGATATCCTGGCCTCTTCACATCAGAGCTGGGAAGTGGGACCGGCGTTCGCCGCTTTCCCCACCCGGCCGACCTGCCCGGGCCCTCGGGTGGGCCCGAGCCCGGGTTCGTTGTCACGGCCGCCCCAGCGGTCGAGCGATGGCGGACTTCCCGAAGTCCGCCATCTTCGCGTTCTCACGAGGTGATCACATAGCCACAGACGACGCCAGGATCAACGACCGAATCCGGGCACGCGAGGTGCTGCTCATCGGCGCCAACGGTGAGCAACTCGGCGTGAAGCCGCTGCCGGAAGCGCTGGCCACGGCCCGCGAGGAAGAGCTCGACCTGGTCGAGGTCGCCCCGAACGCCAATCCGCCGGTGTGCCGGATCATGAACTACGGCCGGTACAAGTACGAGCAGGAGCAACGGCGCAAGGAGTCGCGCAAGAAGGCCACGAACGTCGTGGTCAAGGAGATGAAGTTCCGGCCCAAGATCGACGAGCACGACTACGAGACGAAGATGAAGCACGTCGAGCGCTTCCTCGCCGAAGGCTCGAAGGTCAAGCTCACGATCATGTTCCGGGGCCGTGAGGTGTTCCATCCGGAGCTGGGCCTGCGGATCCTCGAGCGCGTTGCCGACCAGGTGAGCGAGATCGCGGTGGTCGAATCGGCACCGCGCCAGGACGGCCGCAACATGACCATGGTGCTGAACCCGACCAAGCGTCCGGCCCGGGCCCGGGCGGCGCAGCCGGGCGGGAACGGCAGCGAAGGAGAGCAGTGATGCCGAAGATGAAGACGCATCGGGGCGCCGCCAAGCGCTACCGGGTCACGGGGTCGGGCAAGATCCGGCGCCGGAAGGCGTTTCGGTCCCACCTGCTCGAGAAGAAGTCGAGCCGGCGGACGCGCCGGCTCGGTCGCGGCGCCGAGGTGACGGGCGGCGACCGCAAGCACGTCGAGCGACTGCTGGGTCGGTAGAGGATTTCGCGGCGCGAGCCCGACCGTCGCGCACGCAGGAGGCAGCCACGATGGCGAGGGTGAAGCGTTCCGTCCAGGGCAAGAAGCACCGCCGCGCGGTGCTCGACAAGGCCTCCGGGTACTCGGGAGCGAAGAGCCGCGGGTTCCGGAAGGCCAACGAGCAGGTCATGCGCTCGTTGCGGTACGCCTACCGTGACCGGCGGGCCCACAAGGGCGAGTTCCGGCGGCTCTGGATCGTGCGGATCAACGCTGCCTGCCGCCAGCACGACATCTCGTACTCGCGCTTCGTCGCCGGGCTCAAAGCCGCCGGCATCGACGTCGACCGCAAGATCCTCGCCGACCTCGCCGTGCACGATCCGGCCGCGTTCGGCTCGCTGGTCACGGTCGCGCGCGAGGCGCTCCAGGCAGCCTGAACCGTCCGTGCCGGCGCTGGGCCCCCGGCACCACCGAGTACGGCGGCTTCGCGACCTCATCCGGGACCCGCGCGCCCGCCGCGCCGAGCACGCCTTCGTCGTCGAGGGGCCGCGCGTGGTCGAGGCGGCACTGGACCGCGACGCCGAGCTCGAGAGCGCATACGTCGGCCCCGGCGCCGACCGCGCGTTCGCGTCGCTGGTCGGCCGGCTCCGCGCGCTCGGTGTTCCCATCGAAGAGCTCAAGGAAGGCGTCCTCGAACGCATCGGCGACACCGTGACACCACAACCGGTGCTCGCCGTCGCGTCGATGACGCGCGCGGGCCTCGACGATCTCGGTGCGGACGGTCTCGTGCTCGTCGCCGTGACCGTGCGTGACCCGGGCAACGCCGGCACGTTGCTGCGGAGTGCCGAGGCGGCAGGAGCTTCGGGGGTAGTGTTCTGCGGCAATTCGGTGGACCCGCATGCGCCGAAGGTGGTGCGATCGTCGGGCGGGGCGGTGTTCGGGATCCCCGTGGTGGAGGAAGACGACCCGGTGAAGGTGCTCGACGCGCTCGGCCGTCACGGACGGCGTCGGCTCGCCGCCGTTGCGGCCGGTGGCGAGCACCTCGAGCGCGTGGACCTCACGGGGTCGGTGGCGATCGTGCTCGGGAACGAGGCCGCCGGCCTGCCGCCCGACCTCGCGTCGCAGCTCGACGGCAACGTCACCATCCCGGTCGACCCGCCGGCCGAGTCGCTCAACGTGGGCATGGCCGGCACCGTGCTCGCGTTCGAAGCGGCACGCCAGCGGCGGTCGGCACGGTGAACCTGGCCGAAGCGCAGCAGCTGCTGGACGACGGGCGGGCCCGGGCGGTGGCCGAGGTCGAATCGGCGTCCGACTCCGACCAGCTCGGCGAGATCGAGCGCCGGTACGTCGGCCGCCGGTCACCGGCCTCAGAGGTGACCGAGGCCATCAAGACGTTGCCGCCGGCGGATCGGCGTGGCGCCGGCAAGGCGGTCTCGGACTACAAAGCCGCGATCACGGACGCCGTCGGGCACCGGCGTGACGCACTCGCCGCCGGCGCAGGCGAAGCCCGAAGGCGCGGCGAGGAGCTGGACCTCACCGAGGGAGGCCACGATCGGGGTCGCGGGCATCTGCACCTCGTCACCCAGGTGCAGCGGGAGCTGGAGGACATCTTCGCCGGCCTCGGGTACCGCGTCGCCGAAGGTCCTGAGATCGAAGACGACTGGCACAACTTCGAGGCGTTGAACATCCCGCCCGCGCATCCGGCGCGTTCGATGCAGGACACGCTGTATGTGAAGCTCGGCGGCGAGGAGCAGGTGATGCTGCGCACACACACCTCTCCGGTCCAGATCCGCACGATGGAAGCCAACGAGCCGCCGATCTACGTGATCGTCCCCGGGCGCACGTACCGCAACGAGACGCCCGGCCCGCGGAACTCGCCGGTGTTCCACCAGATGGAGTGCCTGGCGGTCGACCACGGGCTCACGCTCGCCGACCTCTTCGGCACCATCGAAGCGTTCGTGAAGCGGCTGTTCGACGACGAGTCGGTGCGGACGCGTTTCAGGTCGGACTTCTTCCCGTACACGGAGCCGTCGGCGGAGCTGGCGGTGAGCTGCATCTTCTGCCACGGCGACGGGTGTCGCGTCTGCTCGCAGACGGGCTGGATCGAGCTCGGCGGCTGCGGGATGGTCGACCCGAACGTGTTCGAAGCCGTCGGGTACGACCCGGAGGAATGGCAGGGCTTCGCGTTCGGCTTCGGCCTCGAGCGCATCGCGATGATCCGGTACGGCATCGACGAGATCCGCACGTTCTTCGAAGGCGACGTGCGCTTCCTCGCCCAGTACTGAACCATGCTTTTGGTCGCGCTCGCAGGCTCGCCGCTCCAGCCCACCACCGTCTCGGTACGGCGGCCGGGGGACCCGGCCGCCTGCCTGAGGTGCCAAACCAGGTGCGCGGCATGAAGGCGCCCCTGTCGTGGATCCGTGACTTCACCCCGGTCGAGGCGTCGACCGAGGAGCTGGTCGCCGGCTTGAACCAGGTCGGTCTGGAGGTCGAGGGGGTCGAGGAGCCGGGCCGCGACGTTCGTGGTGTCGTCGCGGCGCGCGTGCTCGAGGTCGTCAAGCACCCGAACGCCGACAAGCTGACGCTCGTCGACGTCGACTACGGGAACGGCTCGACCCGGGTCGTGTGCGGCGCGCACAACGTCGCCGCTGGCGACGTCGTCCCGTTCGCACCCGCCGGCGCCCACCTTCCCGAACCCTTCGGCGTCCTCGAGCGGCGGAAGATCCGCGGGGTGGAGTCGGACGGCATGCTGCTCGCCCCGGACGAGCTCGGCCTCGGCGACGATCACGAGGGCATCGTCCATCTCGACGGCGCGACGGTTCCCGGCGCCGACGTCCGCGAGCTGCTCGGCCTCGACGACGTGATCTTCGACCTCGCGATCACGCCCAACCGTCCAGACGCCATGTGCATCGTCGGCGTCGCCCGCGAGCTCGCCGCCCACTTCGGCGTGCCGCTCGCGGTGCCCGAGCCGAATGCCCCCACCGATCCCGGTGTCGTATCCGACATCACGGTGCGCATCGACGCGGCCGCCCGTTGTCCCCGGTACCTCGGGCGGGTGGCACGGGTGACCATGGGATCGTCACCGGCATGGATGGCGCAGCGCCTCGTGAAGGCGGGCATGCGGCCGATCAGCAACGTCGTCGACGTCACCAACTACGTGCTGCTCGAGCGGAACCAGCCTCTCCATGCGTTCGATCTCGACCGACTCGACGGGCGCGGAATCCTCGTGCGGCTGGCCCGCGCCGGCGAGCACATCACGACGCTCGACGGTGTCGACCGTGCCCTGAGCGACGAGGACCTCCTCATCTGCGACGCCGCCGGCGCGCCGCAGGCGATCGCCGGGATCATGGGCGGCGGCACCTCGGAGGTGTCGGACGAGACGTCGACAATCCTTCTGGAGGCGGCGTACTTCGAGCGGATGGGCATCGCCCGGAGCTCGAAGCGGCTCAAGCTGCGGTCGGAGTCGAGCGCCCGTTTCGAGCGCGGCATCGATCCCAACGGTGTCGGCGACCACGCCGAACGGGCGATGGAACTGCTCGCCGAGGTGGCGGACGGGCGCGTCGCCGGCGACGCGGTCGACGACTACCCGGCGCCCGTCGTGCCGGTGCGGATCCACGTCCGGACGAGCAAGGTGAACGGCGTGCTCGGCACGCAGCTCGGTGACACGCAGATCCTCGACGCGCTGCGGCCACTCGGGATCGAGGTCGACGGCGGGGGCGACGACATCACGGCGGCGGCGCCCACGTTCCGACCCGACCTCGAGCGCGAGATCGACATCGTCGAAGAGGTCGCGCGCCGGATCGGGTTCGCCTCCATCGGCCGCGCCGTGGCCCGACCCCGGGAACAGGTCGGCGGGCTCTCGCACACGCAGCGCGATCGCCGCATCGTGGCGGATGCACTCGTCGGCACGGGGCTGTCCGAGGCCGTCACGATCCCGCTCGTCTCGCCGGCCGACCTCGAGCGGGCCGGCGCGCCGCGGGACCGGCTCGTCGAAGCGGCCAACCCGCTGCGCGCCGAGGAGTCGGTGCTGCGCACGCGGATCCTCCCCGGGCTGCTGCGCTCCGTCGCCCACAACCAGGTCCGCGGCCTCACGGACGTCGGTCTCTTCGAGATGGGCCGCGTGTTCTTCGCGCTACCGGCAGGGGCGGTACTCCCCGAAGAGCCCACCCATCTGGCGGTCGCGCTCGCGGGCGCCGTGCATCGACGACCGATCGAGGCCGACCGGCCCATCGACGCGTTCGACGCTCTCGACGCGCTGCGGGCGGTGCTCGACGCGCTCGAGGTCGCTTCCGGCCGGACGGAGGCCGCCGACCGACCCGGCTTCGAGCCGGGGCGCGCCGCCGCCGTCGTCGTCGACGACCGCGAGATCGGCGTCGTCGGTGAGCTCGACGGCGCCCTCCTGCGGGCGCTCGAGCTCGCCCCGCCCGTCGTCGGGTTCGAGCTGGACCTCGATCGGCTCCTCGCCGCGCGCCGCCGCGACCGCGTGTTCCAGCCGCCGTCCCCGTACCCGCCGTCGACGATCGACCTCGCGTTCGTGGTCGCCGAGGACGTGGCCGCGGGCGACGTAGCCGCCACGTTGCGCGCCGCCGCCGGCGATCTCCTCGAGGCGGTGCGGCTGTTCGACGTGTTCCGCTCGGAGGCGCTGGGCGACGCACGCAAGAGCCTCGCCTTCGCGCTCCGCTTCCGTGCGCCCGACCACACTCTCACCGATGACGAGGTCGGCGAGATCCGCCGGCGCTGCGTCGACGCCGTCGCGCACGCACATAGGGCCGAGCTGCGAGGCTGAGCCCGTGCCCTTCGTGCATCGGGTCCGCCCGCGGTACGCGGAGGTGGACGCCCAGGGCGTGGTCTTCAACGCCCACTGGCTGACGTACTTCGACGAAGCGTGCACCCGCTGGTTCGACTCGATGGGGTTCGAGCCCAAGGAGTCGTTCTTCCGCGACTTCGACGTGATGCTCGTGAAGGCCGTCCTCGAATGGCAGGGCTCGGCCGGCTTCGACGAAGCGGTCGACATCGCGGTCGAGACGTCACGGCTCGGGAACGCCTCGTTCGACGTTCGCTATACGGCGACGATCGACGAGCGGCCGGTGTGCGTCGGTACGGTCACGTACGTGAGCGTGAAGCCGGGCACGCACGAGTCGGTGCCCATCCCCGACGTGCTGCGCGAGCGACTACAGCCGGTGCGGATCGAGTCGTAGCCTGGGGCCGCGGCGACGGCGGCTTGGCCGACCGTGGCCGCAAAGCCGGAGCTTGCGACGGCGATCGGAGCGAATTGTTCGAGAAGTTCACCGAACGGGCTCGCCGGGTGATCGTGCTCGCCCAGGAGGAAGCGCGCCTCCTGAACCACACCTCGATCGGCACGGAGCACCTTCTGCTCGGGATCGTCCACGAGGGCCAGGGCGTCGCCGCCCACACGCTCGAGGCCCTCGGGATCCGGCTGGCGGCCGTGCGCCGTGCGATCGAGCGTGAGGTGCCCCGGGGCGCCTCAGCCGCGGTGGGAACCCTCTCCTTCACGCCGCGGGCGAAGAAGTCGCTCGAGAACGCTTTGCGCGAGTCACTCCAGCTCGGGCACAACTACATCGGTACCGAGCACATCCTGCTCGGTTTGATGCGGACCGACGACGGTCGCGCGGCGCGTGTCCTCGCCGACCTGGGCGCCACGTTCGAGGGCGTCCGCGCCCAGGCGCTCGCCACGCTGGCCGACCGACCGATGCCCCCCGAGGAGAGCGGGATCCACATCCTCCCCGAGGACCGGTAGGCCGCTCAGGCGACCCGCTCGCCTCCCCGGAGCACGAAGAACTGCCGGTCCGGATCGTCCTGGCGCTCGGGCCGGCCGGGACCGGCCTCCGGATCGCCGCGGAGCGCGATGCCTCCATCGGGTGCGAACTGGACGATGTAGGCCTTGCGCACGTCGCCGGTGACGTTGTGCCCGGTGGCGTGAGGTGTCAGCGACGAGAACACCACGATGCTGCCGGCCCGCACCGGGACCGGGACGGCGCCGTCGGGGTCCTCCGCGCACTGGAACCCGATCGGAGTGCTGCCATGGGCAAGCGTCCCCGAGCGGTGGACGCCCGGGAGCACCCAGACGCAGCCGTTGGCGAGCGTGGCGTCGGTGATCGCGACCTAGCAGGTGAGGTACGCCTGCGGCTCGACGTACGTGTATCCGTTGTCCTGGTGCCACAGCACCGGTTCTGCGCCGTGCGGCTGCTTGTAAACGGCCTGGTCCCAATACAGACGCGTATCGCGCCCCACGAGGTCGTGACACAGGTCGGCGAACAACTGCGAACCGCAGAAGGCGCGCAAGGCGGGGGAGTGCTTCACGAGGTGCAGCGCGATCGAGACCGTGTCGACGCCGGCGATGTTGAAGCGCCCGCCCGGCTGGCCGCCCAGGAACTCGAGTGCGCGCTCGTCGTACGGCGCGATCTCCGCGTCCAGCATGCGCAGCGTGTCCGGGTCGATGGCATCCTCGAGGACGAAGAAGCCCCGTTCGTCGTATGCCCGGGCCTGCGCCCCGGTGACGCGCCGGAACGGCCCCGTGTGCGTCGGCCACGAGAACGAGGTGTTCCAGGGGTGAGGCGCGAACGTCATGTCGTTGCCGCTCGCCGTGACGCGCGGCCGACGGCGGCCGCGCGCCCGCGGTCGCGGTTGACGACGTCGAGCTCGGCGTGCTCCCCGTCGACGGTCACGGCGGCGTCGACCGTCTCGCCGTCGACGACCATGCCGACGAACTTGAGCTCGATCTCGCCGTGTTCCAGGAACTCCTCGCCCCACTCGTCGAGGAGCACGCCGTAGGCGGGGCCGGCGATCTGCATGCCCTGCGCGACGAGCCCGGGGAGCCCGAGCTCGGCCGCCTCCTCCGGCTCCGAGTGGAAGTTTCCCCGGCGCGAGTACGCCCTCAGGAGCTCCGGGGTCAGGAGAAGGTCGCGCCGGTGGGTCGTCATTGCTCGCAGAACGTCGCCGTCGAGGTCCAGAGGGGGTCGCCGTCGGGAAGCGTCACGACCGCGTCGACGACGGCGTACTCGCGGCCTCGTTTCTCGTACCGCTCCGTGAGCGTGCCTGTAACCGTGAGCTCGGCGCCCGCCTCGCCCCGCCGGTGGGCGACGAGCCGCTGGTCGGTGTGGAGCAGCGGTCGGGTCGCCACCGTCTGGAACAGCAGGATGGTCAGATTGGCGGCGATGGGCGGGTAGAGGGCGCCCCCGCGCAGCGCCGGGTGGTCCACGCCGGCCGACGCCCAGTACCGCTCGTTGGCGGCCTCGGAGACGGTGATCCGGAGCGGCCCCAGCTCGGTGCCGGCGACGGCGCCGCCGAAGGGCGTGGATGGCTCACGCATCGTATGCACAAGTCTGTATAGTATGCAGCATGGCGTATTGCGCCGCCGTGGTGGGCGGCTCAGGGTACACAGGCGCCGAGCTGCTCCGGCTCCTCGCCGGGCACCCCGAGATCGACGCCGTCCACGTCACCGCCGACTCGAACGCGGGCGCGGCCGTCGGCGCGCTCTATCCGTCCCTCGCCGCCGCGTACCCGGGCCTCGAGTACGCGCCGTACACGGCCGCCGACCTCGCCGGCGTCGACGTGGCGTTCCTCGCGCTCCCGCATGGTGAATCGCAATCGATCGCCGGCGAGCTAGGCGAGCGCGTCACCCACATCGTCGACCTGGGAGCGGACTTCCGACTGCCTGCGCCCGTGTACGAGCAGTGGTACGGCCGGCGGCACACGGCGCCCGAGTTGCTGGATTCGTTTGCGTTCGGGTTGCCCGAGCTGTTTCCCGAAGCCGTGGAGCGCGGACCCCACGTCGCCGCCCCCGGTTGTTATCCGACGGCGGCGGCGCTCGCGCTGGCGCCGCTCGTGGCCGGCGCGCTCGTCGAGCCGGCGGGCCTGGTGGTCGACGCGATGTCCGGCGTGTCGGGCCGCGGCCGCGGGCTCTCACCGGCGAGTCTGTACTCCGAGGCGAACGAGAACGCCGCCGCGTACACCTTGCTCACGCATCGCCACACCGGCGAGATGGAATGGGCGGTCGGCGAGGCCGCGCACGCCGAGGTCGAGCTCTTGTTCACGCCCCACCTCGTCCCGATGACGCGCGGTCTGCTGGCCACGTGCCACGCGCGCCCCTCCGGCAGCCGTCTGTCGACGGCGTCGCTGCTCGAGACGTTCCGCACGTTCTATGCCGGTGCGCCGTTCGTCACCGTGCTCGACGAGCCGCCGGTGACCAAGGCGACGCTGGGATCGAACTCCGCTCACGTCACCGTTCGCTTCGACGAGCGCACGGGCTCGGTCCTCGCCCTGTGCGTGCTCGACAACCTCGGCAAGGGCGCCGCCGGGCAGGCCATCCAGTGCGCCAACCTCGTCCTCGGGCTGCCCGAGACGACGGGGCTCCCGGCGGTCGGGATCATGCCGTGAGCGTCACGGCACCCAGCGGTTTCGAAGCCGGTGGCATCGCCTGCGGCATCAAGCCGACGGGCGCACCCGACCTCGCCATGGTGGTGACGACCGACCGCCGGCCGGTCGCGGCCGCGGGTGTCTTCACGACGAACCGGGTGCAGGCGGCGCCGGTGCAAATCAGCGCCGAGCACCTCGGCGACGGTCAGGCGGCCGGTGTCGTCCTGAACTCCGGAAATGCCAACGCCGCGACGGGGGAGCGGGGCCGGCGGGACGCGCGTCGCATGTGCGAGCTGACGGCCGAGAGCATCGGTTGCTCTCCGCGGGACGTCCTCGTGTGCTCGACCGGCCTGATCGGCGTCCCGTTGCCGATGGAGCCCATCGAAGTCGGCATCCCGAAGCTGGCCGCGTCGCTCGGGCCCCGCGGCGACCTCGCGGCGGAGGCAATCCTGACGACGGATACGCGCACGAAGGAGTTCGCCGACGTGCTCGAGCTCGGCGACGGGAACATCGCGCACGTGGGGGCCATGGCCAAGGGCGCCGCGATGCTGGCGCCGACGATGGCCACGATGCTCGCCGTGGTCACGACCGATCTGGCGGTGCCGGGAGATGTCCTCCGGTCACTCCTCGCCGCCGCCGTCGAGGACTCCTTCCACCTCCTCTCCGTCGACGGCTGCACGAGCACGAATGACACGGTGTTGGCCTTTGCCAACGGCGCCGCCGGCAACGCACCGATCACCGCCGGCACGGCCGACTACGACCGGGCGGCGCACGCGTTCCGCCGCACGTGCAAGATGCTGGCCGCGGAGATGGTGCAGGACGCCGAAGGGATGACGAAGGTCGTCGACGTGGTCGTGACCGGTGCGCGCACCGATGGCGAGGCGCGCCTGGCCGCCCGGCAGGTGGCCAACAGCCAGCTCGTGCAGTGCTCGCTGAACGGCGGTGACCCGTACTGGGGGCGGGTCCTGTCGGAGCTCGGCGTCAGTGGCGCCGCCTTCGACCCCGAGGGCGTCGACATCGCGTACGGCGATGTCACGGTGTGCCGGAACGGTGTCGCCGCCGACCACGACGCGGCCGAGCTGGCGGCGGTGATGGCGTCCGAGCACGTCGTCATCACGAGCGATCTCCGCGCGGGTGACGGCAACGCCGAGATGACGACCACCGATCTCAGCCATGCCTACATCGACGAGAACCGGCGCACGTCGTGAGCACCGAGATCGATCCCCGCGTGCGCGACGCCGGCGCCAAGGCCACGGTCCT
>DATFXK010000201.1:0-5828 GCA_035316005.1 Acidimicrobiia bacterium | reverse complement strand
GTCGTGGAGGAACACGATGACGGGACGCGGACCGGCCGCGGCGGGCGGGAGGTACACCTGCGCGGTCTCCGGCCGGTGCTCGAGCAGCCCCGCCTCGTACGTGAATCCGTTGACCGTCCCGTGGGGTTCGCCCGGCGGGGGCGTCGCGCCCGCTCGGGTGTCGCCGAAGCGCAGCGTGTCGGCGGTGGCGTCGACGGCTGCCGGCCCGAACGACGCGAGGACGACGGTCACTGCGGCCAGGACGGCGAACAATGCCAGCGACGGGCGGAGGCGGCGGACGCGATCGACGGCGTAGCCGGTGGGAACGGCGACGATGTGCCCCCAGTCCGCCAGCTGGTGGTGGAGCGGGAGGGCGAGGACGGCGACCGTGAACACGAGGATGCGGACGCGCCGGTCGCCGGTGCGCGAAGCGAGCGCGCCGAGCGCGGCCGCGATCGACATCGACGCGCCGTAGTCCATGTTCTGCGCCGCCCGGACCAGGATGGGCTGGCCGCTCCACCCGAGCGCGCCGGCGCCGACGGCGACGATCGCGCTGCCGGTGACGTGCCCGGCCGTCGCGGCCCAGAACGCCCGCACGTGCCCCGCTCGTCGCTCGTAGAGCCCGATCGCGAGGAACAGGCACACGGGCATCGTCGCCGCCATGAACCAGTTGCGGGTGAGCACGAACGACGTCCCGAGCGTCCACCAGCGCCCGGCTCGCAACGCCGGCCACCCGAACGACCCACGCCCGGCCAGGACGGGCGAGAGCTCGTGCACGAACACGCCCGTCGCCACCGCCGTCACGAGCACCGACCCGGCGAGCGCGGCCGCCACCCACGGGAAGTCCGGCTCACGGTCGCGACCCAGCGACCTCCTGAGCGGCGCGCGGAGCCAGGTGTCGACCTGGCGCGCGATCCCCGCCGTCACGATGTGATTGGGACACAGAGCGGGTGAGAGTTCGATGAGCGCGTGCGCTCTGCACGCGCTCCGTCACCGCTGGTGCGTCGGGCAGGAGAAGGTCGTGCGGCCGGCGATCGTGCGCCGTTCGAACGGCGTGCCGTCCTTCGGGCACACACCGCCCGCGACGCGCTGGCCCATGTGGTCGCCGGTGTGCGAGCCGCCGCGCTCGAGGGTCAGCTGCACCGTGCGGCGGACGGCGCGGTACACGCGGCGGCGGTCGTTGCGGTCGAGGTCACGCGCGGGACGGGCGGGATCGATCCCGGCGCGCCAGAGCACCTCGTCGACGAGCAGGTTGCCGAGCCCGGCCAGGCGCGCCTGGTCCATCAGCACGGCCTTCACGGGCGCCCGGCTGCGCGTCAGCATCCGGTCGAGTTGGGCCTGCGTGACCTCGAACGCGTCGGGACCGAGGCGGTTCTCGTCGGGGTCGAGCTCGACCGCCCCCAAGCGGCGCGGGTCGCGCAGGGCCAGCCAGCCGCCGTCGGCGAAGCGGACGGTGAAGCGGTGCCACACCGGGTTCTCGAGATTGCTGCCGTAGATCAGTGGGTCGCCGGCGGCGTCGCCGTCGATGAGGACCCGGCCGCTCATGCCGAGGTGCAGACCGAGCGTCGGGCCCCGGCGGTCGGTGTCGAGCAGGAGCAGCTTGCCGTGGCGCCGCGCCGTCGTGAACCGGCGCCCGGGGAGCACCGACTCGAGCGCGGCGGGGGTCAGCCCCCGCTTCAGGTACCAGAGGTCGGGCGTGTCGACCCCGGTGATCTTGCGACCCAGCCCCCGCTCCTCGATGAGCCGCCGCGCGTACTCGACCTCGATCCCTTCGGGCACGCCGACCGGATGCGACTACGCGTTCGTGATCGCGCCGTGCTCGGCGCCCTGAGCGAGGCGGGCGTACTTGGCGAGGACGCCGCTCGTGTAGCGCGGCTCGGGCAACTTCCAGTTCGCCTTGCGCCGTTCCAGCTCGGCGGCGTCGACGAGCAGGTCGAGCGTGTGCGTGGACGCGTCGATCACGATGCGGTCGCCGTCCTCGACGAACGCGATCGGGCCGCCGTCGACCGCCTCGGGCGCGACGTGCCCCACGCAGTACCCGTGCGTCCCGCCCGAGAACCGCCCGTCGGTCACGAGCGCGGCGTCGGCCCCGCGCCCGGCGCCCTTCATAGCGCCCGTCACCGCGAGCATCTCCCGCATGCCGGGACCGCCCTTCGGGCCCTCGTACCGGATCACGACCACGTCGCCGCCGTTGATCCGGCCGCCGAGCACGGCATCCATGGCGGCGTCCTCGCCGTCGAACACGCGCGCCGTTCCCTCGAAGCGGTCGCTGTCGAGCCCGGCCACCTTCACGACCGAGCCGTTCGGCGCCAGCGATCCCCGCAACACGACGATCCCGCCCTCGGTGTGGATGGCATCACTCAGGAGGTGCACGACGTCGCCGTCGGGCGCCGGCGGATCGAGGTCTGCGAGGTTCTCGGCCAGCGTCTTGCCGGTGATCGTCAGGCAGTCGCCGTGCAGGAGGCCGGCGTCCAGGAGCTCCCGCATGACGACCTGCACGCCGCCGATGCGGTCGATGTCCGCCATGTGGTACTTGCCGTGCGGCTTGGCGTCGACGATGTGCGGCACCTTGGCCGCGATGCGGTTGAAGTCGTCGAGCTCGAGCTCGACCTCCGCTTCGTGCGCGATGGCGAGCAGGTGCAACACCGCGTTGGTGGACCCTCCGACCGCGTTCACGACCGCGATCGCGTTCTCGAAGGCGGCCTTGGTCATGATCTGCCGGGGCCGGATGCCCGCCTCTAGCAGCGCGACGACGGTGCGGCCCGACTCGAAGGCGAAGTCGTCGCGGCGGCGGTCGACCGCCGGCGGCGCCGAGCTGCCCGGCAGGCACATGCCGAGCGCTTCCGCCGCCGACGCCATCGTGTTGGCAGTGAACATGCCCGCGCACGAGCCCTCGGTGGGGCACGCCCGCCGCTCGATCTCGCCCAGCTCGTTCTCGGTGATCGTGCCGGCGGCGCAGGCGCCGATGGCCTCGAAGACGCTCACGACGTCGAGGGCCTGGTCCTTCCAATGGCCGGGGAGGATGGCGCCGCCGTACAGGAACACCGAAGGAAGATTGAGACGGCCAGCGGCCATCAGCATGCCGGGCAGGCTCTTGTCGCACCCGGCGAAGGTCACCATGCCGTCGAACCGCTCGGCGTGCATCATCGTCTCGATCGAGTCGGCGATGACCTCCCGGCTGACGAGCGACGCGCGCATCCCCTCGTGACCCATCGAGATGCCGTCGCTCACGGCGATGGTGACGAACTCGATCGGGAACCCGTTGGCGGCGCGGACGCCGTCCTTGGCCCGCTTCGCCAGCCGGTCGAGCGGCATGTTGCAGGGTGTGACCTCGTTCCAGCTCGACGCCACGCCGATCTGCGGCTTGTCCCAGTCGGCGTCCGTCATCCCGACGGCCCGCAGCATCGCCCGCGCCCCGGCCCGCTCCATGCCGTCGGTGACCTCGTAGCTGCGTGGCTTCATCGCGTCAGGCATGAGCAGCAGCGTACTGCCGCCGTTTCGCGACCTTCTCGCCGGTTCTCGGACGGACGTACCATCACGGCCGATGAAGGTGGACGGGTCGCTCACGGACAACCTGACCGACATCCCGACCCGTGCACGCGACCTCGAGGCGAGCGGATACGACGGCGCGTTCACGTTCGAAGGCCCGCACGACCCGTTCCTGCCCGTGCTCCTCGCCGCCGAGCACACCGAGCGGCTCGAGCTGTCGACGGCGATCGCGGTCGCCTTTGCGCGCAACCCGATGACGCTGGCGCAGACGGCCTACGACCTCCAGCTCGCGTCCGAGGGGCGGTTCATCCTCGGGCTCGGGTCGCAGATCCGCCCGCACATCGAGAAGCGCTTCTCGATGCCGTGGTCCAGGCCCGCCGCCCGTATGCGAGAGCTCGCGCTGGCGATCCGCGCCATCTGGGCGTGCTGGCACGAGGGCGCGGCGCTGCGCTTCGACGGCGACTTCTACCGCCACACCCTCATGACGCCGTTCTTCAACCCGGGACCGAACCCTTACGGCCCGCCCCGCATGTGGCTCGCGGGGGTGGGGCCGGCGATGACCGAGGTCGCGGGCGAGGTCGCCGACGGGTTCCTCGTGCATCCGTTCAGCACCGAGCGCTTCCTGCGTGAGGTCACGCTTCCCGCCCTCGAGCGCGGCTTCGCCCGCGGTGACCGTACGCGGGACGGGTTCGAGATCGCGTTCCCACTGATGATCGTGACCGGCGACTCCGACGAGGAGATCGCCGCCGCCGAGGGCGGCGTGCGCCGCCAGCTCGCGTTCTACGGATCCACGCCGGCGTACCGACGGGTGCTCGACGTGCACGGTTGGGGTGACCTCCAGCCCGAGCTCAACCGGCTCTCCAAGGACGGCCAGTGGGAGGAGATGGGCGGACTGATCGGCGACGAGCTCGTCGACACGTTCACGGTGCGCGGCACGCCGGAGGAGATCGCGCCGCAGGTGCTGGCCCGCTACGGGGACCTCGTCGACCGAATCAGCTTCAACGCGCCGTACCGCATCGACCCCGCCCGCTGGACGAAGGTGCTCGCGGGCTTCAAGGTCCGCGCATGACTGTGCGCGTCGGCACCGCCGACGGCCTCTTCACGCTCAACGGCTCGACGGAGCGTCAGGTCGCGGGCCATTCGGTGACCGCCCTCGGTCACGGCTGGGCCATCTTCGACGGCGAAACCGTCGTGCACGAGACCGACGACGGCTGGCGGCAGGCGATGACAGTCCGGTCGCCCGAGCGGTCGCTCGGGGTCCACGGCGCGTTGCTCGCCCGGTTCGACGACGCGATCGTCGGTTGGGGCCCGTCACTCACGCGCGTCTTCAAGAAGGGCCGGTTCGAGCCCATCCCGGGATTCGAGACCGTCCCGGGGCGCGACGAGTGGCACGCGGTCGGCAGCCGCCAGCCGTACGTCCGCTCCCTGACCGCGACCGCCGGGGGTGTGCTGCTCGCGAACGTGCACGTGGGTGGGATCCCACGGTCGGCCGACGATGGCGCGAGCTGGCAGCCCACCATCGACGTCGACGCCGACGTCCACCAAGTGCGCGCTCATCCGCAACGCCCGGAGCTCGTCGTCGCGGCGGCGGCCGTCGGGCTGTGCCGGAGCGACGACGCCGGCGAGACGTGGAACGTGCTCACCGACGGGCTGCACGCGTCGTACTGCCGGGCGGTGGCACTCGCCGGCGACGTGATGTTCGTGAGCGCATCGTCCGGTCCGTTCGCGGACCAGGCCGCGCTGTACCGGCGCGCGATCGACGGCGACGGGCCGCTCGAGCGCTGCACGACCGGCTTGCCCGAGTGGCAGCCGCACAACATCGACACCGGGTGCATCGACACGGACGGCATGCGGGTCGCGTTTGGAGGCGCGGACGGCGTCGTCTACGGCTCGGAGGACGCCGGCCGCGCCTGGCACGTGCTCGCCGACGGCCTCCCGCCCGTATCGGCAGTCATGATCGAGCGAGCCTGACCGGGAGGAGAGCCGTGGCCAAGGACAACGACAACCCGATCGAGATCGTCCGCCGGTTCTGCGCCGCGTGGTCGAAGGTGAGCCCCGACGAGATCGCCGAATACTTCACCGACGACGCCGTATACCACAACATCCCGATGGAGCCGATCACGGGTCGCGACACGATCAAGACGTTCATCGCCGGTTTCGCCGGCAGCGCCGAGCAGATCGACTTCCGCGTACGGAACATCGTGGCCGACGGGCCCGTCGTGCTCACCGAGCGCGTCGACGTCTTCGTGATGCCGACCGGCAAGGTCGAGCTGCCCGTCATGGGCACCTTCGAGGTCGAGGACGGCAAGATCGCCGCCTGGCGCGACTACTTCGACTTGAAGCAGTTCATGGACCAGATG
>DATFXK010000200.1:0-10260 GCA_035316005.1 Acidimicrobiia bacterium | reverse complement strand
AACATCATCAAGTAGTCGACGAGCCGGACGGACGGGACACGGAGTGGCGGACGCACGAGGACAGAAGATCCGGATCCGGCTCAAGGCCTACGACCACGAGATCATCGACCAGTCGACGAAGAAGATCGTCGAGACGGTCGTCCGCACGCAGGCCAAGGTCCACGGGCCCGTGCCGCTCCCGACCGAGATCCGGCGCTTCTGCCTGATCCGGTCGCCGCACGTCGACAAGGACTCCCGCGAGCACTTCGAGATGCGCATCCACAAGCGCCTCCTCGACATCGTCGAGCCCACCTCGAAGACCGTCGAGTCCCTCCAGCGCCTCGACCTCCCCGCCGGCGTCGACATCGAGATCAAGATCCAACAGGTCTGACGCCGCACACGCGCTGCGGTGGGTCTGAAACCGGCGCTATGCACCCGGTTTGTGACCCAACTCGTGCCGCGAACCGACCGACTTCGACGGAATCGCAGGTAGCCGCTAATATTCCTGGGCTTTCGCCGTGTGGGCGGGGTGGACCCGGCGGCGATGCCCGACCGGAAATCTTCGCCAACCGACGTCTGCGCAGGCTGCGCCCCCGGGCGCAGGACCACGCAGCACAACCGAGTCGCTCCGCCGGCCCCGGCCGGGGGAGCCGTTCGCGTGAAGCGGAGTACAGAGCTGACACCACCGAAGGACCCCCGTCATGGCCAGCAAGGGCATTCTCGGGCGCAAGCTCGGCATGACACAGGTCTGGGACTCCGAGAACCGGGTCGTGCCGGTGACGGTGCTCCAGGCCGGGCCCTGTCGCGTCGTGCAGCTGAAGACCCCCGAGCGTGACGGGTACGCCGCCGTCCAGCTCGCCTTCGGCGACACCAAGCCGGAACGGCTCAACAAGCCCGAGCTCGGGCACCTGACCGCCGCCGACGTGCCTCCGGCTCGGCACCTCGCCGAGCTCCGGGTCGACGACCTCGCCGGGTTCGAGGTCGGCCAGGTGCTGGCGGCCGACGTGTTCGAGGCGGGCGAGCGGGTGGACGTCACTGGGATCAGCAAGGGCAAGGGGTTCACCGGCGTGATGAAGCGCCACAACTTCCACGGCCAGGGCGCCAGCCACGGCAACCACAAGAAGCACCGCGCCCCGGGCGCCATCGGCGCCTGCGCCACGCCGGCGCGTGTCTTCAAGGGCATGGGCATGCCGGGCCAGCACGGCAACGCCCGGGTCACCACACTCAACCTCGAGGTCGTCGAAGGCGATCCCGAGCGCGGTCTCCTCCTCCTCAAGGGATCCGTTCCCGGCCCCACCGGGAGTGTCGTGTTCGTGCGCGACGCGGTGAAGTCCGACGCCGGACGAGCGCGGGCGCACCAATGAAGCTCGACGTCACGACCGTGGGCGGCACCAAGGGCGGCAGCGTCGACCTTCCGGACGAGATGTTCGGCATCACCCCGAACCGGTCCGTCCTGCACCAGGTCGTGACCGCGCAGCTCGCTGCCGCCCGGTCCGGCACCCACAGCACGAAGGGGCGCGCCGCCGTCAGGGGCGGCGGGGCGAAGCCGTGGCGCCAGAAGGGTACCGGCCGCGCCCGTCACGGCTCGATCCGCTCGCCGCAGTGGCGCGGCGGCGGAGTCGCCCACGGCCCCGTCCCCCGCGACCATTCCCAGCGCACGCCGAAGAAGATGGTCAAGCTCGCCCTCCACTCGGCGCTCTCGGACCGCGCCGCCGGCCAGCGCGTCATGGTCGTCGAGGAGTGGGGCATCGACGAGCCCAGCACCAAGCGGGCGATCGAGATCCTCGACGGGCTCGGCCTCCGCAAGGCCGGCGAGCGCGATCCGCGCGTCCTGCTCGTGCTCGGCCGCGGCGAGGTCGCGACGTGGAAGTCGTTCCGCAACCTTGGCCCGCGGGTTCGGATCGTGCTCCCCGAGGAGCTCAACGCCTACGACGTGCTCGTGAGCGACTGGCTCGTGTTCAGCCAGGCCACGCTCGACGCGTTCCTCGCTCGAAGGGGGAAGCAATGAGCGCGCGCAACCCCCGCGACATCATTATCCGTCCCGTCGTGTCGGAGAAGTCGTACGCCGCCTTCGACAACAACGTGTACACGTTCCTCGTCGCGCCCGACGCCAACAAGATCGAGATCAAGCAGGCCGTCGAGGCGATCTTCAGCGTGAAGGTCACCAAGGTCAACACGATCAACCGCAGCGGCAAGCGGAAGCGGAACCGCCGCACGGGCGACTGGGGCAAGCGTTCCGATCAGCGGCGGGCCATCGTCTCGCTCGCCGAGGGCGACTCGATCGAGATCTTCGGGAGCTGACGATGCCGATCCGCAAGCGCAAGCCCACCAGCCCCGGCCGCCGGTTCCAGACCGTCTCCGACTTTGCCGAGATCACCAGGGACAAGCCGGAGAAGTCGCTCACGAAGTCGAAGAAGCGGTCGTCGGGCCGCAATGTGTACGGGCGCACGACGTCGCGCCATCGGGGCGGTGGTCACAAGCAGAAGTACCGCGACATCGACTTCAAGCGCGGGAAGGACGGCGTCCCGGCGAAGGTCGCCGCGATCGAGTACGACCCGAACCGCAACGCCCGGATCGCGCTGTTGCACTACCGCGACGGCGAGAAGCGCTACATCCTCGCTCCCGCCGGCGTCGCCGCCGGCGACGTCCTCAGCAGCGGGCAAGGCTCCGAGATCCGCCCCGGCAACGCGCTCCCGTTGCGCTACATCCCCGTCGGTACGACCGTGCACAACATCGAGCTCAAGCCGGGCGCGGGGGGCAAGCTCGCCCGCGGCGCCGGCGCCGCCGTGCAGCTCGTGGCGAAGGAGGGCAACTTCGCCACGCTCCGGCTCCCGTCGACGGAGATGCGCCGGGTGGCGATCGACTGCCGCGCCACCGTCGGGCAGGTCGGCAACGTCGAGGCGGGGCTGGTCGACATGGGCAAGGCGGGTCGCAACCGGTGGAAGGGACGCCGGCCGCACACCCGGGGTGTGGCCATGAACCCGGTCGACCACCCGCTCGGCGGCGGCGAGGGCAAGAGCTCCGGCGGCCGGCACCCCGTGACGCCGTGGGGCAAGCCCGAGGGCCGCACCCGCCGCAAGGACAAGCCGTCCGACAAGCTCATCATCCGTCGCCGGCGCCGCCGCCGCGGCTCACGGGGGAGGTAGGCGATGCCGCGCAGCCTGAAGAAGGGACCGTTCGTCGACGACCACCTGCGCATCAAGGTGGAGAAGATGAACGCGACCGGCGACCGCAAGGTGATCAAGACCTGGTCGCGCCGCTCGACGGTCACGCCCGAGATGGTCGGTCACACGATCGCCGTGCACGACGGCCGCAAGCACGTGCCCGTCTACATCAGCGAGGCGATGGTCGGCCACAAGCTCGGCGAGTTCGCGCCGACGCGCACGTTCCGCGTCCACGCCGGTGCCGAGCGGTCGGCGAGGAGGCCGGGCCCCGGTGCCTGAGACCCGCGCGTCCCTGCGCCACCTCCGCACCTCGCCGACGAAGGTCCGCGAGGTCCTCGGCCTGATCCGGGGCCTCGAGATCGACGACGCCCGCGAGCGCTTGCGCTTCTCGACGCGCGGCCCGGCCGACGACGTGCTCAAGCTGCTCGACTCGGCCGTCGCCAACGCCGAGAGCAACCAGAGCCTGCCCGAGGACGAGCTGTTCGTCGCCCGCGCCTACGCCGACGAGGGCCCAACGCTCAAGCGGTGGCGGCCCCGCGCCCGCGGGCGGGGCACCCGCATCCGCAAGCGCACGTGCCACGTGACCATCGTGCTGTCGCGGTTCCCCGACGACGAGCTCGAGCGTCGCCGCCGGCGCGAAGCCGCGACCGGGCCGACGCGCCGGCTGCGCCGTCCGACCCGGCGCCGCCGCCGGGCGCGCGAGGAAGAGGCCGAGGAGGCCGAGGAGCACGACCACGAGCACGAGGACGAGCTCGATGAGGGGCTCGGCGACGAGCTGGTGGCGGCCGAGGACACCGGGGAGGACGTCGCGCTGGCCGACGTTCCCGACGTGGCCGACATCGACGCCGAGGCCCAGCCGCTCGGGGCCGAGCCGGCGAAGCAGGCGCCGGCGAAGAAGAAGGCGCCCGCCACCAAGAAGCCGGCGAAGAAATCGACGGCGAAGAAGGGCGGGACGGCCAAGAAGACGACCGCCAAGAAGCCGCAGAAGGCGACGAGGAAGACCACGAAGAAGAAGAGGGACGAGTAATGGGCCAGAAGGTCAACCCCTACGGGTTCCGCCTCGGCATCACCACCGACTGGAAGTCTCGCTGGTTCGCCGACAAGAACGACTACAAGGAGTCGCTGGTCGAGGACTGGAAGATCCGCGACTATCTGCGACGCCAGCTCCCGCACGCGGCCGTGAGCCGGGTCGAGATCGAGCGCACGCGCGACCGCCTGCGGGTCGACGTGTACACCGCGCGGCCGGGGATCGTGATCGGGCGCCGCGGCGCCGAGGCCGACCGCCTGCGCGCCGGTCTGCTGCAGATCACGGGCAACCCCAAGATCCACTTCAACATCCAGGAGATCAAGCAGCCCGAGCTCGACGCCACGCTCATCGCCCAGGGAGTCGCCGACCAGCTGGCGGGGCGGGTGTCGTTCCGGCGGGCGATGAAGCGCGCCGTCCAGACGGCGATGAAGGCGGGCGCCCAGGGCATCCGCGTGCAGTGCGGCGGCCGGCTCGGCGGCGCCGAGATGAGCCGCAAGGAGTGGTACCGCGAAGGGCGAGTGCCGCTGCACACGCTGCGGGCCGACATCGATTACGGCCAGGCCGAGGCGCGCACCACGTTCGGCCGCATCGGCGTGAAGGTCTGGATCTACAAGGGCGACATCCTCCCGTACAAGTCGGCGGCCGAGGACAAGATCGCCAAGGAAGCGGCGATGGCCGTCGGCGAGACGGCGGGGCAGGCGCCGAGCGGTCGCCGCGTCATCAGCGCCGGCGGTGGCCGGCGCCGGCCGCCGGCGGAGGCCGAGCCCGTGGTCGAGGCACCGGACGAGGAGGCGCCGTCCGAGGAGGCGGCGCCGCTGGTCAAGGAAGCCGACCCCGCGCTCGAGGCGCTGCTGGCGGAGGAAGAGGAGATCGAGCGCCGCACCCGTCGCGAGCACCACGAGGCGCCGAAGTTCCACGGCGACGAGGAGTAGAGGCCGCCGATGTTGATGCCGAAGAAGGTCCGCCACCGCAAGGCGCAGCGTGGCCGCCTCTCGGGGACGGCCAAGGGTGGCACGCGCGTGCATTTCGGCGACTACGGCATCCAGGCCCTGGAGCCGGGTTGGATCACGAACCGTCAGATCGAAGCGGCCCGGATCGCGATGACCCGCTACATCAAGCGGGGCGGGAAGGTGTGGATCAACATCTTCCCCGACAAGCCCGTCACCCAGAAGCCGGCCGAGACCCGCATGGGCTCGGGCAAGGGCAACCCCGAGCACTGGGTCGCGGTGGTGAAGCCGGGGCGGGTGATGTTCGAGCTGTCGGGCGTCCCCGAGGACGTCGCCCGGGACGCCATGCGGCTCGCCATGCACAAGCTGCCGATCAAGACCCGCTTCGTCCTGCGTCAGGAGGAGGCATGACGAGGGCAAGCGAGCTGCGCGAGCTCAACGAGGTGGAGCTCGAGCACCGGCTGTCCGAGGCGAAGGAGGAGCTGTTCAACCTGCGCTTCCAGAACGCAACCGGGCAGCTCGACAACAGCGCGCGGCTGGGCCAGGTGCGGAAGGACATCGCCCGGCTCGAAACGCTGCTGCGCGAGCGCGAGATCGCGGCCGCCGAGTCGTTGGCGACCGAGCAGGAGACGGAAGATGCCTGAGGCGACCGACGAGCGGCAGAACCGGCGCAAGGTGCGGGAAGGCATCGTCGTGTCCACGAAGATGGACAAGACGGTCGTCGTCGCGGTCGTCGACCGTGTCCGCCACCGTCGCTATGGCAAGACGCTGCAGCGCACCCGGCGTCTCTACGCGCACGACGAGGCCAACGACGCGCGTGAGGGCGACCGCGTCCGGCTGCGGGAGACCCGGCCCCTGTCGCGTCAGAAGCGCTGGCGGGTCGTCGAAGTACTCGAGAGGGCGAAGTGATCCAGCAGGAGAGCCGGCTCAAGGTCGCCGACAACTCGGGCGCCCGCGAGGTCCTCTGCATCAAGGTCCTCGGCGGTACCCGCCGGCGCTACGCGGGCATCGGCGACATCTTCGTGGCGACCGTGAAGGACGCCGTCCCCGGCGCGCCCGTGAAGAAGGGCGAGGTCGTGAAGTGCGTCGTCGTGCGCACCCGCAAGGAGCGGCGGCGTGCCGACGGCAGCTACATCCGCTTCGACGAGAACGCGGCCGTCCTCATCAACGATCAGCTCCAGCCCCGCGGCACGCGCATCTTCGGTCCCGTCGGTCGGGAGCTCCGCGACCGGCGGTTCATGCGCATCGTGTCGCTCGCCCCGGAGGTTCTGTGATGAAGATGAAGGAGACGAAGGTCAACCTCAAGCTGCGCAAGGGCGACCGGGTGCGCGTCCTGACCGGCAAGGACGTCGGGAAGGAGGGCAACATCACCCGCGTCCTGCCCGACTCGAACCGGGTCATCGTCGACGGCATCAACGTCGCCAAGAAGCACCAACGCCAGACCCGGGCGACCATGCAGGCCGGCATCATCGACAAGGACATGCCGATCAACGCGGCCAACGTCGCCATCCTCTGCGACAAGTGCGGCCCGACGCGCATCGGATACCGCTTCGACGACGACGACAAGAAGGTCCGCGTCTGCAAGAAGTGCGGAGCCGATCTCTGATGGCGCCGGCGACCACCGAGCACCCGCGCTTGAAGCAGCGCTACGAGTCCGAGGTGCGCCCGCAGCTGCAGCGCGAGCTCGGGCTGAGGAACGTCATGCAGGTGCCGCGGCTCGCGAAGATCGTGCTCAACTGCGGCGTCGGCCTCGCCACCCAACAGCAGTCGCTGCTCGACGGCGCCGTCGCCGACCTGACCGTGATCACGGGGCAGAAGCCGCTCGTCACCCGGGCGAAGAAGTCGATCGCCGGGTTCAAGCTGCGGGCCGGGAACCCCATCGGCGCCAAGGTGACGCTCCGCGGCGCGCGCATGTGGGAGTTCTACGACCGGCTCGTGAGCCTGGCCATCCCGCGCATCCGTGACTTCCGCGGGATGGACCCGAGCTCGTTCGACGGGCGCGGCAACTACACGTTCGGCGTCACCGAGCAACTGATTTTCCCCGAGATCGACTACGACAGCATCGACACGGTGCGGGGCATGGACATCACGATCGTGACCACCGCGACCACCGACGACGAAGGCCGCGCGCTGCTCTCGGCGCTCGGCTTCCCGTTCCGTCGGGAGAGCGAACGCCAGAGCGAGGGGTAGTCCATTGGCGAAGAAGGCGTTGATCCAGAAGCAGCAGCGGAAGCCCAAGTTCAAGGTGCGCGCGTACACGCGCTGCCGGCGCTGCGGCCGGGCGCGAGCGGTGTACCGCCGCTTCGGGTTGTGCCGAATCTGCCTGCGCGACATGGCTCACAACGGTGAGGTCCCCGGCCTCACGAAGGCGTCGTGGTGATCGCATGACGATGACCGATCCCGTCGCCGACATGCTCACGCGGATCCGCAACGCCAACGTCGCGTTCCACGACGACGTCGTCATGCCGTCGTCGAAGCTCAAGGTGGAGCTGGCGAAGATCCTCGAGAAGGAGGGCTACATCACCGGCTCGATCGTCGAGGACGACTCGACCTCTCCCGCGCCAAAGCTGCGGATCACGATGAAGTACACGCCCGACCGCAAGCGCACGATCTCGGGGATCCGTCGGGTGTCCAAGCCCGGCCTGCGGGTCTACACGCGCGCAGACCGGCTCCCGCGCGTGCTCGGCGGCATGGGCATCGCCATCCTGTCCACCAACCAGGGGCTCATGACCGACCGCGAGGCGCGCGAGCGCCACGTGGGCGGCGAGGTCCTCTGTCAGGTCTGGTAACGGAGCGGCCATGTCACGCGTCGGCAAGGAGCCCATCACCATCCCGTCCGGGGTCGAGGTCACGCTCTCCGGTCGCCAGGTGGTCGTGAAGGGGCCGAACGGCACCCTCGAGCACCGCGCGCCCGAGACGATCACGATCCGGCAGGAGGGCGACACGCTGGTCGTCACGCGGCCCGACGACGAGCGGGAGAACCGGGCGCTGCACGGCCTGACCCGCTCGTTGGTGAACAACATGGTCGTGGGGGTGTCCCAGGGGTTCAGCCGCGAGCTCGAGATCGTGGGCGTGGGGTACCGCGCCCAGGCGCAGGGCCCGTCGCGGCTCGAGCTCCAGGTCGGTTTCTCGCACCCCGTGCGCTTCGAGGCGCCCGAGGGCGTGACGTTCGAGGTTCCCCAGCCCACCCGTATCGTGGTGCGGGGCGCCGACAAACAGCGGGTCGGCCAGGTGGCGGCGGACGTGCGCAAGGTCCGGCCGCCCGAGCCGTACAAGGGCAAGGGCATCCGGTACGCCGACGAGCGGGTGCAGCGCAAGGCCGGGAAGTCGGCGAAGTAGCGGCGAAGCGGGACGAGACCAACGCGATGACGAACAGCAAGCGCGAAGCGAGGATCCGGCGCCACCGCCGGGTCCGCAAGAAGATCCGGGGCACGCCGGAGCGGCCGCGTCTGGCCGTGTTCCGCTCGGCGCGCCACATCTACGCCCAGGTGATCGACGACGCCCACGGGCGGACGCTTGCGGCGGCATCCACGACCGAGCCCGGCGTGCGCTCGGGCAGAGGCTCGACGGTCGACGCCGCCAAGTCGGTCGGCAAGCTCGTGGGGGAGCGCGCCAAGGCGGCCGGCATCTCGAGCGTCGTGTTCGACCGGGGCGGGTTCAAGTTTCACGGCCGGGTCGCCGGTCTGGCCGACGGTGCGCGCGAAGCAGGACTGGAGCTCTGATGGCGGAAGGGCAACTCGAGGAGCGGGTGATCGCGATCAACCGGGTCGCCAAGGTCGTGAAAGGCGGCCGGCGGTTCTCGTTCACCGCGCTGGTCGTCGTCGGCGACGGCAACGGCAACGTGGGCCTCGGCTATGGGAAGGCCAAGGAGGTCCCGGCCGCGATCCAGAAGGGCATGGAGGAGGCGCGCAAGAGCCTCTTCCCGGTCGCGCTCGCCGGCACCACCATCACGCACCAGATCATCGGCGTGCACGACGCGGCCCGTGTCCTCCTGAAGCCCGCCGCGCCCGGGACCGGTGTGATCGCCGGCGGCGCGGCCCGGGCGATCCTGGAGGCGGCCGGCGTCGGCGACGTGCTGGCGAAGTCGCTCGGCTCCGCCAACGCGATCAACGTGTCGCGGGCGACGATCGCGGGCCTGCAAGGGCTGCGCCGTCCCGACGAGGTCGCCAAGCTGCGGGGCAAGTCGCCCGAGGAGGTCTCCTCGGCGGGGATGCTGCGCGCCTACCGCGAGCGTTCGGCGCCCAAGCCCGAGGTGACCGAGGTCGCGTGATGGCCGAGACGCTGCGGATCACCCAGGTGCGGTCGGCGATCGGCACCAAGCCCCGTCAGCGGGGCACGCTGCGCGCGCTCGGGCTTCGTCGCATCAACGACACCGTCGAGCATCCGGACCGGCCCGAGATCCGGGGCATGGTGAACACGGTTCCGCATCTCGTGAAGGTGGAAGAGGCATGACGATCAAGCCGCACGATCTCCGTGCCGCTCCCGGCGCCCGGACCCGGGCGCGCCGGCCCGCCCGGGGCATCGGCGGGCGGGGCGGCAAGACCGCGGGCCGGGGCATGAAGGGCCAGCGCGCCCGCGACACCGTGAAGCCCGGGTTCGAAGGCGGTCAGACCCCGATGACCCGGCGCACTCCGAAGGCGAAGGGGTTCAAGAACCCGTTCCGGGTCGAGTACGCGGTCGTGAACCTCGACGTGCTCGACGCGTTCGACGCCGGCACCGAGGTCGACCCGGGCACGCTGCGGTCACGCGGCCTCGTGGCCAAGCAGGGTCTGGTGAAGGTCCTGGGCCGCGGCGAGCTCACGAAGGCGCTCACCGTGCGCGCCCATGCGTTCTCGGCCGCGGCCACACGCGCGATCGAGGGCGCCGGCGGCCGCGTCGAGCGTCTCCCGTTGCCGTTCCGGCGGCGTCCCCCCGCGAGGGGGAACGCCCTGACCAACCGCTAAGCTCGGCGATCCCGCCGCGAGAGGAGGTCGCGCTCCCCCATGCTCTCCCGCCTGCGGAACATGTTCCGGGTGCCCGACCTGCGCAACAAGATCCTCTTCACGCTCGTGATCGTCGGGCTCTACCGGGTGGGCGCCCACCTGCCGGTTCCGTTCATCGACTTCAACGCGATCAAGGACCTGCAGCGGCAGTCCCAGAACAC
>DATFXK010000199.1:0-8057 GCA_035316005.1 Acidimicrobiia bacterium | reverse complement strand
GCGTCCTGCTGGAGCGCGAGATGGAGCTTGCGTTCCGTCCCGTCGCCGAAGACGCAGTCGATCCGGTCGGGGCGCGGCGGTGGTTCGACGCCGGCCGGGAGCCGCACGTAGGTCTGGTACTCCCAGTACATGCGCTCCGGGTCGGTCGGGTGCGGCACGTGGCGGAAGAACCAGAAGTGATCGGCGGAGATGTTCAGCGTGACGTTCGGGAAGATGAAGTAGTGGAAGTCGTCGGTGAGCTGCTCGTCGGTGAGCGCGTCGTAGGCGAGCCCGTTACGCCGCCCGTGCTCGCGCTTGGCCTCGAACAGCGCGGGGCGGACGTCGTCGAGCCGGCCGTCGAACCCGTCGGCGTCGAGGCTGGCGCCCTCCATGATCACGCGCATCATCGCGGTCACCTGGTGACGGTCCCGGTATCCCTCGCGTTGCGCGAGCTCGTCGGTCCAGCGGGGGCTCGGGTAGCCGACGCGGAACAGGAACCGGCTGTGCCGGCCGAGGATGTCGACGGGGCAGTCGACGTCGTCGGTGAAGGACAGCAGCTCCGGGTGGATGCCCTGCACGTGGTACACCTCGTTGAAGGCGTCGACGCCGACCTTCCAGTTGCACTCCCAGAGCATCCGGATGTCCTCGACGAGGTGGTAGTCGGCGGCGAAGCCGTACGGGTCGAGGTGCTCGGGGATGGGCCCGAGGAAGTCGCGTAGCGGCGCGGCGTTCGGATCCATGTTCACGAACACCCACCCGTTCCACGTCTCGCACGGCAGGTCGGCGAGACAGACCTTGCCCGTCGGGTCGCCCTGCGGGAAGTCGTCGGCGTCGGGCACCCAGGTGACACCTCCGTCGAGCCCGTAGGTCCAGAGGTGGTACGGGCACTGCAGCTCGGATGCGTGCCCTGGCCCGGCCTCGCGCAGGCGCCGCCCCCGGTGCTGGCACGTGTTGTAGAAGGCGCGCACGCGGTCCGGCTCGGACCGGACGACGATGATCGATTCCGGACCGAGGTCGAACACGAAGTAGTCGCCCACGTCGGGGATGTCGGACACCGGGCCGGCGAGGTTCCACACGCGGGTCCACATCCGTTCCCACTCGAGCGCCATGAACTCGGCGGTGAGGTAACGCTCCTTCGGGATCAGCTCGGTGCCGAGGTCGGGCTCGGAGAGCTTCCCGGTCGGCGTGCGACGGGTCGCGTCGACGGCCATGGGCGCGAATGGTAACCACGTCCGTCCGTACAATGTCCCGCCATCAACGTCCTCCTGGTGTGCACGGGCAACGCGTGCCGCTCTCCGATGGCGGCGGCGATCCTGCGGCAGCGTCTCGCCGAGCAGGGTGTCGACGCCCGCGTCACGTCGGCCGGAACGCGTCCTTGGAGCCGGGGCGCGACGGACGACGCGGTTGCAGTGATGCGGGAGCACGGCCTCGAGATCTCGGCCCACGAGAACCGGCAGTTGACGCGCGAGCTGGTGGAGGACGCGGACCTCGTGCTGGGCATGACGCGCGACCACGTCTCGATCGCGAACGCCCGCAGCCCCGCCGCACGCCGGCGCACGTTCCTCGTCGGCGAGCTGGCGCGCATCGGCGCCGACGTCGGTCCGCGTCGAGAGGCGGAGCCGGTGTCGACGTGGGTCGAGCGTGCCGCCGACGCCCGTCCGCAACGCCAGCCGCTGGGCCGGGCGATGGACGAGATCGCCGATCCCGCCGGTCAGCCGATCGACGTGTACCGGCGCACGGCGGCCGAGCTCGACGACCGGCTCACGGAGATCGCCGGGCTGCTCGCCGGCGTGCCTACGCTTACTTGATGGCTGTCGAGCTCGATGTCGATGCTCTCACGCCCAACCAGGCGGCACGGCGCCAGCGGGTCATCGACGCCGCGATGAAGCTGGCCGCCGACGGCGGGTACGACGCGGTGCAGATGCGCGACGTCGCCCGCGAGGGCGGGGTCGCGCTGGGGACCATCTACCGGTACTTCGCGTCGAAGGACCATCTGCTCGCCGCGTGCCAGGTCGAGTTCGCTCGCGCCGAGCAGCACAAGCTCGAGCGCCAGCCGCCGCGAGGCGACACGCCCGCCGACCGTGTCGTCGACGTGCTCCGGCGCGCCACCCGGGCCCAGGAGCGGCAACCGCAGCTCACGGCGGCCATGGTTACCGCCATCTCGTCGCCCGACCCCGCCGTGTCGGGTTGCCAGCGCGAGGTCACCGCCGTGATGGCAGCGGTGCTCGCGGGACCGATGCGCGACGTCGCCCCGAGGCTGCGGCCGGGCATCGTCCGCGCCCTGTCGCACGTGTGGTTCTCCGCGCTGCTGGGCTGGGTGAACGGGTGGACGAACGTCGGGGCGGTGGGCGAGGAGCTCGAGTCGGCCGCCCGGCTCCTGCTCCGTAACGTGGAGAAGGCGTAGAGAAGTAGAGAGCGGTCCGGGCTGGCCGCGGACTTAGAACCGGTTCTAGCCTGGCCGTGACCGGAGATCGAGGGGAGAGCACATGCGCGAGCACAAGCAGCTGTTCATCGGCGGCGAGTGGGTCGACCCTGCTGGGACGGGCACCATCGACGTGATCTCTCCGCACTCGGAGGAGCTCGTCGGGCGCGTCCCCGAGGGCACTGCGGCCGACATCGACCACGCGGTCGCTGTCGCGCGCGACGCCTTCGACAACGGCGAGTGGCCGCGCCTGTCCCCCGAGGAGCGCATGGCGGCGGTTCAGAAGTTCAGCGAGGCCTACGCCGCGCACATCCCCGACATGGCGGCGGTCATCACCGAGGAGATGGGATCGCCGATCTCGTTCTCGAACCTCGCCCAGTCGCCGGCGCCGTGGATGATGCTCAACACGTTCCTCCAGGTCGGAGCCGAGTACCCGTGGGAGGAGACACGTCAGGGTGTCCTCGGCAGCGACGTCGTCGTGCGGCGCGAGCCGGTCGGTGTCGTCGGCGCGATCGTCCCGTGGAACGTGCCGCAGTTCGTCACGATGTCGAAGCTGGCGCCGGCGCTGATCGCAGGGTGCACGATCGTCATCAAGCCGTCGCCGGAGACGCCGCTCGACGGGTTCCTCATGGCGGACATCCTGAACGAGGCCGGCATCCCGAAGGGCGTCGTGAGTGTGATCCCGGCTGGCCGCGAGGTCGGCGAGCACCTCGTGCGGCACCCCGGTGTCGACAAGATCGCCTTCACCGGCTCGACCGCGGCCGGTCGCCGCATCGCGTCGATCTGCGGCGAGCAGCTGAAGCGCGTCAGCCTGGAGCTCGGCGGCAAGTCGGCCGCGATCATCCTCGACGACGCCGACCTGGCTGCGACGATCCAGGGCCTGAAGTTCGCTTCGCTCATGAACAACGGCCAGGCCTGCGTCGCGCAGACGCGCATCCTCGCCAGCCGCGACCGTCACGACGAGGTCGTCGAGGCGCTCTCGGACATGGTGGGCGCGCTCGCGGTGGGTGACCCGCAGGACGAGGCGACCGAGGTCGGGCCGCTCGTCGCGGAACGCCAGCAGGAGCGGGTCGAGAAGTACATCGCACTCGGCCAAGAAGAAGGCGCCAAGGTTGCCGTGGGCGGCGGCGGCCGTCCGTCGGGTCTCGACAAGGGCTGGTACGTGAGGCCGACCGTGTTCTCGAGCGTCGACAACTCGATGCGCATCGCGCGCGAGGAGATCTTCGGGCCCGTGCTCGCCGTCATCCCGTACGACGATCCCGAGGACGCCGTCCGTCTCGCCAACGACAGCGAGTACGGCCTCGCCGGCTCGGTGTGGACGAGCGACGTCGACCGTGGCCTCGACATCGCCCGGCGCGTGCGGGCGGGCACGTACGGCGTGAACCAGTACACGATGGACTTCGTGGCGCCGTTCGGCGGCTACAAGGCGTCGGGCATCGGCCGCGAGTTCGGCATCGAGGGGCTGACCCACTACATCGAGCTGAAGTCCATCGTGCCGCCTGCGGGTGCCTGAGGACGGCGCCCCGGAGGATCCGACCGCCGCGTTCCGGACGCGGGCGCGGGCGTTTCTCGAGGCGCACGCGCGTCCGCGGCGTGCCGGCGACGACGACTTCGCGCGCTTCCGGTTCCTCGGCGATCCGAGTCCCGAGGCCGACGCCGTCCACGTGCGCGCCTGCAAGGAGTGGCAGCGCACGCTGTTCGACGGCGGCTGGGCGGGCATCGCCTGGCCGAAGGAGTACGGCGGGCAGGGCGGGACACCGGCCGAGGCGCGGGCGTTCGCCCAGGAGCAGGCCCGCTTCGACGTCGAGACGGGGGCGTTCGCGGTCGGCATCGGGATGGTCGGCCCGACGCTGATTACGCACGGAACCGAAGGACAGAAGCAGCGGTACCTGCCGGCGTTGCTGGGCGGCGAGGAGGTGTGGTGCCAGCTCTTCAGCGAGCCCGGCGCCGGCTCCGACCTCGCCGGATTGCGGACGCGCGCCGTGCGCGACGGCGACGAGTGGGTGGTGAACGGACAGAAGGTCTGGAGCTCGGGCGCGCATCACAGCGAGCTGGGCATCCTGCTCGCCCGGACGGATCTCGACGCGCCGAAGCACCAGGGCATCACCTACTTCGTGCTCGACATGGCGTCGCCCGGGATCGAGGTGCGGCCGTTGCGGCAGATCAACGGCGTGGCCCACTTCAACGAGGTGTTCCTGACCGACGTGCACGTTCCGCACGACAACGTGGTCGGCGAGATGAACGGGGGCTGGGCCGTCGCCCAGACGACGCTCGGGGCCGAGCGGGCGTTGATCGGCGGCGGCGGTGCTGTTTCGTTCCGGGACCTGGCGCGGCTGGCACGTGACCAGGGCCGCGACGGTGATCCGCTGCTCCGGCAGCGGCTGGCCGACGCGTTCATCCGCTTCGAGGTCCTCAAGTACCTCGGACGGCGGGCCCAGACGGCCCGGCGCGACGGCCGCTCGGCCGCCGCCGAGGCGTCCGTGCTCAAGCTGGCCATGTCGCAACACGTGGCACTGAACGGCGACCTCGCGCTCGCGCTCGAGGGCGCGCGCGGGATGCTGCTCCACGGCGACGCGCCCTACGGCGGGTTCTGGCAGCAGAGCTTCATGAACCAGTGGGGAGTGCGCATCGGCGGCGGCACCGAGGAGGTGCAACGCAACGTGATCGGCGAGCGCGTGCTCGGCCTGCCGCCCGAGCCGCGTCCCGACAGACGCGTCCCGTTCCGCGAGCTGGTCGGGAGCTGACGCCGTGGCGGGTGGCCCGCCGAGCTTCGCCGACCTGTTGGTGGCGCGGGCCGACGACGACCACGCCGCCATCCTCTTCGAGGACGAGGTCGTCTCGTACCGCGAGCTCGTCGCCGCGGCCGCGGCGCGCGCCGCGTTGCTGGCCGAGGCGCGCCGGGGCGGCCCCTTCCACGTCGGTGTGCTGCTCGAGAACGTCCCCGAGTACCTGTACTGGATCGCGGGCGCGGCGCTGGCGGGCGCGGCCGTCGTGGGCATCAACCCGACCCGCAGCGGCGCGGAGCTCGCGCACGACGTCCGCCACACCGACTGCCAGCTCGTGGTGACCGACGCCGACGGCGCCGGCCTCCTTGCTGGGCTCGACCTCGGCGTGGGGCGCGAGTCGATCCTCACCGTCGGGGCGCCGGCCTACGACACACGGCTTGCCGCGTACGCCGGCTCGTCGCCGCCCGCGCAGTTGCCGGCACCAGGCACGCGGCTGCTGCTGCTGTTCACGTCGGGTTCGACGAGCGCGCCCAAGGCGGTCGTGTGCAGCTCGGGCCGGCTGGCGGGCGCAGGGCTGACGACGATCAAGATGTTCGAGGTCGACCGCGACAGCGTGCTCTACGAGTCGATGCCGCTGTTCCACGGCAACGCGCTCATGGCGAACGTCACGACGGCCGTGACCGCGGGTGCGACGATCGCGCTGCGTCGCAGGTTCTCGGCGTCGGGCTTCCTCCCCGACGTGCGGCGGTACGGCGCCACCTACTTCAACTACGTGGGGCGGGCGCTGTCGTACGTGCTGGCGGTGCCGGAGACTCCTGACGACGGCGACAACAGCCTGAGGCTGGGGTTCGGGACCGAGGCGTCGGCGCTCGACCGCCAGCGCTTCGAAGCGCGTTTCGGATGCCGGCTCATCGAGAACTACGGGTCGAGTGAAGGCGTGATCGCGATCGTGCGATTGCCCGGCTGCCCGGAGCAGGCGCTCGGGAAGCCGCGTCCGGGAGAGGGTGCCGACGTCGCCGTCATGAACCCGGAAACCGGGCAGGAGTGTGCGCCAGCGGTGTTCGACGAGCACGGCCGGCTCCTGAACGGCGACGAGGCGATCGGCGAGCTCGTGCGCCGTGACCACGGCGCCCGGTTCGAGGGCTACTACAACAACGAGGAGGCGACCGCCGAGCGGGTGCGCGACGGCTGGTACTGGAGCGGTGACCTCGCGTATCGCGACGCCGACGGCTGGTTCTACTTCGCCGGCCGCAGCGCCGACCGGTTGCGCGTCGACAGCGAGAACTTCGCCGCCGCTCCGATCGAGGGGATCCTGTCGCGCCTGCCCGGCGTGGTGATGGTCGCGGTGTACCCGGTGCCGGACGCACGGACCGGCGACCAGGTCATGGCCGCGCTCGAGCTCGGGCCCGGGGTCGAGTTCTCGCCCGACGGCTTCGTCGAGTTCCTCGCCGCCCAGCCCGACCTCGGGACGAAGTGGGCACCGCGCTACGTGCGGGTCGTCAAGCACATGCCGCTGACCGCGAACAACAAGGTGAACAAGCAGCCGCTGCGCGCCGCCCGATGGCAGACGGCTGACGCGGTGTGGGTGCGCGGCGTCGCCGACGGGCCGTACCGCCGCATGACCGACGACGACGTGGCCGCGCTGCACGCCGAGTTCGAGACCCTCGGCCGGGGCCACGTCCTCGACACTGGGGGTTGACGGGCGAACATACGTTCGCTATCGTGGAAGGCAGTTCCCGACGCTTCCCCGGTCGCACCATGGAGCGCCCTCCCGCGACTCGTTCTGAGTTGCGCAACGCCGGCAGGCCTGCTCGGCGTCTGTAGTTCCGTGCAGATGAGCCCGGACGCGCGAGCGAACACGCTTGCCGCGGAGGAACCGGCCGCGGAAGTCGAGCGCGCCGTCCTGCATGACGGTGTCCGACGGGTAGCAAGTCCACGATGTCGGCGCGGCGTTGGACGCCGATGTCGTGGTTCTCGTCGTGGAGGCCGCCTGGGAAGGGTGGGCGCACGTGCGGCCGGGCAGGTCGCCGCCGACGGTGCGGACGTCCACGGGGCACGTGTAGATTTAGAACTCGTTCTATGTTCCTCGAGTACACCCCCGAGCAGCAGGCGCTGCGCAAGGAGCTGCGCGAGTACTTCGCCCGGCTGCTGGCGCCCGCGGTGCGGGCTGAGCTGGGAGAGCCCGGGGAGGGGAGCCCGCGGTTCCGGGACGTCGTGCGGCAGATGGGGAGCGACGGGTGGCTCGGGATCGGCTGGCCCACCGAGTACGGCGGCCAGGGCCGGCCGGCGACGGACCAGTTCATCTTCTTCGACGAGGTGCAGCGGGCGGGTGCGCCGTTCCCGTTCGTGACGCTGAACACGGTCGGGCCGACGATCATGCGGTTCGGCAGCGAGGAGCAGAAGTCGTTCTTCCTCCCGGGCATCCTCGCCGGCGAGATCAACTTCGCGATCGGCTACACGGAGCCCGAGGCCGGCACAGACCTCGCCTCCCTGCGGACGCGCGCGGTCCTCGACGGCGACGAGTGGGTGATCAACGGCAACAAGGTGTTCACCAGCGGTGCGAACCAGGCCGACTACGTGTGGCTCGCATGCCGCACCGACCCGGATGCCCCGAAGCACAAGGGCATCTCGATCATCGTCGTGCCGACGGCGTCGGCGGGGTTCAAGTGCACGCCGATCGTCACGGTGGGCGGAAACACAACCACGGCGACGTACTACGACGATGTCCGTGTTCCCAAGGGCAACGTGGTCGGCGACGTTAACGCCGGCTGGCAGCTCATCACGACCCAGCTCAACCACGAGCGCGTCGGCCTCGCCGCCATGGGCGGGCTGGCGCACCGGCTCTGGAACGAAGTCGTCGAGTGGTGCCGCGCCACCGACTCGGGCCACGGCGGTCCCATGATCGACGTGCCCTGGGTGCAGATGGACCT
>DATFXK010000198.1:0-3823 GCA_035316005.1 Acidimicrobiia bacterium | reverse complement strand
CGCCTCGCGATCACTCGCCTGCCTGCCCTTCAGCCACCCAGCGCAAGACCTGAGTATATGACAAATCGGGCCTCCGAGGGGAAGCACCATGGCGTGCGGGAGGGCGCCCTTCGCCCACCGCCAAGTCCCCACGCTCGTCGCTGATTCGCGAGCCCAAGCGAACCGCTCCAGATCCGGCGATCGGTCCGCGCTACGCATTGCGGCACGCGAACGAGGGACCCTTACAGCCCGGCTACGAATCCGAGGAGGCGTCGGTGACGTTGCCGTGCATGACCAGGGTCGGCACTTGGATCGACGCCGAGGTGGTCCTGTAATCGTCATGTTCGGTGGCGATGCGACCCAGTTCACGCACCGCCGGGAGGTCCTAGGTCCGAGCGACTTGTTCCCGCCAGTCCTCGACCCAGTCAGGATGCTCGGCGAGAAACTCTGCCCCGACCAGCCCGCTCAAGACCGTCGCCGCCGCCTCGGCACTCCAGTCTGTGAGCGCGTCGCTGAGCATCCGGAACGTCGCTCGTTGGTCTTGGCTACAGGCCTCGTCGAGCGTGGACACGAGCACCATCGCGACGCCACAGCTCCTCGACCACGAAACCGCCTGTGCCATGACGTACGAACACGGCATCGGTGATGCAGCGGCCGTCGATTTCGCGCGACAGCCACGCCGCGACCCGGCTGGTCAATCTCGTGCGGCGTTGCCACCTGAGTAAGCGCCTCTTCTTGATGCGCCCACAATCGGCGCCCACCATCCAGCCATGCAATAACACGACATCAACCCGGGCACACCGAACCCTAGAGGGCGCGCGTGCGGCCGCTGGACTTGTCAGAGGGCGAGCCTGTCAGCAACACCCATGTGTGAACGCTGAAAGGATCACGGTTATTCGGTGTGGTACCCCCTTCGACAAGACCTCTTCTATCCGAGCGACTTCGTGCGCGAGGACCGGGCCCTCGCCGCGCTGCGCGAGGCCCGCATCACGGTCGTTCCCCGCCTGGCGGACCGGGACGACACGCCCGCCGTGTAGGGCGTCTGCTTCGTCGACAGTGCCTTCCGCCGCGCGCCGGAAGGGCGGCGGACTCGGCCAATTCCCGTCGACGGTTAGCGTGGCGCCCCGATGAGCCAGTCCGAACCGTCGGGCGGTGAGCCGATGCGCCGCCCGTGGGCGACGCCGCCGCCGGGGCGACTCGTCGGTCGGGGCCATCCCGCCGGTGACTTCCTCGAAGCATGGGCATGGGACCTCCTCGAGGAGGCGCCGGGCTACCTGCGCGTCGAGGCGACGCTCCCGGACCACGTCAAGAACCCGCGCGGGCAGCTCTTCGGCGGGTTCACGCCTACGTACGTCGACATGGTCGCGTTGTTCACCGTTCGCGCCGGCGAGCCCCGGTCGGCTCCGCGCCCGATGCGGTGGCTGGCGACGACGAACATGCGCGTCGACTACTTCGAGCCGATCACCGGTCCGCGTTTCATCATCGAGAGCCGGCGGGAGAAGCAGCGGGGGCGGACCCACTTCGTCAACACGCGCTTTCTCCAGCACGACGAGCTCGCGGTCTTCGCCCTGACGACGATGCGGGAGGTCGACCTCAGCCGCTCGCTCGGCGACGCCTGATCCGTGGGCATGTCCTCGATCGGCTCGACGGTCTCGTCGCTACGCTCCACGCCCCGGAGGCAGTTCCTTGTCACGTTCGTGCTCGTCGCGGCACTGGTCGGCCTGTGGGGCCTGGCGACGCCCCTGTTTGCGAACGCCGACGAGCCCGCGCACGTCGTCCGGGCCGCGTCCATCGCGCGCGGCGAGCTCGTCGGGAAGACGCCGCGGTCCAAGCTCCTCAAGGGCTACACGTTCGTCCGCCTCCCTGCCATCTACGAGGATGCCGGCCGGCGCCTCAACTGCTTCGCCCGACATCCGGACCGGGACGCGTCGTGCCACACGTTCACCGGGTCCGAGTCGCGGACGAAGGAGGTGATCACGGAAGCGGGACATCACCCGCCCGCCTATTACGCGGTCGTGGGCGGGGTGTCGCGCATCTGGCCCGGCGCGGCGGGCGCCGTCTACCTGATGCGCCTAACGACCGTCCTCATCACGGCGCTGTTCGTCGCCTTCGCCGTCCGCGCGCTGTCACGGATGGCGTCCCCGCGCGTCGCGCTCGTCGGCCTCGCCGTGGCGCTGACCCCGATGGTCCTGTCGTTCGGCTCGTCCGTGAACCCGACCGCGCTCGAAACGGCCGCCGCCATCGCGACGTGGGCGTGCGGGCTCGTGCTCGTCTCCGAGCTGCGCGCCGGCAAGCCGCCCGATCGGGCGCTCGTGGTGCAGCTCGGGATCGCGGCGTCGGCCCTCGTCCTCGCCCGGCAGATCTCCATGTTCTGGCTCGCGTTCGTCGCGATCGTCCTCGCCGGGATCCTTGGGAAGGACGCGCTGCTTCGGCTCTGGCGGGCGCCGCTGGCGCGGCTCTGGGGGGCGATCGTGGCGACGTGCGCGGCGGCGCAGCTCCTGTGGATCGTCCTCGCCAACGGACTCGACCTGAGCGTGCCCATCGGCTTCGAGCCCACGCTGTCGAACGCCGAGCTGATCCGGGCGACCGTCGGGCGGGTCGGCGGCTTCTACCTCGAGATGCTCGGCAACCTCGGGTGGCTCGACACGAGCCTGCCGGCGGTCACGTACTTCCTGCTCACCGTGGCGCTCGGGGCGCTCGTGCTCCTCGCCATCTCGGTCGGGATCCGGCCGTACGTGATCGCGATGCTCGCTGCCGTCGTCGTCACGGTGGTGACGCCGATCGTGCTCGAGGCGTGGCAATACCACGAGTACGGCCTCTACTGGCAGGGTCGGTACACGCTGCCGGTCGCCGTCGGCGTGCCGTTGCTGGCCGTGTTCGCGCTCCAATCCGAGACGGGTCGGCGCGTCCTCCTGCGCGGGTGGTTCATGCCCGCGCTCGGAGCCATACTCGTCGTCGCGCACGTGCTCGCGTTCTACCAGGCGCTGCGGCGGTGGTCGGTCGGCGCCGACGGGCCCGTCTTCTACTGGCTGCACCCGGACTGGACGTCGATCGTCCCGCAGTTCCTGCTGATCGTCGCGTACGGCGTCGTGTTCACCGCCTTCGTGGTGTGGCTCCTCGGGGGCCGCTCACCGACCCTGCGGACGGACTAGGCCGCGAGGAGCACGTCGGGTCTACTCCAACCAGCGCCGCTTCAGCCGGTCGATCGCGCCGCTCTCGCGCAGCGTGCGCAGCGCGGTGTTGACCGCGTCGCGAAGCCCACGGTTGTCGGGCGCGAAGGCGATGCCGAGGAGCTCGTCGGTGTGGATCTCCTGGACGACGTCGAGATCGGGCCGGTCCTTCACGAGCCACGTCGCCACGGGCAGGAACTTCATGACGCCGCCGATGCGACCGGCTTCGAGGTCGTCGAGCGCATCGAGGATCCCGTGGTACGGGTAGTACCTGATCCCGGCGAGCTTGCCGTCTGCCTTCAGCTCCCGGGCGACGATGTCGGACGTGTTGCCGGTCTGGATGCCGACGACCTGGTCGACGAGATCGTCCGTCGACGTGATGTGTGGCGTCAGCGTCGTGTTCACGACGAGGCTCTGCCCGGACTCGAGGTACGGCTCCGAGAACAGCGCCACCTTCTCCCGTTCAGGCGTGATCGTCGTGCCCGACGCGACCGCGTCGTACGAGCGTGTGCGCAGGCCGTCGAAGATCCCGTTGAAGTCGTCGCCCTCGTACTTCGTGAGCTGCCACCGCAGGCCGATCTGCCCGCACACGGCGCGCATCAGCTCGGCGTCGAAGCCGGTGTCGACGCCGTCCTGGGTCACCTCGAACGGCGGGTCCGGGAATGCCGACGCCA
>DATFXK010000197.1:0-6056 GCA_035316005.1 Acidimicrobiia bacterium | reverse complement strand
CGGTGTCGCCCACCCCTACGAGCCGAAGACGTGGGGCCCGGGCGAGGCCGACGCACTGCTCCCGAAGGGCGAGTTCTGGCACGACCCGAAGCCGTGAGCGCGCCGTGAGCGACGGCGACGGGCCGGGCGAGCTCTGGCTCGTCCGCCACGGCGACACCGACTGGACTGAAACGGGCCAGCACACGAGCCACACCGACGTCGCGCTCACGGCGAGGGGCCGCGAGCAGGCCACCTCGGTCGGAGGTGTCCTCGCCGGACGGCCCTTCTCCGCCGTGCTCTCGTCGCCGATGACGCGCTCGATCGACACGTGCCGGCTGGCCGGATACGGCGACCGCCTCGAGCTCGACGACGACCTCAAGGAGTGGGACTACGGCGAGTACGAAGGGCGCACCACGGCGGAGATCCGGCAGGACAGGCCGGGATGGACCGTGTGGGCGGGATCTCCCGGCGGCGAGCCATTGGAGCACGCAGCCGCACGCGCCCGGCGCGTGATCGAGCGCGCCTCCTCGGCCGGTGGGGACGCGGCGTTGTTCTCCCACGGGCACTTCCTGCGCATCCTCGGTGCGACGTGGTTGGGCCTTCCGCCCGAAGGCGGACGGCTGCTGTCGCTGGGCACGGCATCGCTGAGCATCCTCGGCTACGAGCGCGAGGCGCGCGTGATCCGGGGCTGGAACCGGTCGTGCGAGGTCGACTAGGCAACCCCCATGCCGGCCGAGCCCGTCCCGACGCCGAACGCCCCGCCGGTGGCGGGGCACTACTCACCGGCGGTACGCGCCGGCGACTGGCTCGTGCTCGCGGGCCAGATCGGCTTCGATCCCGCGACCGGGGCGATCCCGGAGGGCGTGGGGGACCAGGCCCGGCAGGCCCTGGCCAACATCGCCGCGGTCCTCGCCGACTGCGGAGCCGCGCTCACGGACGTCGCCAAGGTCACCGTCTTCACGACCGCCGTCGGGAACATGCCGGAGATCAACGATGTCTATGCGGAGGCGTTCGGAGATCACCGTCCGGCGCGGAGCACGATCGGCGTCGCCGGCCTCCCGGCCGGCGCTTCGATCGAGATCGAGGTCTGGGCGAACGTGCCCGCCTGAGCCCGGGAGAGAGGGGTCGCGATGGCAAACGACGACGTGCTGGTGAACATCGAGCGGCTCGCCGACGAGGAGCACCGGCTCTACGAGCGCCACCGCACCGGGACGCCGCTGACCGACGACGAGCAGCGGCGCATGCGCGAGCTGCAGGTGCATCTCGACCAGTGCTGGGACCTGCTCCGCCAGCGTCGGGCCCGACGCGAGTTCGGCGACGACCCCTCCAAGGCGGAGGCGCGCAACGAGTCGACCGTGGAGGGCTACCAGCAGTAGCGGCTACCCGCCGCCGGACACGTCGCTGGTGAGGCGCGACAGCGTTCTGAGCTTGTTCGTGGCGTCGAGGGCGGCGACCTTGTACGCCTCGGTGAGCGTCGGGTAGTTGAAGACCGCGTCGACGAGGTAGTCGACCGTCGCCCCCGTCGCCATCAGCGCCTGCCCGAGGTGCACGATCTCGGTCGCGGCGGTGCCGAACACGTGCACGCCGAGGATGCGGCGGTCGTCCGCGGCCACGAGGAGCTTGAGCAGCCCGTACGAGTCGCCCACGATCTGCCCCCGCGCCAGCTCGCGGTACCGGGCCAGCCCGACCTCGTAGGGAACCTGCGCGTCGGTGAGGTCGCGTTCGGTTCGCCCGACGAAGCTGATCTCCGGGATCGTGTAGATACCGATGGGATAGAGGTCGTCGAGCCGGTGCGTGGGCTCCCCGCAGGCGTTGTACGCCGCCCGGCGCCCCTGTTCCATCGAGGTGGCCGCGAGGGCAGGGAAGCCGATGACGTCACCGACGGCGTAGATGTGCTCGACCTCGGTGCGAAACGAGTCGTCGACCTTGATGCGCCCGCGCTCGTCGGCCGCCAACCCTGCTGCCTCCAGATCGAGCGCCTCGGTCGCGCCTTGGCGACCGGCCGAGTAGACGACCGTGTCGGCCGCGATCTTCTTGCCGCTGGCCAGTGTGGTCAGCGTGCCCTCGGCGTGGGTGTCGACGGCCGCGACCGTGTCACCGAACCGGAACGTGACTGAGAGGTCGCGCAGGTGGTAGCGCAGGGCCTCGACGACCTGCTCGTCGCAGAAGTCGAGCATCGTGGGCCGCGTCTCGACCACCGTGACATTCGTGCCCAGGGCGGCGAACACGGAGGCGTACTCGATGCCGATCACGCCGGCGCCGACGACGATCAGGGATCCCGGGACACGCTCGAGCGTGAGCACCCCGTCGGAGTCCACGACCGTCCGCCCGTCGAACTTGACGCTCGGCGGCCGTGCCGGGCGTGTCCCGGCGGCGATGATCGCCTTGTCGAAGCGCGCAAACCACTCTCGGTCTGTGGCGCCCGTGACCGCCACCGTGTGCGGGTCGACGAAACGGGCCGAGCCGGTGAGGAGCGTGACGCGATTCCGCGCCAGCTGGTCGCGCACGACGTCCATCTCCTTGGCGACGACCTGGCGGGTCTCGGAGCCGAGGTCCTGGACGGTGATGTCCTCCTTGACGCGGTAGCTGTGCCCGTAGTGCTCGCGGTGCCGAAGCCCCGTGAGGTGCAGCACGGCTTCCCGCATCGTCTTGGACGGGATCGTGCCCGTGTTCACACAGACGCCGCCGAGCATGTCGGCGCGCTCCACGATGGCGGCGCGGCGTCCGAGCTTGGCCGCGGCGATTGCCGCCTTCTGCCCTGCTGGGCCCGATCCGATGACCAGGACCTCGTATTCGTCCACCGGCCCTCCCTGCGGCGCGGCATCGTACGGCGCGCTGTTGACTCCCAGGTTGACAGGAACTGAATGGGGGATGCAGAGGAAGCAGGCCGCGACGGCCGTGTCTCAGCTGGGCGAAGTGCGCGAACCTCGCGGCCGGGTGTGGGCGCCGGGGGAACACTCCCGGGCCGCTCGGGTGTTGGCGGGGGAGCATCGACCCCGGGGGAAGGAGGGCCATGAGCCCCGAAGTGACGAAGACGGACGAGCAGTGGCAGCAGGAACTGACGCCCGCGCAGTACCAGGTGCTCCGCCACGCCGGGACCGAGCCCGCGTTCACGGGTGAGTACTGGGACTGCCACGACGACGGCATGTACCGGTGCGCGGCGTGCGGCGCCGAGCTGTTCAGCTCGGACACGAAGTTCGAGTCGGGCACCGGTTGGCCGAGCTTCACCGAGCCGGCGGTGGCGGATGCGGTCGAGCTCCGATCCGATCGCAGCCACGGGATGACGCGCACCGAGGTCGTGTGCCGCCGCTGCGGGGGCCACCTCGGGCACGTCTTCGACGACGGTCCCGCGCCGACCGGCCAGCGGTACTGCATCAACTCGCTGTCGCTCGATCTCGATCGCAACGCCGCGTCGTGACGCAGGCGGCAGGCACGCCGGCGGCGCCGCAGCACGTCGCGTTCGGGACGGCGCGCGGACGCTGGGTGATCCTCGCCGCCATCCTCGGATCGGGGATCGCGTTCCTCGACTCGACCGTCGTCAACGTCGCCCTGCCCCACATCGGGGACGACCTCGGCGGCGGGTTGTCAGGCTTGCAGTGGACGCTCGATGGCTACCTGTTGACGCTGAGCGCGCTGCTCCTGTTGGGCGGCGCGCTCGGCGACGAGTACGGCCGCAAGCGCATGTTCGTGATCGGCCTGGTGTGGTTCACCGCCGCGTCGGTGCTGTGCGGGGTGGCACCGAGCATCGGCGCGTTGATCGCAGCGCGCGCGCTCCAAGGCGTCGGGGGAGCGCTCCTGGTGCCCGGCAGCCTCGCGCTGATCACCGCCAGCTTCCGGACCGAGGACCACGGCTCCGCGATCGGGGCCTGGTCGGGCCTCACCGGCGTCGCGACCGCGCTGGGCCCGTTCCTCGGCGGCTGGCTCGTCGATTCCGTCTCGTGGCGACTGGTGTTCCTCATCAACGTCCCGCTCGCCGCCCTCGCTCTCTGGGTGACCCTGCGCCACGTGCCTGAGAGCCGTGACCCGCAAGCCGGGACGCGCCCGGACTTCGCCGGGGCAGCGACCGTCACGCTCGGCCTCACCGGCGTCGTGTTCGCTCTCATCCAAGGCCCGGCGCACGGCTGGTCGCCGTTCGTGATCGTCGCCGGGGTCGTGGGCGCGGCGGCGCTGATCGCGTTCCCGTTCATCGAGATGCGGGTGCGCTCGCCACTCGTTCCGCTCGAGATCTTCAGGTCGCGGCAGTTCAGCGGGGCGAACGGCACGACGTTCGTCGTGTACGCCGCCCTCGGCGTCGCGTTGTTCCTTGTGGTCGTGGAGCTCCAGACCGTGCTCGGCTACTCGGCCTTGCAGGCCGGGGCGGCCACTGTGCCGATCACAGTGCTCATGCTGTTCCTGTCGCCGCGCGCCGGCCGGCTCGCGCAGCGCATCGGCCCTCGCATCCCGATGACGATCGGTCCGCTCGTCGTGGCGCTCGGTCTGGTCCTCCTCGCCGGCATCGGGCCGGGGACGTCGTACTTGACCGGGATCTTCCCCGGACTCGTCGTCTTCGGTCTCGGCCTCTCGCTGACCGTGGCGCCGCTCACGGCGGCGGTCATGGGCTCGGTGGAAGAGAACCATGTCGGCGTGGGCTCGGGCGTGAACAACGCGGTAGCGCGTGTCGCCGGCCTCCTCGCGGTGGCCGTGCTCCCCGCGCTGGCCGGCCTCGAGTCGGCGTCGGCTGGCGCCGGGTTCAGTGACGGCGTGAGCCGGGCCCTCTACATCTCGGCCGGTCTCGCCGTCGTCGGCGCTCTCAACTCCTGGATCACGATCCGAGCGGCGGCGCGGGTCTCGACGCCGGCCCAGCCTCTGTCCGTAGCGTGTCAGGACCCGTGCGTGCGGTACCCGGAGGGGGAGGTGGACGAGGCCGCCTGATCGGCGCATGCTGGCGGGAGCATGACCGCACGGCTGGGTGCCTGTGTCCTGGCGCTGGCCCTGGCGGTCGCCGTCTCCGCCCCCGCGGCCGCCGAGCCGACCCCGCGCACCGACGCTGCCGCGTATCGCGACGAGCCGCCGCTGGCGTTCGTCTCGGCCGGGCAGGTGCGGATCCTCGACGGACGTGGCAGTCCCCCGGTCCGCGTCTCCGGCGTCGACGACGCGTGCTGCGTGGCGTTCTCGCCCAACAGCTACTACGTCGCGTTCGAGCGTCGCGGCGACCTGTGGGTGGCCGAGCACGACGGCTCCGAGCTCCATCGCGTGGCCCGGTCGGTGGTCCGGTGGGAGTGGGCCCCCGACGGACAGGCGCTCGCCGTCGTGCGCGAGCACGGGACCGGCATCGAGTTCGTCGGCGCCGACGACTCGGGTATCCGGGCGACGCTGCTCCCCGACCGTCACGTGCTCGACATGTCCTGGGCCGGGTACGGCCGCCGCATCGCCGTGTCGGCGGTGCCGGCCGGCGCGGGCGCCGGCGCCCGGGCGGACCTCTTCATGCTCGAGGTCCCCGGGCCGTACGGCGACGACTGCCCCGCCCTGTGCCCCGAGGCGCCCTTGCCTGTCCCGGTGTCGCACCCCGAGACGGGATCGGGCCCGCTGCTGGCCGGCTGGTCGCCGGACGTCGAGGCGATCGCGCTGTGGACGGCACCGGCCGACGGCGCAACGCTCGGGGTCGTCTCGCCCCGCGGCGGCGACATCACGCCGATCGCCGGCACCCTCGTGCGGCGGTCTTGGGTGCAGTGGTCGCGGAACGGCGATCGCCTCCTCGTCGTCGAGGGCACCGCCCGCGCCGCGGGCGCGCCGCGGACGTTGCTGCTCTGCACGGGCACGCCGGCGTGCCGGACGGTCGCCGGCGGCGACGAGATGGTCGCCGACCCGGCGTGGTCCCGCTCCGGCGCCATGGCGTACGTCCGCTCCGACCGCCGCCAGCTCTGGGTCGCGAACCGGGACGGCGGCGACGCCCGCCCGCTCGTCGCGGCCGGAGAGGGCGTCGCCGCGCCCCGCTGGCTGCCCGACGGCCGACACCTCGTGTTCGTGCGCGACCGGCACGTCTGGCTGCTCGACGCCCTCGACACCACCGGCGGGGACGCCGTCCCGGTGGCGGGCCC
>DATFXK010000196.1:0-5467 GCA_035316005.1 Acidimicrobiia bacterium | reverse complement strand
GGGCGGTCGCAGCGCGAACGGGTCGAAGCGGAAGTGGCGCAGCGCGTTCTGGAAGGTGATCGCGTTGATCTCTTCGTCCGGGACGCCGGCCGCCTCGAACGAGCGCATGGCGAACTCGGGCGACGTCGGCCACGTCGAGTCGGAGTGGGGGTAGTCGGTCTCCCAGCAGATGTTGTCGACGCCGATGCGATGGCGCTGCTCGAGCCCGGCGAGGTCGTCGATGTAGCACTTCACGACGCGCTCGCGGAACACCTCGCTCGGGAGCTTCCCGCCGAAGTCCTGGCCCGTCCACGGATGGTGCCGGGTGTAAATCCAATCGACGCGCTCGTGGAAGTACGGGATCCACCCGATCCCGCCTTCCGAGAGGGCGACGCGCAGGTCGGGGAACTTGCGCAACACGGGCGACCACAGCAGGTCGGCCGCGGCCTGGACGATGTTGACGGGCTGGAGGCTGATCAGCACGTCGATTGGAGCGTCGTCGGCGGTGACGACCAGCGTCGACGACGAGCCGATGTGCATGCAGACGATGGCGTCCTCGTCGCAGCACGCCGACCAGAACGGGTCCCAGTGATCCGAGTGGAAGCTCGGCATCCGCAGCTTGGCGGGGTTCTCCGAGAAGCTGATCGCGTGACACCCCTTCGCCGCGACCCGGCGCACCTCGTCCGCCATCGCGTGCGGGTCCCACAGGGGCGGGAGGGCGAGCGGCATGAAGCGGCCGGGGTACGTGCCGCACCAGTCGTCGATGTGCCAGTCGTTGTAGGCCCGGAGGATCGCGAGGGCGGCGTCCTTGTCCTTCGAACGCGAGAACAGCTGTCCGCACAGGTTCGGGAACGACGGGAAGCACAACGAGCCGAGCACGCCATTGGCGTCCATGTCGCGGACGCGATGGTGGATGTCGTAGCAGCCGTCCCGGATCTCGTCGAAGGAGGTCGGCTCCATGCCGTACTCCTCGGGCGGCCGGCCGGCGACGGCGTTCAGGCCGATGTTCGGGATCTCGCGGCCTTCGTACACCCAGACGTCGCTGCCGTCGTCCTTCCTGACGACCCGGGGCGCGACGTCGACGAACTCGGCCGGGAGCCGCCCGTCGAACATGTGCGGCGGCTCGACGGCATGGTCGTCCACGCTCACCAGGATCATGTCTTCGAGACGCACGCGCTCCCCCTTGTTCATGGCTGACGCGCACGTCAGGATATCGGCACTCGATCGCGGAGGGGCAGGCATGACGGCATCCACGGCGGAGCCCGTAGCCCGGGCTTCCGTGCCCGTGAAGCTGTTCGGCATCGTCCTCGCCGGTGCCGCCGTCTCGGTCGCCCTCGGCGTGTACGGCCGGGTGCACGATCCGACGGGCGAGAAGCCCTACACCCTCTTCTTCTCCGACACGATCAACTTCAAGGTGTGGTTCGCGACCGCGGCCGTGTTCCTCGCTGCGGTGCAGGTGCTCCTGGCGTTGCGCCTGTACGGCAAGGTCCACATCCCGCGGACGTCACCTCCCTGGTTGGGCGACGCCCACCGGCTCACCGGGATCGTCGCGTTCGGGCTCACGCTGCCGGTCGCGTACCAGTGCCTCTGGGCGTTGGGGTTCCAGTCGACGGACACCCGAGTGCTCGTCCATTCGCTGCTCGGCTGCTTCTTCTTCGGCGTGTTCACGATCAAGGTCCTCGCCGTTCGCACCCACGGTTTGCCGAGCTGGCTGCTCCCGATCGTCGGCGGGACCGTCTTCGTCACGCTCGTCCTGATCTGGTTGACGAGCAGCATCTGGTTCTGGCGCGAGTTCGGCTTCCCGAGCTTCTGAGGGAGCACGGTGGGCTTCAAGCGCTTCGTGAACGTCGTCGAGGTCGTCGCCGGCGTGGCCGCGCTCGTGTTCGTCATCGCCCTCTTCGCCAACCAGCCCAGCGGTGGCGGCGCTGCCAACGCGGCCAAGAGCGGCCCCGGCTACGACGTCTACGTCTCGAACTGCGCCCGCTGTCACGGGCAGGAAGGCCAGGGCGGCATCGGCCCGCAGTTGGCGGCACAGGTCACCACCGACTTCCCCGACGCCAAGGACGAGGTGGCGTTCGTCCGCGACGGGAGGGACGGCATGCCCTCGTTCGCCGGCGACCTCAGCCCGGCCGAGATCGAGGACGTCGTCGCCTACACGCGGACCGAGCTCAACAAGTAGCCCCGTCGCCGGTCACCTCGGCGAGCAGCGCCTTCTTGTCGACCTTGTGCATGCCCGAGCGCGGGAGGGGCCTGTCGCGCACGACGAGCCGCCGCGGCAGCTTGTAGTCGGCGAGGCGATCGGCCAGGAACGCGCGCACCGAGTCCACGTCCAGGGGCGTGCTGCCGTCGCGGAGCCGGACCACCGCGCACACGTCGTGTCCGAGCACGTCGTGGGGAACGCCGACGACCGCCGCCTCCGCCACGTCGGGATGCTCGTACAAGGCGCTCTCGACCTCGATCGAGTACACGTTGTACCCACCGCGGTTGATCATGTCCTTCTTGCGGTCGACGAGGTACAGATACCCGTCGGCGTCGAAGTAGCCGAGGTCGCCCGTGTGCACCCAGCCGTCCCGCCAGGTGCGCGCGCTGGCCTCCGGGTCGTTCCAGTACGACCGCTCCCCCGCCGCCAACCGGATCGTCACCTCCCCGACCTCGCCCGCCGGGCGCTCGTCGCCGTCGTCGTCGACGATGCGGACCGACGCGCCGGCGACGGGCTTCCCGACCGAGCCGGGCCGCCGCAACAGCTCGCCCGGCGGCATCGTGCACGTGCTGCCGCCGCCTTCGGTCAGCCCGTAGCCGTTGACGAGTGCCGCACGAGGAAACGCGCCGGCCAGCGCCGGCAGCGCGTGCGGCGGCGTCGGTGCGCTGCCGAACATGACCATGCGGACGGATGCGGTGTCGCGCCTGGCGAGCGCGCCCGACTCGAGCAGCAGGAGGATCTGCGCCGGCACCATGAGCAGCCACGTGGGGCGACGTTCCTCGATCAACGCCGCGAACCGCTCCGTGTCGAAGCGCGGGAGGGAGGTACTCGTCATCGCCAGCCGCAACGGCATGATGAGCGCGCCGAGGCTCCCGAACGTGGTGGGCAACGGCGCCGAATGCAATAGCGTCAGCAGCGGCTCGAGCGGCGCGGCCTCGTTCGCGAGCACGCTGTCGTGTGTGGCGGTGACCCCCTTGGGCAGCCCGGTGGTGCCCGATGTGTAGAGGATCTCGGCCAGGTCCGATCCCGCCCGCGGGACGCGGAAGGACTCGTCGTCGGCCGTGGTCGCATCGGCCCACTCGGCTGCACCGAGGACGTGCGTCGCCCGGACCGCGCGGGCCCGGGGCTCCTGGTCGCCGCCCGTCACGATCAACACCGGATCGGCGCTGGCCGCGATGTGCTCGAGCTCGCGTGGCGCGTAGCGCGGGTTGACCGGCACGACGACGGCGCCCGCCTTGTGGGCGGCGAGGTACGCCAGCCCGAACCGGTCTGCGAGCTCGGGCGGGAGCAGGATCATGACGCGGTCGCCGCTCCCCACCCCACGGTCGACGAGCGCGCGGGCAAGCGTGTTCGACCGTGCGTCCCACTCGGAGAAGGTCATGGTCTCGCCGTCGGCGACGTCGACCGCGACCCGGTCCGGGAAGCGCTCCGCGACCGTTCGCAGCTCGTCCGGGAGGAGAGGCACGCCCAGACTGTATTGACGCGCGCCGACGCGACCCAGAACACTCCCCCGCCATGCAGGAACCGGCCGCTCCGATCCGCATCGGATTGCTGTTCGACTTCCCGCAGGCGGACGGCGGCGCGAGCTTCGAGGAGGCCGTCCGCCTCGGGCTGGACGAGATCGCCGCCGCCGGCCGCCTCGACCGGCCGGTGGAGTTCGAGACCCGCCTCGCCCGCGGGCTCCCGCTCGGGACCGAGCACGACGTCGTCGCCGCGTTCGCCGAGCTCGACGACGCCGGGGTCCTGCTGATCCTCGGCCCGTCGATCAGCGACAACGGTCTGATCGCGCGGCCGCTCGCCGACGCTGCGGGGATCCCCTGCATCAACTACACGGGCGGGGAGCGCACGCGCAGCGAGTTCATGTTCCACTACCAGATCGGCTCGCTCGAGGAGGAGCCGCCGTTGCTGGCGCGCCGCCTCGCGGAGCGCGGGCTGCGCAGCGCCGCGGTCGTCCGCGACCAGTCGCCGGTGGGGTTGGGCTACGCGGAGGCCTTCGACGCCGCCCGGGCCCTCGAGGGCATCGAGACGACCGGCGTCGCCGCGATCTCACCGCTGGCGGACGACCTGCGGCCCGTCGTCACGCGACTCCGCCAGACGGAGCCCGACGCCCTCGTCTACCTGGGCCTCGGTGTCGCGTCACGAGCCGTTGCCGTCGCGCTCGCCGACCTCGACTGGTCGGTGCCCGTGGTCGCGAACAGCTCGCTGATGTTCGGCTACGCGCGTCCCGACTGGCGCGACGGCTGGGCCGGATGGGAGTACCTCGACGGCGTGGCCGACGACAACGAGATGCGGGCGCGTCTGCGAGAGAAGTCGAAGCGCGCCGCCGCCGGACCGATCGGCTGCGCCGCGTACGACATGGGCCGGCTGGTGGGCGAGGCGATCGCGCGTGCCGGCCATCTCACGCGCGCGGGCCTGAAGGAGGGTCTCGAGCGGGTGAAGCAAATGCCGGCGACGTCGGGCGTCGATGGCACGACGATGGGCTTCGGTACCTACGACCACGCCGCGCTCAAGGGCCGGTACCTCGTGCTGCGCGAGTGGCGCGACGGCAAGACCGTGCAGGTGACCGCCTAGAGCGACTCGAGGACTTCGAGCACCTTCTCGTCGGGAGGGATGTTGTACTGCTGGGCGCCGACCTCCTCGAACTGCACGACGCCGTCGGCGTCGATGACGAAGAGCCCGGGCCGCTGGCCGAGCGAGATCATGCGGCTGGTGACCTCGTAGGCGTCGAAGACGTCGTGCTCTTCGTCGACGAGCGTCGGGAACGGCAGCGCGTGCGACTTCAGGTACGTCTCGGAGCGGGCCGGGCTCTCGGCCGAGATCGCGAGCACCTCGGCGCCAAGGGCGGTGAAGCGTTCGTAGTCGTCGCGCAACTGCGCGAGGTGCCGGCGGCAGAACGGTCAGGAGTAGCCCCGGAGAAACGCGAGCACGACGGGGCGGCCCCGATACGACGACAGCGACACCTCGCCGCCGCCCGACCGCGGGAGCGTGAAGTCGGGCGCCGTCGCACCGGTCGGGACCGTCGAGCTCTCACCCATGCGACCCGAACAATAGAGCCCACCCTTGACGCGCGGGGCGGCGACCGGAATCGTGGGCGTGCGGCGCCGTAGGGCGAACGCACGAAGCGAAGGGGGGACCATGGCGGACAGCGTCTACAAGGTCATCGAGCTGGTCGGGACGAGCCCCGACGGATGGGAGCAGGCGGTCTCCAGCGCGGTGGCGCTGGCGTCGCAGTCGCTGCGCGACCTGCGCATCGCCGAGGTCTCCGAGCTCGACGTCACGATCGAGAAC
>DATFXK010000195.1:0-4167 GCA_035316005.1 Acidimicrobiia bacterium | reverse complement strand
GGTGGTCGTCGTGGTCACGATGATCACGGCGATCTCCTTGTCGATTTCGAATGGGCTCGGACCACCGCCCGGCCCGGTGCCGTCGTCAAGGTTCCCGCCTCCGAACACCCCTGCGGTTGCAGTGTTGTTTGGCGGTGCCAGCCCCCCGATAGCCGGCATCGTGCAGGGAAACGGACCGAATTGCACAGTCACATCGTTCGCCAGGATAGATGCGTCTGTGAAGAGGTTTATGTGACCCGCGCGCGACGCGCACGGAGGGGGGGGGTCCGTGGGTCCCCCAGGTCTCCCCGCCGCATCCGGACAGCAGAAATTGGCCGTGACAGTCGAGGTATTGCATCCTGTCTGACAGACGCACGTGCCGGTGCCGGCGCCGGTACAGCAGTTAAACGGGGTCCCGGCGCCCGTGCACTGGGCGTTTGGGGTCGCAGGGTCGCAGCCACCCGGCTGCCTGATGTGGTTGGTGACGAAGATCGTGTAGTTGATCACGTCACCGGCTAGCGCGGTTGGGCCTGACGGGGATCTGGAAATGGTTTCATCGAGGAGGTTGGCATCGCAGCCTGGTGGCATCTGTTGTGCGCTGGCGGGTGCGGCCAGTAACAGCGTCAGCGCGAGAATGGCCGCAGTCGCGGTCACCACTTTCCTGATACAGGTACTCATCGAGCTCCTCCGTTTCGTGTTCGTGCGTTTCTGGACGCGGTCTGGGTGTGTCTGACCGTTCAGCAACCTCCTCTCAGAATGTCCGCGCTCGCCGCTCCTGGAACGCTGTGGGAGCCGGCTCATTTTGACAAGTGCCGAGGATTAAGAGCCGAGGCGGCTGATAGTGTCAATGGAAAAGTGTAAAGGCGATGAAAAAAACCTAACTTCCCAGGTGCCTCAACCGTGCGCGAGTATCGCAACCCATGGCTAGTTACCAGAGAATAGCCATCCGTGGCGTCGCTGACCCTCGTCGGGCCTGCCGTTACGGAGCCACGGATGATGCGGGTATTGATCCGCCCGAGCACCTCGGCCATCGCCATCCACGCCCGCTCGATCGGTCCGAGCGCACGCGGCACGAGGGCGCCGAGGACGGCGAGCGGGACGCCGGCGCCTCACATGACGCGCGGGGCGATCAGGTGGCCGCGCCACCAGCTCACCGCGCCGAGGAGGAGGAATATCCCGCCGACCGTGAGCCCGAACTTCCGCAGCGCGCGCGGGGAGGCGTCCCGCATCAGAAGATCGTGTAGATGAACGGCGCCACGGCCGACCCACGCGCGAGGACGAGGAGGCCGCCGAAGGGGACGAGGGCCAGGATGATGGGCCCGAGCCACCACTTCTTGCGCTCGCGCAGGAACGCCCAGAGCTCGCCCGTCATGGAGTGGCTGGATCGCGCCAAGGTCCTCCAGAGGAGGGAGAGTCCGCCCGGGGGGTCCCTGTCAAGACGCGGGCATGCACTGGATCGTCCACTTGTCGGCATCTTTGCGCGGCGACACGCCCTTTGCCGCCTTCGCGAGACCCTTGAGGACGAGCTTGCTCTTGCCGGCGAGGTACTTGCCCCGCTTGTTGCGCTTCGCCACGACGGATGCGTCGACGAACGGCGTGCACCGCGGCGGTCCCGCGAGCAGCGCGCTCACGTCGATCGTCACCTTGCCCTTTATGCGCGCCGACGCGAGCGTCGCGGGGGCCCTGCAGTCGGGCAGCGCCGGGTCCGACTGCTTGACGCATCCGGCGAGCTTGAGGTCGCAGCGGTCGTCGCCGGCGGGCCCGGCGTCGCAGGGATCGCCGTCCTTGCAGACGAGGAGCTGGTTGCCCTTGACGTCGGAGGTCTGCGCGCCCGCGACGAGCAGCTCGAGGTAGCAGTCGGAGCTCGTCTTCGTCGGCGGCCCGCCCGGGAGGAGCACGCTGTTCAAGAGCGTCGTCGATGTCGTCGTGCTGCCGGGCGTCGTGGTCGTCGCGCCGATTGTGGTCGTCGAGCCGATCGTGGTCGTGGTCGATGTCGTCGTGCTGCCGGGCGTCGTGGTCGTGACGATCTCTTCGATTCCGACGTAGCGCGCGACGGCGACGTCCGTCTGGGTAGTCGTCGCGAAACCCGCGACGGCGAGGAAGCCGTCCGGCTGGTACACGATCGCCGCCGCCCCGTCGTCGTTGGCGATCGGTGTCGTGACGATGCCGCCGCTGCCGAACGTCCCGTCCGGCGTGCCGCTCGTGTCGTAGCGGACGAGGGCGAAGTCAGTGTTCGTCCCGGCGCTCGCCTGCCCCGCCGCGACGAGCTTGCCGTCAGCCTGCAAGGCCAACCCGGACGCCGCGGCGTCGCCGGTTCCGACCGAGGTCGTGACGATGCCGCCCGTCCCGAAGCCCGCCGTGTCGAGCATGCCGTCCGTCCCGTAGCGGATGAGCGTGAACTGGTCCTCAATGCCGTCGTTGCTCACGCCCGCGACGACGAGCTTGCCGTCGGAGGCCTGCTGGACGAGCGCGCGCGCGTCGGCGCTGCCCATGCCGACCGGCGTCTTGACGATCCCGGTGCCGTTGAACGTCGTGTCCGGGGCACCGGTCGTGCCGTAGCGGACGAGGACGATGCTCGTGTCCGGCGAGGGAGCCATGGCGAACGAGCCCGCCACGACGAGCTTGTGGTCGCCCGCCTGCTCCACGACGGCGTTGGCCGACGCGGACGTGCCGACGGTCGTCGTCACGATCCCGGTCCCGTTGAAGCTCGTGTCCGGCATCCCGCTCGTGTCGTAGCGTACGACCACGATGTCGGTGTCGGTGTAGCCGGCGACCACGAGCTTGCCGTCGGCCTGTTGGATGAGCGCCAGCGCGCCGTCGAGGGTGCCGGTGCCGATCGCCGTCGTGACCTTGCCGGTCCCGCCGCCGAAGTTCGGGTCGAGCATGCCGTTGTCGAGATAGCGGACGAGCGTGACCGTGCTGTCGTTGAATCCGGCGTCGTAGCTGAGCCCCGCCGCCACGATCTTGCCGTCGGTCTGCTGGATCACGGCCTCGGCTTGATCGTCGCCGTCGCGGATCGCGGTCGTCACGATGCCGGTGCCGCCGAAGGACGAATCGAGCCCGCCGGCCGTGTCGTAGCGCACGACGAGGAAGTCGAGATTGTCGTTGCCCTGAACGGGGACGTTCGCGAAGCCGGCCACGACGATCTTGCCGTCGGTCTGGCGAGCGATGCTCTTCGCTTGCGAGGACCCCGTAGGGACGACCGTCACGACGAAGCCGGTCCCGTTGAAACCGAGGTCGAGGTCGCCGGGCGCCGCCAGGGCGGGGACGGTCGACGCGAGCAGGAGGAGAGTCGGGAGGAGGAGGCGGAGGTGCTTCATGGATATTTGGTGCGTATGTCATTTTCTTCCGGCCCGCGCTAGATGTTCGCATTCCAGGGAGGTTTTGGCACTGGCGACGGGCGCTTGCTTTGCTCCGCCGCATGGACTTCTCCATGCCGCTCGACGAGGCCAGGCGGACCCAGCGCGCGATCCGTCGCCTGAAGCGCTCGACGTCGCGCGGTCCCCTGGGGACACGTCGCACGCCTCGGAGGTTCTCGGGCGGTTCGCCTACCGCTTCCGCACGGCGGAGTGGCCTGGGACGCGGTTGCCGGAAGTCGTCTACGACCCGCGCGCGCTCGGCAGACAGGCGGAACAAAGGGCCGAATCGTCGAAAGCTGACGGAAGCCTGGTACGAAACCGATCGCGACACCTCAAGCGGCGGGGCGCAGTTCGACGGCGTAGCCGAGTTGGTTGAGGCGGCGCGAACGGGTGGGGTGGCTCGGGGCCGCGGAAGCCGAGCGAGTTGCGCGGCATGTGGATCGGCGAGCCGAGCTGCCGGGCGTTATGGAGGTGCAGCACGGTGCGCGTATGTGTCGGCAGGACTATCCGCGTGCTGCGCAGGCGCAGCTCGATCGGGTTGTATAGCCGGAGTGCGACCTCGGCGACGACGAACGCGACCAGCACGCCGAACCCGAGCGCCAGCGCCGCTCCCTTCATGCCAATCCATTGGCACCCTCGAGCGCCGCGCGCTAGCCTAGCGCAGGCGAATTCTTCGAGTCGCTTACTTGGTGGTCGTCGGAGTCGGCGACGGCGCCAGCGATAAGCCGGCATAGATTTCGTCGAGAACTATGGGCAGCATGGCCTGCGCCGTCGTCTTGCCGTCGGGCGAGAGGGTCAGGTTCGTCCAAATGACCAGCGCCACATCGTT
>DATFXK010000194.1:0-9244 GCA_035316005.1 Acidimicrobiia bacterium | reverse complement strand
CCTCGCGACCGCCTGGCACGACGACACGAAGATCGTGTGGGTCGAGACGCCCACGAACCCGCTCCTCACCGTGGTCGACATCGCGGCCGTCGCCCGACTCGCGCACGATCGCGGGGCGCGCGTCGTCGTCGACAACACCTTCGCGACGCCGTACCTGCAACAGCCGCTTGCCCTCGGCGCCGATGTCGCGGTGCACTCGAGCACGAAGTACCTGGGCGGCCATTCCGACGTCGTGGGCGGCGCCGTCGCGCTCTCCGACGACGAGCTCGCCGAACAGATCGCGTTCGTGCAGAACGCGGCGGGCGCTGTGCCCGGCCCGTTCGACTGCTATCTCGTGCTGCGCGGCATCAAGACCCTCGCCGTGCGAATGGACCGGCACTGCGCCAACGCCCGCGCCGTTGCGGCTCTGCTCTCCGAGCACCCCGCTGTCTCACGCGTGCTGTACCCGGGCCTGCCCGGTCACCCGAACCACGACGTCGCCCGCCGCCAGATGCACGACTACGGCGGCATGGTGTCGTTCACCGTCGCCGCCGGCGAGGAAGCGGCGATCAAGCTCGTCGCGTCGACGCGCTTGTTCACCCTGGCCGAGTCGCTCGGCGCCGTGGAGTCGCTGATCGAGCACCCGGCGGAGATGACGCACGCCTCGGCGGCGGATTCACCCCTCGCGGTTGATCCCGCTCTGGTGCGGCTCTCGGTCGGCATCGAGAACGTCGAAGACCTCGTCGCCGACCTCAGCCACGCCCTTGACGCGGTGGGGTGACCTGTCCCCATACTGACGGCCCACCCCAAACGAGAGAAAGAGTACCGATGGCAGGATTCGTCCAGATCATCCAGTACAAGACGTCGAAGTTCGACGAGATGCAGAAGCTCATCGACGAGTTCCGCGAGAAGACGAAGGGCAGGCGCACCACGGTTCGCGGCATGGCCTGCCGGGACCGCGACAATGCCGGTCAGTTCATGAACATCATCGAGTTCCCGTCGTACGACGCCGCGATGAAGAACAACGAGCTGCCCGAGACGCAAGCGGTCGCGGCCGAGATGCAGAAGCTCGCCGACGGCCCGCCGACCTTCTACAACCTGGACGTCGAACGCGTCATCGAAGACATGTGACGGCTAGCGTCGCGGCATGACCCTCCACGAGTACGTCCTGTTCGACCCGCTGTTCTCGGACAGCGACGCCGACAGCATGGTGCGGCTCTGCGAGCGCTTCGGGCGCTACGGGATGTACTCGGCGGAGAACGAGGGCGGGCCCGAAATTGGTGAGGGCCTCACCCAGCGCCACGACGCCGTCCTCAACTATCTGAAAGCGGGCGGCATGCACGGGGCGGGCGAGCCCGTCTCCGTGCTCGCCGCCCGCACGAACTACTTCCGCGAGGAGTACGCCTACGGCACCAAGGCCCTGATCGAGGGCATCGATCCGTTCCTCTTCCACGAGGGGTTCGTGGAGGCGGCTCGTCAGATCCACGGCCGCCGGGTGATCGAGCCGGCGATCGTGTTCGCCAACCTGATGGTCCCGGGTCAGGAGCTCGCGCTGCACACGGACGTGCCCGAGTTCCGGGGTGTGAACCGCAAGCTGCACCCGCAGTGGCTGCTCGTCGCGATGCGCCACTCGGAGCTGTTCGAGGACTGGCGCATGCCGATCGCCACCGGCGTGGCGTGGTTCCACGACTGCGACGGCGGCGAGTTCGCGTTCTACCCCGACGGCGCGGGTGGTCCGCCCGTGTACCACAAGGTCGCGTACAACACCGCGCTGCTCGTCGACACCGACAGCGTGTTCCACGGTGTGGACCGCGTGGCTCCCGGTGACGCCACCGAGCTGCCGGCGCTGAAGCCGGGCATGCAGCTGACCTTCGAGGGGGACGGGCGCTGGTCAGTGCGCGATTGCGACACCGTCGTCGCCGAGTACTCGTGGAACGAGCTGCGGTTCTCGATCTCCTGGAAGGCGTACTGCTTCACCGACGAGGCCGAGCGCGACTCGTGGCGGAGCCACACCGACGACCTGGCGCTCGACGCGACGCTGGCGACGTTCGTCGACGATCTGCGCGCTCGGGGCCGCATCACCGGGGACGCGCCGCCGCCGCGCGAGCTGGCGCTCATGATCATCGACGAGTACATCCGCTTCCCTCCACCGGTAGCCGCGTAGCGACATCCCGGGAGGCGCGTATGCCGCCGCGCAAGTCTGGGTACGGGGGCAGGGTGCCGAAGACGTCCGGTCAGCCGACGCTGCCGGAGATCCTCAGCGCCGGCGGGCAGTCCATCGAGGACCTGCGGTCCGATGCCGCCACGTGCGAGGCCTGCGACCTGTACAAGCTCGGCACCCAGACGGTGTTCGGGGAAGGGCCCGAGGACGCCGACCTCATGCTGATGGGCGAGGTCCCCGGCGACCAGGAGGACAAGAGCGGCCATCCGTTCGTGGGCCCGGCGGGCAAGCTCCTCGACCGGGCGCTCGTCGAGGCCGAGATCGATCGCGACAACGTGTACGTCACGAACGCGGTGAAGCACTTCAAGTGGAAGCCGCAGGGCAAGGTGCGCCTGCACCAGAAGCCGAACGCCAAGGAGATCGCGGCGTGCCGGCAGTGGTGGACCCAGGAGCTCGCGATCGTGAAGCCGAAGGTGCTCTGCTGCCTCGGCGCCACCGCCGCCCAAGCCGTGTTCGGCTCGAAGTTCCGGGTCAGCAAGCAGCGGGGTGACTTCTTCGACCTCGTCGACGGCGTGCTCGGCACTGCGACCGTCCACCCGTCCTCGATCCTGCGCGCCGACGACGACCGCCGCCAGGTCGAGTACGACGACCTCGTCGACGACTTCCGCGCCGTCGCCGAACGCCTCGCTTCCTAGGCGCGCTGCCCCGCGAGCCTGCGGTTCTTGAACTGGGCCTTGATGTAGTCGCGGTTCAGGAGGGCGATGAAGTCGATGCTGATCTCCTTCGGGCACGCCGCCTCGCACTCGCCGTGGTTCGTGCAGCTCCCGAAGAGATCCTCCATCGTGTCGACCATGTCGACGACCCGCCGGTAGCGCTCGGGCTGCCCTTGGGGCAGCAGGCCGAGGTGCGCGACCTTCGCCGCCGTGAACAGCTGGGCGGCGCCGTTCGGGCACGCGGCCACGCACGCGCCGCAGCCGATGCAGGCGGCGGCGTCCATCGAGCCGTCGGCGGCCCCCTTCGGCACGAGGATGAGGTTGGCGTCGGGCGCGCTACCGGTCGGGGCGGTGATGTAGCCGCCGGCGTCGATGATCCGGTCGAGAGAGCTGCGGTCGACGACGAGGTCGCGGATGACGGGGAAGGCCGCCGCCCGCCACGGCTCCACGGTGATCGAGTCGCCGTCCTGGAACTTGCGCATGTGCAGCTGACACGTCGCCGTGCCGCGCTCGGGGCCGTGGGCGCGGCCGTTGATCATCATGGCGCACGACCCGCAGATGCCCTCGCGGCAGTCGTGGTCGAACGCCACCGGCTCGTGTCCTTCGGCGATGAGCCGCTCGTTGAGGACGTCGAACAGCTCGAGGAACGACATGTCCGGGCTGACGTCGTCGACGTCGTGGTCCTCGAACCGGCCGGCGTCGTCCGGGCCCGCCTGGCGCCAGACGCGCAGATGCACCCTCACTTGTAGCTCCGTTGCGCCAGCTCGACGGCCTCGAAGCCGAGCTCCTCCTTGTGCAGGTTCGGCTTCTCGTCCACGCCGGTGAACTCCCACGCCGCGACGTAGGCGAAGTTGTCGTCGTCCCGCAACGCCTCACCTTCGTCGGTCTGGTGCTCGACGCGGAAGTGGCCGCCGCAGCTCTCCTCGCGATGCAGGGCGTCCAGACACATGAGCTCGGCGAACTCGAGGAAGTCGGCCACCCGACCGGCTTTCTCGAGCGACTGGTTGAACGTCTCGTTCTCGCCCAGGACGCGCACGTCGGCGTGGAACTCCTCGCGGAGCGGCGGGATCTCGCCCAGCGCCTTCTTCAGGCTGTCGGCGCTGCGCTCCATGCCGCAGTTGTCCCACAGCACCTTGCCGAGCTCCCGGTGGAACCAGTCGACGGACCGGGTGCCCTGCACCGCCAGCAGCCCACGCACCCGCTCGTCGACCTCACGCTCGACACTCGCGAACACGGGATCGGCGACAGGCACCGGCGGGTCACCGAGCAGGTCGGCGAGATAGTCGGTGATCGTGTTGGGGAGCACGAAGTAGCCGTCGGCGAGGCCCTGCATGAGCGCGCTGGCACCCAGCCGGTTGGCGCCGTGATCGGAGAAGTTCGCCTCGCCGAGGACGAACAGACCGGGGACGTTGCTCATCAGGTTGTAGTCGACCCACAGGCCGCCCATCGTGTAGTGGACGGCCGGGTAGATGCGCATGGGGAAGACGTACGGGTCCTCGCCCGTGATGCGCTCGTACATCTGGAAGAGGTTCCCGTAGCGCTCCTCGATCGCGTCGCGACCCAACCGGGCGATCGCACCGGAGAAGTCGAGGTAGACGCCGTTCTTGAGCGGCCCGACGCCCCGCCCGGCGTCGACCTCGCGCTTGGCGGCGCGCGACGCGACGTCGCGGGGCACGAGGTTGCCGAAGGCCGGATAGCGGCGCTCGAGGAAGTAATCGCGCTCCGACTCCGGGATCTCGTCCGGCGGCCGCGGGTCGTCCATCTGCGCGGGCACCCAGATGCGCCCGTCGTTGCGGAGCGACTCGCTCATGAGCGTGAGCTTCGACTGGAACTCGTCGCTGGCCGGGATGCACGTCGGGTGGATCTGCGTGAAGCACGGGTTCGCCATCAGCGCGCCCCGCCGGTGCGCCCGCCAGATCGCGGTCACGTTGCTGTTCTTCGCGTTGGTCGACAGGTAGAAGGCGTTGCCGTACCCGCCCGTCGCGAGCACGACGGCGTGCGCGGAGTGCGAGCGCATCTCACCGGTCACGAGGTCGCGGGTGACGATCCCGACCGCGTGCCCGTCCTTCAACACGACGTCCAAGAGCTCGGTGCGCGGGTGCAGCTCCACCGTGCCCAGGTGCACCTGCCGCTCGAGGGCCTGGTACGCGCCGAGCAGCAGCTGCTGGCCCGTCTGGCCCCGGGCGTAGAACGTGCGCGACACCTGCGCGCCGCCGAACGAGCGGGTGTCGAGGAGCCCGCCGTACTCGCGGGCGAACGGCACGCCCTGGGCAACGCACTGGTCGATGATCTCGACGCTGATCTGCGCGAGCCGGTAGACGTTCGCCTCGCGGGAGCGGTAGTCGCCGCCCTTGATGGTGTCGTAGAAGAGCCGCTCGATGCTGTCGCCGTCGTTCTTGTAGTTCTTCGCCGCGTTGATGCCACCCTGGGCGGCGATGCTGTGGGCCCGGCGGGGGGAGTCGTGGAAGGTGAACACCTTCACCCGGTAGCCCAGCTCGCCCAGCGTGGCGGCCGCGGCCGCGCCCGCCAGACCGGTTCCCACCACGATCACCTCGAAGCGCCGGCGGTTCGCGGGTGAGACGAGCTTCTGGTGGAAGCGATGGTTGTCCCACTTGTCTGCGAGAGGCCCCTCGGGGATCTTGGCGTCGAGGTCACCGATCACGGTCCACCCTCCTCACTCGCTCAGCTCACCAGGCCGACCTGCACGCCGATCGGCACGCTGATGAACCCGCCCGTCACGACGACGGCGAACGCGACGGCGAAGTACCGGCGCCAGACGTTGAACCGCGGGTTGTTCCACCCGACGCTCTGGAAGAGGCTCCAGGCGCCGTGGAACAGATGGATGCCGAGCGCGACGCACGCGGCGATGTACACCAGCGCGACCGGCACCCGCTGGAAGCTCGCGACCGTGTTCCGGTACACCTCGCCCCGCACGTACCCGGGGTTGGCGGCGCCCCAGGTGAGGTCGAGGATGTGGTACACGAGGAACAGGCCGACGATGATGCCGGTCCACCGCATCGTGCGCGACGCGAAGTTCGCCGCCACGTAGTCGCGGCGTGACTTGTAGCGATCGGGCCGGGCGGCCCAGTTCACGCGGGTCAGCGCGTACGCGGCGTGGATGTGCAAGGCCAGAGCGACGATGATCGCGATCCGAAGGAGCCACAGGACCATCGATCGCGGGAACGGCGGGTCGAGCAGGTCGCGCAGCCACTCGCCGTAGCTGTCGATCTGGCGGGGCCCTTCGAAGACGTGCAGGTTCCCGACCATGTGGGCGAAGACGTAGCCCATCAGGACGACGCCGCTGACGGCCATCACCCATTTCTTGCCGATGTCCGACCGGTAGAACTGGACGAAGAACGGCAGCCGGCGTTTCCGGGTGGGCGCCGGCGGCGGCTCGGGCTTGCCGAAGTCGGTGGCCAGCTCGTCGGCGTCGTCGGCGCCCGCCTTCTCGTCGGCGGTCGAGACCTCTTCTTCCGTACGGGCCACGATTCGACGCTACCTCCGGGCTTCCTCCCGGACCGAAGCGAGCAGGAGGGCGTCGTAGTGGTTCTCGATGCGCCCGGTCGACGGGTGCTCGAGGGCCACGGACGCCTCGCCCTCGCCGTCGAGGTCGACGCGACCGACGTAGGTCACGGCGTCGGCGGCGATGTCGCCAGTGAAGCAGCCGAGCCGCCGCCCGCTGCCGCGCACCTCGACGACGGCGCCGGCGAGGTCGTCGCCGCGTTCGCTGACCACGTGGAGGAGGCCCTCGCGCGGCTCGAGCATCGGCAGCACGGGTCGGCACGCGTCGCGCAGCGCCGCGTACGCGCGCTTAGCGCCGCGCGCGTGATCGAGGACGGACCACGTGACGGCGGGGTGGCCGTCGGCGAAGCAGAAGTGGCAGAACCCACCGGTCGGCGCGTACTTGAGCCGCCGGAGATCCTCGACCTGCAGCTGGACGAGCGCCGCCTGGTAGGCCTGCGTCGCGGTGCGCCAGCCGTCGAAGGTCTCGTGCTCGGCGGGCGGAACGTAACGGTCGAAGTTCCGCTTCTGACACGCGTGGTGCGCGAACAGGTGGTCCCAGTCGAGGTCGGGCCACCGCTCCGGCTCCATGAAGGCGGCGGTGCCGGGGACGGCCTGGGCGCCGAACTCGGTGACGAACCGGGCGAGCCGGGGGACGACGCGCAGCGCGGGCGCAAGGCCGTCGAGGGAACCGTGGTACCAGCCGAAGTAGAAGTGCGAGTCGGTGCCGGGGCCGCCGAGGCCCGGGAACACACCCGAGTGCGGGTCGACGGCGCGGCTCGGATCGGCGCGGTGCAGCGCGCGGGTGATCGAGCGGTCGAGCACGTTCTTGTTCCAAGTCGGGAGCAGCATCGAGCCGCCCAGGCGCATCTTGGCGCGCGTCGTGAGCGGCTCGCCCGGTGCGATGTCGACGGCGAGGGGCTCGTTGTGCGCGCACCACAGCACGATGCTCGGGTGATGGCCGAGTACGTCGACCATCGCCCGCGCCTGCCGGACCGCGGGCTTGCGGACGCTGCGCGCGTACCCCCACTGGAGCGGGAAGTCCTGCCAGAGGAGCAGGCCCGCAGCGTCGGCGGCGTCGTACAGCTCGGGTCGTGACACGTGGGCATGCAGCCGCAACAGGTCGAGGTGCGCGTCGAGCGCGAGCTGCACGTCGCGCTTCAACTCGTCCGCGGTGGCTTCCCCCAGCTGCATGCGCGCCGGTCCCTGGTTCGAGCCCATCACGAAGAGCCGCTCGCCGTTCACGTGCAGTTGCCACCGGCGCCACTGCACGTCCCGGAACGCGGTCCGGAGCTGCTGCGTGTCGCTCCGCTCGCCCGCGACCTCGACGGTCACGTCGAGCGTGCAGCGGGGCTGGTCGCCGAGGCGGCGCGGCCACCAGCGCGGCGGGTGGTCGACGTCGAGCGTCCAGCTCAGCAGGTTGTCGCCGCCGGCGAGGGCGACGTCGCGCGTCGCCTCGAGCAGCACCGCGCCGTCGTCGGGGCCGGTGAGCCGGGCACGCAGCCGCGCCGGGAGCGGTGCGGCCTCGCCGTCGTCGGCGCCGGCGACGTCGAGCGTCAGGTCGAGCCGCAGTCGCCCGCGGTCCTCGGTCGCTTCGACGCACAGGCAGCGGAGCCGGGCCAGCCGCACCGGTCCCGTCTCGACGACCCGTACCGGGCGCCACAGCCCGCCCGGGTTCCAGTCGGGGTCGAGGTTGTCCCAGTGGGAGAAGACGCCGGTGACGAGGCGCTTGGCGGTGCGGTCCGACTGCCGGGGGCAGCCGACCTCGACCGCGACCACGTGCTCCTCCTCCCGGCGCAGGAGCTCGGTGATCTCGAACTCGTGCGGGAAGAAGTAGCCCTCGGTCGCGCCGAGGTAGTCGGCGTCGAGCCACACGTCCCCGAAGTAGAAGACGCCGTCGAGCACGACGAACGCCCGGCGCCGGTCGGCGAGGAGCGGGCCGCCGAACCGGCGGCGGTAGAGCACGGGCCCGTCCGTCTCGTGCAACCCGGGCGACGACCGCCAGTGACCGGGGACGGTGACGTCACGCCAGGCGTCGTCGTCGAAGCCGCGCTCGACGAACCGCTGGTGCAGGTCGCCCCGGGCGATCTCGGCGCGCCACGTCCCCGAGAGGTCGAGCACGCCGGGCTCGGCGTTCAGGTGGGGTTCTTCGCCGCGGTCGTCGGGTTCGGCTGGGTGGTGTCAGGAGGCGGCGGGGTGCTCGCGCCCGACGGCGACGAGCCGGACTGGCGGTCGAGCTCCTTCTGGATCGCGCGGTGCTCCCAGCGCTTCATCCAGTCGCTCCCGCTGAAGAACACGCTGGCGCCGTGCAGCACGAGGCCGAGACCCCAGAACACCGTGGCCCACAGGAAGTCCCAGCCGACGGCGGCGAGGAAGATGGCGTTGAGCACGACGAAGAAGAACGCGTGCACGTAGAAACCCTTCTTGGCCTCGACCCGCCGCTTCGCCTCCTGGTACCGATCGTCCTGCTCGTCGGGCATCGTTGCTCCTTCTCCTCGTCTGCCCCGCTTGACCGGCCGCGCGCAGCTTAGGGCCGTCGCTAGCGTGCGGCCGATGGCGGCACGTCTCGAGTACCAATGGGGCCGCGCGCTTCTTGGTCTCGGCCTACTTCGTCTTCCTGGCAGCGACGTCGGTCGTCGGGCTCCAGAGCGTCCTCGTCCACCAGCTGTGGTCGTGCGTCCTCGGCGGGGCCGCGGTCGCCCTCACGGGGCTGGCCGGTCGCGAGGTCGCCGGCGCGCGCACGGGTCTGATCGCGGCTGCGATCGCGGCCGTCTCGCCGAGCTTCTGGCTCAACGACGCGCTCCTCATGTCGGAGTCGATGACGCTCGTCGTCACCGCGTTGATCGTCTTCCTCGCGTATCGGTTCCTCGGCCGACCGTCGTGGCCCGTC
>DATFXK010000193.1:0-8274 GCA_035316005.1 Acidimicrobiia bacterium | reverse complement strand
TGCGGCCACAGGTGCGTGAGGATCAACCGCGACGCGCCGGCTTCGCGAGCCGCACGCCCCGCCTCGACTGCGCTCAAGTGCCACGCGACGCCCTTGTGCCCCTCTTGGTACGTGGCCTCCGAGACCACGAGGTCGGCCCCGGCGCCGAACGCGCCCACGGTCCAGCCCGGCCCCGTGTCGGCGGTGTACACCATCCGCTTGCCGTCGGCGGTCAGCTCGACCGCGTACGTCGGCGGCGGGTGATCGGTGCGCGAGAAGCGCAGGCCCAGGTCGCCCAGCTCCACGCCGTCCCCGTCACCGACCACCTTCCAGTCGAACGTGTCGCCCCAGTCGTCGACGAGGGCGCCGAGCCGCTCCTCCAGGCCTTCGGGCGCGAAGACCGGGAGGCCGGAACGCTCGAGCCCGTACCGCATGAGCACGTGCAGACCGTAGATGTCGGCGCAGTGGTCGGGATGCTGGTGGGTCAGGACGACGGCGCTGAGATCCTCGATCCGGGCGTGCTGCTGGAGGTGCGGGAGCGTGCCGCTGCCGCAGTCGACCCACACCGCCGCCCCACCCCCGCGGACGAGGTAGCCGCTGCAGGCGCCGAACGGCGGAGCGCCGTAGGACCCGGAGCACCCCAGCACCGTCAGCTCCACTCCCACGCCTCCACCGTCTCGACCTCTGGACCGAGGAACCGCGCGCCCAGCCTGCGGAAGGTCGCGAGGTCGCCGCTGGTCACGAACACCCGGCGGGGCGGCTCGCTTCCCGGACGGCGCGTGTGGCTGGTGCCGCCGAGGAGCGAGCGCGTCTCGAAGGCGGTCTCGTCCGCGCTCGAGACGAGGACCACGCCCCGGCCCATGACGTCGCCGATCGTCCGGGCGAGCAGCGGGTAGTGGGTGCAGCCGAGCACGAGCGTGTCGACGCCGGCGTTGCGCATCGGCGCCAGGAGCCGCTCGGCGAGCACGTGCACCTCCTGCGAGTCGACGTCGCCGGCCTCGACGAACTCGGCGAAGCCGGGGCACGCGGCGCACGTGAGCTCGATGCGGGCACCGCTCGCCGCGGCCGCCCGCTGGTACGCGCCGGAGGCGATCGTCCCGACCGTGCCGATGACGCCGACACGCCGGGTCTCGGTCGCCTGGGTCGCGGCGCGCAGGCCCGGCTCGACGACGCCGATGATCGGGATGTCGTACGCACGTCGCAGCGCGTCGAGTGCGACCGAGGACACGCGGTTGCACGCGACGACGAGCATCTTCACGTCGTGCTCGGCCAGCAGGTCCGCCATCTCGAACGCGTACTTCACGACGTCCCGGTCGGGCTTCGGCCCGTACGGGAAGCGCCCGGTGTCGCCGAAGTACACGACGGGCTCGTCGGGGAGCAGGTCCATGAGGGCCCGCAGCACGGTCAGCCCGCCGAGGCCGGAGTCGATGACGCCGATGGGCCGTTCGCTCATCAGCGTTCCCGCCCTGCCGCGCGCCGCAGCCGGTCGGCGACCGCGACGCCGACGCCCGCGTCGGGTGGCGGCACGGCGAGCAGCACATCGACGCCGCGCCGGTCGACCTCGCGCAGCCGCGCGTACAGCACGCGCGCGTACTCGTCGGCGTCCCGGGGCGCGTCGAGCACGACCACGTCCTGCGGGAGGTCCACCGGGGTTCCGGTCCCGAGCACGGCAACCCGCTGGCCGGCGGCGAGCAGAGCATGTGCGCGCGCCGCGAGCTCGTCGGGGCCGACGACGAGCACGGTCGCCTCCGGCGCGTAGTGCGATTTCAGGGTCCCTGGCGCCCGCACGAGGCCGTCGCTCCTCGTTCCGACCGGGCCGCCCGACACCGCTTCGATCTGTTCGCGGGTGACACCGCCCGGTCGCAGGATCGCCAGCTCGTCGCCGGTGCAGTCGACGATGGTGGACTCCACACCGACAGTGCACGGCCCGTCGTCGAGAACGAGGTCGACGTCGTCACCGAGGTCGGCTCGCACGTCGTCGGCGGTGGTCGGGCTCACCCGCCCGAAACGGTTGGCGGACGGTGCCGCGATGCCACTGCCGAAGGCGCGGAGCAGCGCGAGCGCGACGGGCTGGTCGGGGACGCGCACGCCGACGGTGTCGCCGCCGCCGGTCACGGCGTCGGGAACGCTCGCCGCGCGCCGGACCACAACGGTGAGCGGCCCGGGCCACAGCGCGTCACCGAGGCGACGGGCTGCCTCGGGCACGTCGGCGGCCCAGTCCGCGAGCTGCGACGGCGCGCCCACGTGCACGATCACCGGATGGTTGCCGGGCCGACCCTTGACCGCGTACAGCCGGGCGAGGGCGGCAGGGTTCCCGGCGTCGGCGCCGAGGCCGTAGACGGTCTCGGTCGGGAACGCCACCAGGCCGCCACGACGAAGGATCTCGGCGGCGCGGACGATGTCGGCGCCGGTTGCCATGTGCCTCCATCTTCCCTCACGCCCGTCGTCACGGGGGCGAGGCGTGACGCAGGGCACTGCGGGCGGAGCCCTTCACTACCAGTAGTTGATGCGCTGGGCCCGTTCGGTGACGACGTCGAGGTCGTCGGTCCACGCACCCGACGAGAGGTACTTCCATCCCGCGTCGGGAACGAGCGCGACGATCGTCCCCCCGTCCATCGTCGCCGCCATCTTCGCGACTCCGGCCATGACCGCGCCCGACGAGATCCCGGCGAAGATCCCGCACTCGTCGAGCAGCCGGCGCGTCCATTCGATCGACTCCCGCGGCCGCACGATGAACTTCCGGTCGAGCACCTCCGGGTCGAAGATCGGCGGCACGAACCCGTCCTCGAGCGACCGCAGCCCCTGTACGAGCTCGCCCGCCGGCGGCTCGACCGCGACCACGCGCACGTCGGGCTTGTGCTCCTTGAGGTAGCGGCCGACGCCCATGAGCGTGCCGCTCGTCCCCAGGCCGGCGACGAAAACGTCGATCTCCGGGCAGTCGCTCAGGATCTCGGGGCCGGTCGTCGCGTAGTGCGCGTCGGGGTTGGCCGGGTTCCCGTACTGGAACAGCATCACGAGCGACGAGTCTTCTGCCGCCAGCTTCTCGGCTTTCCGGATCGCGCCGTTGCTGCCTTCCTCCCCCGGCGAGGCGATCACCTCGGCGCCGAAGATCTCGAGCATCTGGCGGCGCTCCTCCGACACGTTCTCGGGGAGCACGACGCGCAGGCGGTAGCCCTTCAGGCGGGCGACGAGCGCGAGGCCGATGCCGGTGTTGCCCGACGACGGCTCGAGGATCGTGTCGCCCGGTCGCAGAATGCCGTCGCGTTCGGCGGCTTCGACCATGTGCAGCGCGATCCGGTCCTTCATCGACCCGCCGGGGTTCTGGCCCTCGAGCTTGGCGTAGAGGCGGACGACGGGGTTCGGCGACAGCGCGTGGACGCCCACGAGCGGCGTGTTCCCGATGAGCTCGAGGACCGACTCGTAGCGGGCCATGGCAGGCCCTCGCTCCTATCCCCCCGCGACCGCGGGGAGGATGGAGATCACGTCGCCGTCCGTCACCTTGGTGTCGAGCTGGTCGAGGTACCGAACGTCGTCGTCGTTGCGGTACACGTTGACGAACTTGTGGATGCTGCCCGACTCGTCGACCAGCTGGTCCGACAGGCCGGGGTAGCGGGTGGCGAGGTCGGTGAAGACGTCGCCGACGGAGGCGCCGTCGGCGGTCACGGACGCGGCTCCGCCCGCGTGCGGCCGCAGGAGCGTGGGCAGGCGGACCTCGACGGGCACGCAACGAGTGTACAAGTCCGACCTGGCGGGTCGGGATTCCGCTCAGCGGTCGAGCACCACCTGGCACTCGGCGACCGTGCCGTCGCGGATGCGGTACGCGCGCAGCACCGGCTCGCCGTCGCGCAGGCTCACGAGCACGTAGAACCACGTCGGGTACGCCTCGGCCTGCGCGACGTCCGTCGGCGACGGGAACGCGTCGGTATGCGTGTGGCTGTGCCAGCAGCCGACGAGCGCCTCGCCGCGCGCCTCTGCGGCGCGCAGCGACGCCATGAAGTCGCGGCTGTCGATGCGGTACGTCCGGGCCGACTTGTCCTCGTTGCGGCAGGGACGGGCCTCGGTGACCACGCCGAGCGGCTCGTCGTCGACGGCCGGCCCCGCGAGCAAGCCACACGCCTCGTCCGGGAGGCCGTCGTAGCAGTGGGCGACGATCGCGCGGTACTGGTTCTCCGTCAGGCGGAGCGGCGGGGACACGAAGCCCATCGGGTCAGCCGGCGGCGGACTGCGCGTCGCGAATCGCCCGCCACACACGCTCGGACGTGAACGGCATGTCGAGGTGCCGGATGCCGAAGATCGACACCGCGTCGACGACCGCGTTCTGCACCGCCGGCGTCGATCCGATCGTTCCCGATTCGCCGATGCCCTTGGCGCCGAGCGGGTTGAGCGGGGTCGGCGTCTCGGTGTTGGACGCCTCGAAGCTGGGGAACTCGGCCGCGCTCGGCATCGCGTAGTCCATGAGGTTCGCGGTGCGCGGATTGCCGTCCTCGTCGTACTCGACTCCCTCGTACAACGCCTGCGAGACACCCTGCGCGATGCCGCCGTGCTGCTGTCCGGTGACGAGGAGCGGGTTGAGCACCCGACCGCAGTCGTCGACGGCCACGTGCCGGAGCTCTTCGACCCTTCCCGTCTCGGTGTCGACCTCGACGACGGCGACGTGGGCGCCGAACGGATAACTCGTCGAGCCCTGATTGAAGTCCATCTCGGCGCGGAGACCGGGGTCCATGCCTTCGGGAAGCTTGGCCTCGTCGGTGGCGACGGCCGCGAGCTCCGCCCAGCTCAGTGCGGTGGCGGGCGCGCCCGCCACACCCAAGCGTCCGCCCTCGTGCACGACGACGTCGTCGACGTCCGCTTCGAGCAGATGCGCGGCGAGCCGTTTCGCCTTGTCGACCACGAGCTCGCTCGTCTTGTAGAGCGCGCTGCCGCCGATCTGCAGCGAGCGCGATCCTCCGGTGCCACCGCCACGCGGGACGAGCTTGGTATCCGACTGAACCACTCGCACCGCGTCCATCGAGACGCCCAGCAGCTCGGCAACGATCATCTTGTACGAGGTCTCGTGGCCCTGGCCGTGGGCCGCGGTCCCGACGATCGCGGTCACGGTGCCGTCCGTGTTCACCTCGACGGCGCCGAACTCCTGGAACTGCGCGAACGCGGTGACCTCGACGTACGTCGACACGCCGATGCCGAGCTGCTTGACGTCGCCGTTCCGACGGCGTTCGGCCTGCTCTCGCCGGAGCTGCTCGTATCCGGCGACGCGGACCGCTTCGTCGAGCGCCTTCGCGTACTCCCCCACGTCGTAGTTCGCTCCGGTCGCGGTCGTGAGGGGGAACTCGTCCGGTGGAAGGAAGTTCTGCTTGCGAAGTTCGACCGGGTCACGACCCAACTCGGCGGCGGCCACGTCGACGATGCGCTCGATCATCGCGGCCGCTTCGGGGCGGCCGGCGCCCCGGTACGCGGCCGTCGACGTCGTGTTCGTCGTGACGCTCTTGGCGCTGATCTCGACCTTCGGGATCCGGTACACACCCTGCCCCATCGAACGCGTGAGGTAGGGCAGGAACGCGCCGATCGTCGGGTAGGCACCCGCGTCCTGCACGATCCGGGCGCGCACGGCGGTGAAGGTCCCATCCTGCTTCAGGCCCAGCTCGACGTACTGGATCTGGCCGCGCCCGTGGTTCATCGCAGTCATGTTCTCGGAGCGCGTCTCGGTCCACTTCACGGGACGGCCGAGGGCGCGGGCGGCAGCAGCGGTGACGATGTGCTCGACGTACAGGCCGGCCTTGGCCCCGAACCCGCCGCCGACCGCCGGCGCGATCACGCGCACGTGCTCCGGGCTCAGCCCGACCGCGTTCGCGAGCGTGTCCCTGACGCCGTGCGGGCCCTGCGTGGGGACGTGCACGGTGAGCGCATCGTCACCGTCGGGCTCGACGACGATCCCGTTGGGCTCCATGGGCACGGGCGCGACACGCTGGTTGACGAACCGCCCCTCCACGACCGTGTCGGCGTCGTCGAGGATCGTCGGGTCGTCTTCCCCGAACTGCAGATGGATGGCGAGGTTCGAACCGTGTTCCGGGAACAGCACCGGCGCCGCTTCAGCGAGCGCGGCCTCGGGGTCGACGACGGTCGGAAGCGGGTCGTAGTCGACGATCACGAGCTCGGCGGCGTCGACGGCTTGGGCACGCGTCTCGGCGACGACGGCAGCGACGATGTCGCCGACGAACCGGACCACACCCCGCGCCAACGGCGGGCGTGACACCTCCGGCGGGAGCAACGGCATGCCCTGATGCGGCTGGAGGTCGAGCGAGTCGGCCGTGTACACAGCGACGATCCCGGCCATGCCTGCGGCCTCGGTCGTGTCGACGGACTCGACCCTGGCGTGCGCCATCGTCGACCGAACGAACGCGATGTGCAGCAGACCGTCGACCTCCAGATCGTCGAAGTAGCCGGCGTCCCCGCGCAGGATGCGCGGGTCCTCCGTCCGGAGCACGGGGTTGCCGAGGATGGATCCGGAGGTCGTGGCCACGGCGGAAATCTATACAGTCGGCCCGTGGGTCGCCGTGCCGACACGATCGTGATCAGGAACCGCCGCGCTCGCTACGACTACCACGTCCTCGACGCGTTCGAGTGCGGGATCGTGCTGGCAGGGTCGGAGGTCAAGTCGATCCGAGCCGGCCGCGCCAATCTCCAGGATGCATACGCGCGCGTCGAGGACGGCGAGCTGTGGCTCCACGGCATGCACATCGCGCCCTACGAGTTCTCTCGCGCCGAGCTCGAGCCGACGAGACGGCGCAAGCTCCTCGTGCACCGCAAGGAGATCGACACGCTCGCACGCGCCACGGGCGAGAAGGGCGTGACGCTCGTGCCGCTCCGCGTCTACTTCAAGGACGGCCGGGCCAAGGTCGAGCTGGCCGTGGCCAAGGGCAAGCGGGGCTACGACAAGCGGCGGACGATCGCCGAGCGTGACGCGAAGCGTGAGGCCGAGCGCGCCCTCAAGGGGCTGCGCGACTGACCACCGGCCCCGGCGCGAGTGCCTCCGGCGGGATGAACCCGACGAGTCGGTCGCCATCGAACACCAACGTGTGTCCGACACGGCCGCGCACCGGGCGGGCGGCGACGTCGGCGAGCAGGTCGTCGGGATGGGCGGAGCGGAACGTCGCCACCGGCACGGCGAAGTCCTGCACCCGGCGCAGACCGTCCTGCTGCGGCGGGGCCGCTCGCAGGCGCTCGATGCTGACGAGGCCCGCGATCGTGCCGTCGAACCGCTCGACCACCGCGACCGGGTCGTGGAGCCGCGGCGCGTCGTCGCGAAGGAACTCGCTGACGCTCAGCCAGCCCCGCACCCGAGGCGGGTCGGGCGTCATCACGTCACGCACGCGCGCGTCGCCGAACGCGAGGCGGGAGCGCGCCATCTGACCTTCGGCGCGCGCCGCACTGATCAGGAACCAGCCGATCAAGGCCGTCCACAAGGTGCCGAAACCGAGGCCCGCGAGCCATCCCACGCCGCCGAGGCCGACGAGCAGCCAGCCGAATACGACGCCCACCTGCGCGGCCGTCGCGGCGGCGCGATAGCGGTTGCCGTGGTGGAACCACAACAGCGACGAGAGGATGCGGCCACCGTCGAGCGGTGCCGCCGGGATCAGGTTGAAGATGGCCAGGATCCCGTTGATGAGCGCCAGCCAAGCCAGCGCCGAGCTGAGCAGGCCGGGCGCGCCCAGCGCCGAGGCCGTGAAGGCGCCGACGCCGAAGAGCGCGGCCAGGCCGACGCTCGTCGCCGGGCCCGCCGACGCGATGCGCAGCTCGGCGCCGGCCGTCGGCGACTCGCCGCCGAGCTTGGCGACCCCTCCGAGCATCCAGAGCGTGATGCCGTCCACCTCCACGCCGTGGCGGCGCGCGACCAACGAGTGCGCGAGCTCGTGCGACAGCACGGAGGCGAAGAAGAGCCCGGCGGCGACCAGGCCGACGATCCAGTAGGCGGCGGTGGGCTCCCCCGGGAACTCGGAGGGGAACTGGTCGCCGGCGAGGCTCAGCGTGAGGAGGCCCGCGATCAGCAGCAGGCTCCAGTCGAGCCCGATTGGGATCCCGAAGATCCGACCCAGGCGAATGCTGCTTCTGCCCATCAATCCCTTGAACGTCGCCGAGAACCGCCGTGTTCCGGGGAGTTGCGACCGGACCGGCCGGTACCATGGTGGACCACACAAGGGGGTGACTGGCTTCGATTCTGAGGATCAACGCGGGTGAAGCGAGCCGACGTCCCCGGATCGTCGCTAAAGAGCCGGGAAAACAAACAATTGCCGAGGACTC
>DATFXK010000192.1:0-30169 GCA_035316005.1 Acidimicrobiia bacterium | reverse complement strand
TGCATCACGAACTGCATCGACCCGAACTGGCGGTGGCCGGGAGGACCGAGCTCCGTCGGCACGTCCGCGAACGTCGCCACGTCGGCGTCACCCGTGCAGTCGACGAACACCTTGCCCGCCACCGCGCGCGGTCCGCGCTTGGTCGCCAGCACGAGCGCCCGCAACCTGCCGTCCTCGACCAGCGCGTCGGCGACGAGCGAATGGAGGAGCACGTCGAGGGTGTCCTCTTTGGCGACGAGATGGTCGGCGAGGCGCTTCACGGCCCACGGCACGTATAGGAACACTGCCGTCTCCTTGAACGCCACCGGCCCGACCCCGGCACCGGCGCCGGCGAGCGCGTCCGCCAACTCGCGTGCGATCCCACCGACGACGTAGTCGAACTCCCCTGCGTCGTCGCGCACGTACAAGCCGCAGATCGTCCCGACCTTCGCGACGGTCAGGTTGCCGCCGAGGAACCCGTACCGCTCGCAGAGCACGACGCGGGCGCCGGCCCGCGCCGCGGCGATCGCCGCGCCCAGGCCGGCCGGCCCACCCCCGGCCACGACCACGTCGACATCGGCGAGCACGTCGGCCTCGCGCTCCGGGACACGCACAGGCGGAAGGTACCGCCGCCGGGTGCGGGGGCGTCGCTTGCGACGGCGCCGGCGGGGGATCGGGGGCCCCGGCCGTGGGTGTGGTGCTTGGGGCGGGCTGGGAGGCTGTTCCACGAGCGCCGCTCTTGACGGCGGCGCCCGCGGCCCCCACACCCACGGGCCGGGAACCCTCGAATCACGCGAGGCATCGGCCGAGCCACCTCGCGCCTTGAGTGGTGTTCTACCACGGAGCGTGAGGCATTGCACCCCGGTGCCGCGAAGGGGCCAGACGTCCAAGATGGGGCGGCGGCGTGGCGCCGGGCGGCGGCCGGGCTCAGGGCCCGAGACGCAGCACGAACTGGGCGAACGCCGCCGCCAGGATGATGAACAGCAGGACGGCGATGGCGATGGTGGTGCCGGGGCGCATGGCTCACGTCTCCCTTGGCGTCGCCCCGGTGACGGTGGCGCCCGGTGGGACCAGGGTGACCGGATCCGCGGGCTCGAGACCGCACTCGGCCGCGGCCGACCCCCGGTCGAGCGCCAGCGAGGAAAGGCCGTAGGAGTCCACGAGGAGGATGAGCTCCGAGGGCTTGGCGTCGCCGTACGTGTGCACCCACCGTACGGAGCGCGCCTGATCGCCGAAGCGGACCTCGATCGGGCCGCCGGGCTCGGCGCCGTGGGCCCGCAGCTCGTCGGGATCGACGTTGAGCTGGCAGTTGCCGAACCGGTCGATCCACCACACCTCGCCGTGGATGGCCCCGCCCTCGTCGTGCTGCGGCAGCGAGACGAGCCCGGGCACCAGCCCGGCCGCGTCGACCTGGTCGCCCAGCTCGCCCACGTCGACGCCGGCGGCCAGGTGGGCGGCGGCGGGCGCCAGGATGTCCCGGCCCGCGAACGTCGGGCCCGGGGCCGGCAGGTGGTGCTCGGTGCTGGTGAGGGACACGACCCGCTGGGCGCCGCCGAGGATGGCGACCGCCGGGGCGAGCAGCCCGTTGTCCGGCCCGAGCAGGGTCCCGTGCTCGACCTCGACTGCCACCAGCCGGCGGTCGGTGCCCACGCCCGGGTCGACGACGCCCAGGACGATGCCACCGTCCGGGAGGTACTGGGCGGCCCGCACGAGGGTGAGCGCCCCGGCGCGTACGTCGTGCGGCGGCAGGTCGTGGGTGATGTCGATGATCTGGAGGTCGGGCACGAGGCTCAGCATCACCGACTTGCACACGCCGACGAACTCGTCGGCCTGTCCGTAGTCGGACAGGAACGAGACGATCCGGCGGGCGGGGGGCACCCTGTCCTGTTCGCGCCTATCCGGCCTGCGTGTACCGCGACTCCAGATAGGCGTCGACGTCGACGTCGCGCACTCGGAACGAGCGCCCGACCCGCACCGCCGGCAGGTCTCCCGCCTTGATCAGGCGGTAGACCGTCATCGACGAGACCCGCATGAGCGTGGCCACCTCTTGCACGGTCAAGAAGCGCGCTTTGGCGAACGACTCCGCCACGGTCCAACCCCTTGTCTCCGTCCCGCTGTGCTCCGGAGCGTAGGGCCACGATGCCGCTGTTGTCTAGCGTGAGCCGAGCGCACCCTTGTGCGGGGGTGTGGACGACGAGTCCAGCGATGGTCACGCCCCGGGGCGGCCGAGCTCCCGAGAGCGACGGGTGGCCGCCTCGACGGCCTCGAGGAAGGCGGCCCGGACGCCGTGCGCCTCGAGGCGGGCCAGCCCGGCCGCGGTCGTGCCTCCGGGAGAGGTGACCGCGGCCCGGAGCGCCTCCGGCCTCTCGACGCCCTCGACGATCAGGGCGGCCGCGCCCAGGAGGGTCTGATGCACCAGGGTCGAGGCAGTGTCGCGCGGAAGGCCGACGAGCACGCCCGCCTCCACCATCGCCTCCACGACGAGGAACACGTACGCCGGCCCCGACCCCGACAGCCCGGTCACGGCGTCCATCAGGGTCTCGGGGACGCGCACGACGACGCCGACCGAGCCGAGGATCCGCTCCGCCTCGTCGAGATGCGCCTCCGTGGCGTGGCGGCCGCCGGCGATCGCGGCCGCACCCTTGCGGACGAGGGCGGCGGTGTTGGGCATCGCCCGCACGACGGGCCGGTCGGGGACGGCGTCCTCGAGGGTCGCGAGCGTGACGCCGGCCGCGATCGACAGCACCAAGGCGTCGGTCTTCAGGGACGGGAGGCACTGCTCCAGCGCGGCGCCGACGTCGCTCGGCTTGACTGCGACGACGACGACGTCGCTCTCCGCCACCGCCCACGCCGGGCTGGGCACCACGCGCACGCCCCGGAACCGCTGCTCGACCAGGCGTCGTCGCTCGGGCTCGATCTCGGCGACGGCGAGCGCATCGGTGTCCCAACCGGCGTCGAGCAGGCCGGCGAGCAACGCCTCACCCATGCGGCCGCCACCGAGCAGCGCGAGCTGCATCATGGGACTTTCTCCATTGTCGCCGTCGCAAGCTCCGGCTGTGCAGCGGCGGTCGGCAAAGCCGCCGCCGCCGCGAGGGTAACGGTGGCGCGACCGGGCCCGAGGAACCTTCTGGTCCGCCCCGCACTTCCCCGAACGAGGCCGACCGTCCCGCACCTCGGGCCCGACGCCGAAACTCTACCGCCTCACGCGCTCTGGCGCAAGATCTTAAAGGCTTAGACAGTCTGAGATTGGGCGGGGCGTCGCCCGAACGCGATCCGGACCACCGGCTGGAACCACGTCTCGACGGTCTCGTAGATCACGCCGATGATGCGATCCAGCTCGGCCTCGCTCAAGTGCTCGAGCGCCACCCTACCGACGAGATAGAGGTCGCCGTCGGGCCCGATCGAGAACTTCGCGCCGTACAGCGTGTGGTTCCGGCGGAGGAGATAGCGGTAGAGCTCGAGATGGTTCGCGGGCGGGTCGGGCAGGAAGTACACCTCGTAGCGCAGCGTTCGTTCGTGCAGGTCGAAGTAGATGGTCGTCGCCTCGCGGCCCTCGCACCCGAACCGCACGTACCAGCGCCGGAGCTCGGGGTCGTACTCGACGTGCTGGGTGTACTCGGCCGCCGCGACCGGACCCTCGAGGTGCTGGGCGATCAGCTCGTGGGCCTCGTCGAGCCTCATGGTTCTTGATTGCCGCCGTCGCAAGCTCCGGCTTTGCGACGACGGTCGGCAAAGCCGCCGTCGCCGCGCCGGGCTACGAGCACTCGACCGGCGCGCGGGTGGCGAGGTCGCCGTAGAGGCGCCGCAGCCGCGCCGCCGCAATGCTCCACAGGTAGCGGCCCGAACGCGCCAGCGCGCTCGTGCCCATGGCGCGGGCGAGCTCGGGATCGGAGAGCAGCACGTCGACGGGCGCCGCGTAGTCGACGGCGGCGCGGCCTTCGACGAGGAAGCCGGTGTGGCCGTCGTCGACGACCGACCGCAGACCGCCGACGTCGGCGGCGACGACCGGCGTGCCGCACGCCGCCGCCTCCAGCGCGACGAGGCCGAACGACTCGGTACGCGACGGCACGAGGCACACGTCCGCCGCCTGGTAGTAGGTGACGAGCCGGTCGTGCGGCTGGGGTGGGACGAACCGCACCCGGCCTTCGAGGCCGAGGTCGGCGACGAGGCCGCGCAGCGCGGCCATCTCGGCTTCGCCGTCCTTCCCGCTCGGGCCGCCCACCACGAGCAGCGACACGTCGCCGTCGAGCTCGGCGAGCGACCGCACGGCGAGGTCGGCGCCCTTCAGGCGCTGGATGCGTCCGACGTACAGAAGAACGCGCCGCTGCGGGTCGAGCCGGAGCCCCCTCCGCGCCGCCGCTCGGTCTCCCGGCACGAACACGCGGTGGTCGACCCCGGGGGGAACGACCTCGATCCGCTCGCGCTCGGCGCCGTACAACGTGACGAGCTGCCGACGCTCGTCGTCGGTGGCGGCGATCACGAGGTCGGCGCACCTGACGGTCTCGCCCTCCACGCGAGCGCGGGTCTCGGGGTCGTCACCGACGCCTGCTTCTGCCTTCACGCGATCGAGGGTGTGGAACGTGGCGACCAGGGGGAGGTCCAGGGCGTGCTTGAGGCGGTGGCCGACCGCGCCAGAAATCCAGTAATTCGCGTGCAGCACGTCCGGCGGGTCGCCGTCGGCGGCAAAGAACTCGAGCGCGGCACCGACGAACGGCTCGACCAGCTCGGGCAGCGACTCCTTGGGGATCGGGGCGGCGGGGCCGGCGGCCAGGTGCACGACCCGGAACCCGCGCTCGACCTCGACGACCGGTGGCTGCTCGGAGTGCTCGGTGCGGGTGAGCACGTCGCAGTGCACGCCCGCACGGGCGAGATTCGATGCCAGCGAGCGCACGTACACGTTCATGCCGCCGCCGTCGCCCGCCCCCGGCTGCGCGAGGGGAGACGTGTGGACGCTGATCATGGCGACGCGCGGGGACGACATCGACTCGAGAGCCTACCGGCGAGGCGCTCGCACTCCGCTCAACCGGAATCGGCGTTCGACGTCTCGCCCTCGTCGACGCGCTCACGCTGGAACGACCGGTAGATCTCGACCAGCGCCTGCTTCTGCCCCTCGGTGAGCGTGCGGTCCCGCATGATGTCCTCCACGAGATCGGCGTCCGCGTCGCGCTCCTCGAGGATCCCGGCCCGCACGTAGAGCGTCTCCGAGGAGATGCGCAACGCGCGGGCGATCGCTTGGAGGATCTCGGCGCTCGGCTTGCGCAGACCGCGCTCGATCTGGCTCAGGTACGGATTCGAGATGCCGGCGAGCTCGCTGAGCTTGCGCAACGACAGCCGTGCGTTGCGTCGCTGGTCCCGGATGAACTCCCCGAGATCACTCAGTCTCGATTCGAGGTCGGGCGTCATTCGACCGGCGCGCTCACGCCTGGCCCACCTTGTGCCGGGCGGCCAGCTCGGCGTCCATCCGGTCGATCACCTCGTGGAGCCGGCGTCGCTGTTGCGACACCTCCTGCTCCAGCGCACGGAGCTCGCGGATTGTCGACCGCAGCTCGTCGTCGTCCAGGCTCGGCAGCGTGGCGAGCGTGTCGTCGGTGATGAGGTGCTCACGCCCCCGTCGCCATTGGATGTCCATCGAGGGCGCGAGACGGCGCGTCAGTCGGCTCTTCTCGACCGGCGCCCGGGGGCCTTCGTCGGCGAGGATGTCGGGCAGCGCGGAGATGAGCTCACCGACGGACCCACCGCGGGCGCGTCGGTCGAGCTCGGCTTCGAGGATGTCGATGCGCGCCTGGGTCATGCGACGCACGTACGACCCCTCGGTCTCGATCTCGAGGCACTCGGCGTGATGGCGGCGCAGCTCGTCGGGCGGCCACTCGGGAAGATCGGCGAGGTAGCTGGGACCGAGCACCTTGTCGATACGACGTCGGTGCTCGCTCATGGCGGCAACGGTACCAGCGCGCTACTGGCAGATCTTCGCAAGCGTCGCGTAGGGGTTGAGCGGGGGACCGGTGCGCCCGCTCGGGCGGATCTCGAAGTGCGTGTGCGGTGCGCCGGCGTTGCCGGACATGCCGAGCTCGGCGACCACCTCGCCCTGCGCGACCCGGCGGGGACCGCCGACGTACTCGGACAGGTGGTAGTAGATGTAGGTGACGCCGTTGTCGCCCGCGAGGTACGCGCCGTTGCCACCGGACCCACCGGGGCCGTAGGTGATGTTCCCGCTCACGACGGCGAGGTTGGGCGTGCCCATCGGAGCGAACATGTCGTTGCCCTGGTGGGTGTGCCCGGTGCGCGGCTGTCCGAAGTCGTTGCTGAACGCGGCTCCCGGCACCGGGCACACCAGGCCGTCGATGACCGGCGCGCCGAGACCGGCGGCGGCCCGCTTCGCCTGGAGCTCACGGTACGCGAAGTCGGCCGCGGCAACCTTCGCGTCGAGGAGCTTGCGCTCGTTGTCAAGGCGCTGACGGTACGCGTTGTAGTCCTTGGAATCTTCGACGTCCTGCGCACGCTGCGCCCCGAGCTGCGCGTTCAACGCCGCCATCTCGGCCACGGCGGCGTTGTCGGCCTGGTTGGCCCGGTCGAGCAGGACCGTCGAACGCGCGCTCTCCGCCGGGTTCTTCGAGCCGAAGACCAGGTCGCGGTCCGTCGCCTGGTTCTTGTACGCCAAGATCGCGCGTCGCTCGGCGATGCCACGCAGCTCCTCGCGGCGCGCCTCACCCTGGGCGATCTTCTGCTCGAGCTCGGCGATCTTGTTGCCGAGGTCCTCGAACGATGACTGGGCGTTCGTGTAACGCTCGGCCGCTTCGTTGGCCTCGCGCCGGGCGGCGTCGGCGCGCTGCTTGAGGTCGTTCAGCTCGGCGTCGGGATCGGGCGCGGGCTGGGCGTCGGCGACTGACGTCGCCAGTGGGACCGCCGCCGTCGTGAGGACGCCGACCGCGAAAAGAACGCGACAAACCGCCCACTTTCGGCCCACTCGCATCGGGGCCGGAGGCTAGTCATCGCCGACTGCGGCGGGCAATGGCGGTCCACCTGACCAGGACGTTTTCGGAATCCCAGCCGGGGGAAGGACGTTTGCAGGTCCGAGCGACACAACGAGCGGGCCGAGTAGTCCGCGCCCAGACCCCAGGGAGGACCGATGCCCGAGTACACGCTTCCCGACCTGCCCTACGACTACGCGGCACTCGAGCCGCACTACTCCGCGCAGATCCTCGAGCTCCACCACGACAAGCACCACGCGACGTACGTGAAGGGTGCCAACACCGCGCTCGAGAAGCTCGCCGCCGCCCGCGAGAGCGAAGAGTTCGGGACGATCAACCAGCTCCAGAAGAACCTCGCGTTCAACCTGTCGGGACACGTCCTGCACTCGCTGTTCTGGAACAACATGAGCCCCGACGGCGGTGACAAGCCCGACGGCGACCTCGCGGCCGCGATCGACGAGTCCTTCGGCACGTTCGAGGGATTCCGGAACCAGCTCACCGAGGCGTCGCTCAACGTGCAGGGGTCGGGCTGGGGTGCGCTCACCTGGGAGCCGGTCGCGCAGCGTCTCATCGTCGAGCAGGTGTACGACCACCAGAGCAACGTCGGCCAGGGGGCCCCGCCGCTGCTCGTGCTCGACATGTGGGAGCACGCGTACTACCTGCAGTACAAGAACGTGAAGGCCGACTGGGTCGGCGCGTTCTGGAACATCGTCAACTGGCCCGACGTCTCCGCCCGCTTCGACAACGCCCGCGGCCTCAAGTTGCTGTAGCTACGACCTGCGGTCGACCCGGAACAGCTCGATCGGGTCGTCGAAGCCGTCGAGGTGTTGCGCGCCGATCGGTGTGAAGTGATAGTCGGCCGCGCACGTCTCGGCGAGTGCGCGTGACACGAGCACCGCGCCCGGCTCGGCGAGCTTGACCGAGCGGGCGGCGAGGTTCACGACCGGCCCGAAGTAGTCGCCGTCGCGCGTGAGCACGTCGCCGGACGCCAAGCAGCCCCGACCGTCGGGGAGGCCCGGGTGCCGGTGCACCCCGTCCACGATCTCGAGCGCGATCCCGCACGCCGCCGACGGATCGGCGGCGACGAACATCACCTCGTCGCCGATCAGCTTCACGAACCGGCCGCCGCCGCTCACGATCGCCTCCGACGCGAGCTCGTCGAAGCTCGTGAGCAGCGCTCCGAGCTCGGACATCGGCAGCCGCTGGGCAAGAGCCGTGGATCCGACGAGGTCCACGAACCCGACGGCCAACGCCTGGGTCTCCTGTATTCCCATGACGAGCGGACGCTGCGCGAGGTCGATGTGGCGGCGGAGGAGCATGTCGATCGCGCCGCCGCCCGCCCGCAACAGCGCCCCCGCCTCGGCGTTCGCCCGCGCGAGCGCGAGCCCCGCCGGGTCCTCGTCGAGCGACGGCGCTACGACGTTGACGACGAAGGTCGCCACCATGGCGTCGGCGATCCGCGCGAGCGAGGACCCCACGACGCGCGTCAGCTGGATCATCTCTTCGCGACCGAGCAGCTCCATCCCGCCGCGCAGCGTGCGCAGGGCATCGACATCCTCCTCGTTGCCGACGAGCGCGTCGGGGTCGGGATCGGGAAGCCAACGGCTCGGTACACGCGCAGTGCGAGCTCTTCCGAGATCCCGGCACGCGCCGCCGCCTCGGCCATCGTCAGCGTCGGCCGGCCGCGAATGGCCAGCAGTGCCGCGACGCCCGGAAGGTCTCCCGCCTGGACTCGTCGGAGGTCCTCGACCGTTGCGCCCAGCTCGAACAAGTAGCGGATGAGGGCGAGTCGGTCGGCGGCGTGCTCGTCCTCGGGGTCGTACAGGCCGAGCCGCTGCAGCTCGCCCGGATCGGGCGGGCGGTCAGCCACCGCTCACCGGCGGGATCACCGCAACCTCGTCGCCGTCGTGAAGGGGCGTGTCGTCGCCCTGTTGCGGCTCGTCGCCGTTGACCCAGACCCGAGCCGACCGGAGCACGGCGCGGAACGGCGCGCCGTACACCGATCCCGCGGCAGCCAGCAGCTCGCCGAGCGTCGCGGCTTCGAAGGTGTCGTCGGCGCGCCCCGCCGCCTCACGCGCCTGGGCGAACAGCCGCAGCCGGACGCTCAGATCGCGATCTCCGCCACGCCGTCCTTGATGACGGCGTCGCCGGCCGGGTTCGCGCTCTCGAAGGCGTACACGGTGTTGCCGTCGCGCTCGCCCGCGCTCCAGAAGCGCGTGGTCATCGTCTCCCCCGGGAGCACCGGCTTGGAGAACCGCACCGCCAACCGCTTCAGCAACGCCGGCTCACCGGCGGCGAGCTCGCCGATCGCCGCCCAGCTCGTGAACGCCATCGTGCAGAGCCCGTGGATGATGATGCCAGGCAGCCCGACGGACTTGGCGAACTCCTCGTCGAGGTGGATCGGCACCTTGTCGCCGGAGGCGGCCGAGTACCGGTACGTCTGGTCCAGGTCGAAGGTCTGATCCGCCACCGCGGCGGGCTCGGTGCCCCGAAGCTCTTCCGGGAAGCGGTGCTCGGGGGCGGTCTCGCCCGTGCCCTCGCCGCCGGTCACGCCGCGGAAGAACGTCACCGTGTACTGCTCGTTGGCGAGCTCGCCCGACTCGTCGCGCGTCTCGATCCGGCTGACGACGGTGGTGCCCGATTGCTTCACGTGGATGCCGATCGGCGCCGCACGGGAGCGCAACACCATGCCGGGCACGATCGGCTGGTGGAAGTACATGTCCTGCTCGCCGTGGACGACGAAGGGGAACGCCTCGGCCGGGGTCACCTCACCCACCGCGCCGCCCATGACGTCCCAGACGGGCACGACCGAGAACACCGGCGGTGCGAGCTCGCCGTTGGCGTGGACGGGAATCGGGTCGTTCGTCGCGGCGGCGTACTGCTTGATGCGCTCGGCGTCGACTTTGAACTCCCGCTCGTCGGACCACTGCCCGACCTTGTCGATCGCGAACTGCATCAGTACTCCTCGGGGTCCCCGGCACCGGTGGGCCGAAGCCTACCGTCGCCCTCTCGCGGTGCTTCGATGTCGACGTTGGTGCGGGCCGTCGGGAACGCGGCCAGGCGCTCCGGCGCAATGGGCTCGCCCGTCACCTCGTCGATCCCGTACGTGCCCTCGTCGATGCGCTCGAGCGCGGCCTGCAACTCGGCGAGCTCCTCTTCCAGCTGCTCGAGGATCGAGACGTCCTTCTCGCGCTCGAAGGTCTCGCTCGCGGTGTCGGCGGGGTGCTGGTCGTAGTCCGACAGCTCGGAGAGCTGGTCGTTCTCGGACCCGTCGCCCAGCTCGTCCTTCAGGTTGTGGATCAGCCCCTCGACGCGGGCCTTCTCCTCGTTCACGCGCTCCCGCGCGTCGTCCGGGTCGACGCTCATACGGGAAGCGTAAACCGCGGCGTGATCGTCGGGAGCGGCCCTACGCCCCGGACAGCCGGAGCTCGAGTGTCGACGCGCACTCCGCGAGCAGCGTCTCCAGCTGGGCGAGGCGCTCGCCCGGGTCGTCCAGCTCGAGCAGGCGCTGGGCATCGAGCGGGCCGATGGGCGCCGCCGCCGCCGCCTCGAACGCCGCCTGCGCAGGGTCGTCGTCGAGAGTGACGTCGATGGACTGCGGCGCGTCGCCCAGCTCCGCCGACATCGCCAGGACGCGCTTCAGCAGGCGCTCCACCTCGTCGCGGGTGGAGCGGGCGTCGGCCGGCGGTCCGGGCTCGTCGAGCAGCTCGACCTCGGCGCGGGGGAACGGGTCGTCGTGCAGCCACTCGCGTACGCGCAGGCGGTGGGTGCCCTCGGTGGCGAGGAGGTACCGCCCGTCGGGGAGCCGTCCGGCGGCGAGGATGCGCGCCACCGTCCCGACTGCGAAGCGGGTGTCGCCGCCACCGACCTCGCTGCCGCGCTCGATGAGCACGACGCCGAACTCGCCGTCGCCGGCGAGACACGTCTCGGCCAGGGCGCGATACCGCGGCTCGAACACGTGCAGCGGCAATTGCGCGTGCGGGAACAGCACAGTACCGAGGGGAAACATGGGCAGCATCCGTCCGCCTCGCATGCACGGCACCGTACCGCCGCGCGGCCCGTCAATTGGCGCGTGATCGCAGCGTGGTCGCGTCGCGCTTCACCTGCTCGGCCTCGTCGCCCTCGAGATCGGCGGCGACGGCGTCGAGCTCGGAAGCCGCCTCGACGAAGCGGCCCACTCCGCCGAGGAGACCCGCGAGCTGACGCCGCTCGCCGGGGAGGAGGTCGGGGATGCGCAGCTTCAGCCGGACAGCCCACGCGAGCGACGCCGGGTCTCGACGCATGAACGTCTGTTGGAGGTTCGCCAGCATCCGGCCGAGGATGGCGCGGGTGTCGACGGCGCGCAGCAGGTCGATCGTGAACGGCGGGTCGAGCCGCATCGCCTCGTACAGCTCGCGGCACCCTGTTTCGTCGAGTCGCCGGCCGCCGTGGAACGGATCGAACCAGACGTCGGGCTCGCCCGCGGATTGGACGAGGAAGTGTCCGGGCATCCCGACGCCGTACACGCGGATCCCGCAGCGGCGACCGACCTCGATCATGACGACCGAGAGCGAGATCGGGATGCCGATACGCCGGGCGAGCACGTCGTCGAGATACGAGTTGCGCGGATCGCCGTAGTCGACGGTGTTCCCGGCGAGACCGCCTTCGCCGAACAGTGCGCCCGCGACGTCGGCGGCGGAGGCGCCCGGCACGTCGCCGGCGAGGCGGTCCAGCTCGGCGAGCGGAACCGCAAGGTCGAGGTCGGGGTGCGCGTGCTTGGCGACGAGCAGTGCGGTCTCGTCGAGCGGGACCTCGTCCGGTGGCCGCCGCACGAGCTCCGCGAAGCGCTCGGTCGCGTCCACATTCCTCCGTACACTGCGCCCATGCCAGCGAGCAAGCGCGCCGCGCCGGCAGAGGGGCTGCACGACACGGTGTCGACGCGCCTTCGAGGCGTCAATCAGCGGGTGACGGCGAACCGGCGGGCGATCGTGGAAGCGCTGTCGGACGCATCCCGCCCGATGACGATCCCCGAGCTGCTCGAGTCGCCCGGCGGCCGGGGCCTCGCGCAGAGCTCGGTGTACCGGAACCTCGTCGTGCTCGAGCAGGCGGGTCTCGTGCACCGCATCGTCACCGACGGCGAGTTCGCCCGCTTCGAGCTCGCCGAGGATCTCACCGAGCACCATCACCATCTCATCTGCGCCAACTGCGGAACGGTCGAGGACGTGCCGGCGTCGGCCGGGCTGGAGCAGTCCGTACGGACAGCGGCGACCCAGATCGCCCGGTCGACCGGCTTCCACACCCAGCGGCACCGGGTCGACCTGGTCGGGCTGTGCGCGCGCTGCGCGTGACGCGTTAGCTCTGCCCTCGCGGCGTCACCACGCGACCTCCGCGCAGCCGGTGTGGTCGTCGGGCTCGACCTGGAGCGTGGCGTGCGAGATGTCGTAGTCCTCGCGCAGCACGTCCCGGGCCTGGTCGAGCACTCCGTGGGGATCGGTGCCCACGGCGACCATGAGGTGCGCGCTGGCGACGTCCATGTCGGAGGTCAGCGTCCAGACATGGAGGTCGTGCACGTCGACGACGCCGGGCACGGCGGCGAGGTCGGTCTGCAGACGACCCACGTCGAATCCGGCCGGCGCGGCCTGGATCAGGATGCGCAGGGCGCTCGCCGCTAGACGCCACGCCCGGGGGACGATCCACACCCCGATCGCAACGGCGACGATCGCGTCGATCGGCTCCCAGTCCGTCACCGCGATGACGGCGGCGGCCGCGATGACGCCGAGCGACGCCACGGAGTCGGCGACGACGTCGAGGTACGCCCCCTGGACGTTCAGGCTCTGGCCGGCGCCACTGCGCAGCAGGGCGACCGAGACGAGGTTCACCACGAGGCCGAGGACGGCCACCACCAGCATCGGCCCCGCCTCGACGGAGGGCTCGGAGCCGATGCGCAGGATCGCCTCGACAAGCACGTAGCCGGTGACGACGAACAGCAGCAGAGCGTTGGCGAGCGCGGCGAGGATCTCGAGCCGGTAGAGCCCGAAGGTGCGCGAGCGGTCCCCGCCGGCGCGGTCGGCGAGCCGGATCGCGGCCAGCGCCATGCCGATGCCTACGGCATCGGTCAGCAGGTGGGCGGCATCCGAGAGGAGTGCGAGGGAGCCGGCGAGGAACGCGGTGACCGCCTCGACGACGAGGAACGCCACCGCCAGCACGAACGCGGTGCGGAGGCGACCGGCGTACCGCACCCCTGCCCGCCCGGCCGGCGTCCCGTGAGAGTGCCCGTGCCCGTGACTGTGCGCCACGGGTCGATGCTACGAGCGGGGCGGGCAGCCGAGGGCGTTCGCGATCTTGTCGAGGTTGGCGTCCATCAGGGTGAAGTAGTCGGCCTTGGCGGCGCGCTCCTTGTTGGACAGGCTCTCGAGGGGGCTCAACACCTCCGTGTGCAGACCACCGGCATCGCGCGCGAGCGTCTGCGCGATCCGGGGCGAGGCCGTCTCCTCGGTGAAGATCGTCGTCACACCCTGGTCGCGCGCGAGCTGCGCGAGCTCGCCCAGGCGCGCCGGATCCGGCTCCTGGTCGGGCGACAGGCCGGCCACCCCCTGCTGACGCAGCCCGTAGCGGGTCGCGAGATGGCCGAACGCCTCGTGCGACGTCACGAGCAGATCTCGCGCGCATCCCGTCAGGCGTGCCCGATAACGGGCGTCGAGCGCGGCGAGCCGGTCGTGCAGCGCCTGCGTGTTCTGCTGGTACGTCGTCGCGCCCTTGGGATCGGCGGCGGCGAGACCTCGTTCGACCTCGCCGACGAGCTGCGACATGAGCACGGGGTCGAGCCAGACGTGCGGGTCCAGGCCACCGCTCTCGCCTTCCTTCGCGACCTTCTTGCCCCGGGCGTCCACGAGCCTGGGCAGGAGCTCGACCGTCGGCCCGTCGCGTCGACCGGCCGCCTTCTCGACCGCCGGCTGGAAGCCGCGGCCGAGCACGAACGCGACCTTGGCCTCGAGCAGCTTGTCCAGCTGGTCCGAGTTGAGCTCGATGTCGTGCGGCTCGGCACCGACCGGCGTGAGGTTCGTGACGGCAACGCGCGCTCCACCCACCTGTTGCGCCGCGTACGCGACGGGGTAGAACGCGGCAGCCACGCTGACCTTGCTGCGGGCCGCCGCCGGTTGGACGCCGACGGCAACGGGGACGACCGCCACGGCGGTGAGGACCGCGAGAAGGAGGATCCATCGCCGGCGCATAATGAGAACGAGTCTTATCACAGTCGGGCCTAGGATGGGAATCGATCTCAAATGCAGACGCCGGCCCCCGACCCCGTCCTGACCGCCACCGGCGTGTCGTTCGCCTACGGCGGCCAGCGGGTGCTCGACGACGTCGCGATCGAGATCTCACCGGGCGAGTTCACCGCCCTCGTGGGGCCGAACGGCGCCGGCAAGTCGACGCTGCTGCGCATCATGCTCGGGCTGCTCGCCCCGCAGACGGGCCGGGTGGAGCTGTTCGGGTCGCCGCCCCGCCGACTCCGGGACCGGTGGCGCCTCGGCTACGTGCCCCAGCGGCCCCGCCTCGCCCCGGACCTGCCGGCAACCGTCGAGGAGGTCGTCGGCGCCGGGCGGCTGGCCCGGCAGGGATGGTGGCGGCGGGCCCGGCCGGCCGATCGCGACGCGGTCGCCCACGCCCTCGAGTCGGTCGCCCTCGACGGCCTCCGCGCGCAGCGCGTGACGCAGCTGTCGGGTGGGCAACAGCAGCGCGTGCTCATCGCCAAGGCGCTGGTGTCCGAGCCCGAGCTGCTCATCCTCGACGAGCCGATCGCAGGGGTCGACGCGCAGGCACAGCGGCTGTTCCGCGACTCGCTCGTGCACCTGCTGCGTGAGCACGGCGCCGCGGTGCTGCTCGTCTCGCACGAGCTCGGGGCGGTGGCCGACGACCTCGACCGCGTGGTGGTGCTGCGCCGCCGCGTCCTGTTCGACGGGAAGCCGGGCGACCTCGCCGCCACCGGCGTGAGCCTCGGCGTCCACCGCGACGACCTCCCGCGCTGGCTGGAGGAGCTCTCCGAGAACGGCGGCACGTGATGCCCGGCATGCCCTGGCCTCTGCCCTGGCCGTTCGACACGACGTACATGCAGCTCGCGTTGGTCGCGGGCATCGCCGTCGGCGCGTCGGCTCCGCTCATCGGAACGTTTCTCGTGCAGAAGCGATTGTCGCTGCTCGGGGACGGCATCGGCCACGTCGCCGTGGCCGGCATCGGCGCCGGTCTGCTGTTCGGCACGTCGCCCACGTGGACGGCGCTGATCGTGGCGGTCGTGGCCGCCCTCGCCCTGGAGTGGTTGCGGTCACGCGGGCGAACATCGGGTGACCTCGCGCTGGCGCTCTTCTTCTACGGCGGGATCGCGGCGGGCGTCGTGCTCGCCGGACGATCGGCCACCAACACCAACTTGCAGCCGTACCTGTTCGGCTCCATCCTCACGGTGACCGAGGGCGACGTGTACACGGTCGTCGCGCTCGGCGCGTTGATCATCGTGTCGATCGTGCTCACGAGCCGGGCGTTGCTGGCGGTGGTGCTCGACGAGGACGCCGCCCGCGTCGCCGGCATCCCCGTCGGCGCGCTCAACGCGCTGCTCGCGGCGCTGACTGCGGTGACGGTCGCATCGGCCATGCGCGTCACCGGCGTGCTGCTCATCGCCGCGCTCATGGTGCTGCCGGTCGCCACGAGTCGGGTGGCGGCGCGGTCGTTCCGCACCACGACCGTGGGAGCGGCCGCCGTCGGCGTGATCTCGGTGGTCCTCGGACTGGCCGCCGCCCGCCAGTGGGCGCTCGCCGCCGGCGGCGCGATCGTCCTCGTGACCCTGGCCCTGTTCGCGGCGGCATCCGTCGCCGCCCCCCTCCGGCGCGGCCGCGCCAGAGAAGAAGCCGCTTCACTCCTGTCCGGCCCGGACTAGTCAGCAGATGGGGCGGACGACGGGGTACGGGTTCACAGCTCCGCCCCCACCGGGATGCACCTCGAAATGGGTGTGCGTAGCGCCGCCCGACGCGTCGCCGGTGTTGCCGGTGTACCCGATCACCTCGCCCTGGTTGACCTGCCGGGCGCCACCCTCGTACGAGTCCAAGTGGAAGTAGTAGTAGGAGTCGCCGTTGTCACCGCGCAGGTACACGCCGTTGCCGGACACGCTCCGCGACTTCATCGTGACCGATCCCGACACGGTCGCGACGTTGGGCGTGCCTCTCGGCGCCATGAGGTCGACGCCCTCGTGCGGCCGCCCACCGGGACGGGGCGCGTGCCAGGAGTCCACGAACGACACTGGGCCGTGCACGGGGCAGATCAGCCCGCCGGCGGACGCGGGAGCCGGCGTGTTGTCGCGCGGCAAGCCCTTCTGCGCGGAGACGAGCCGGGCGGCCTGCTCGCGGGACTTGTCGAGGGCGGCCTGCTGGTCGGCTCGGCGCGCCGCGAGCTTTTCCTGCACGCGCGCGAGACGAGTGACGGCGTCGTTGTCGCTGACGTTGGCCTCGTCGAGCAGCTTCTGGCGCCGGGCGGCGTCGATCAGCGCGTCGTTCGCGGTGAAGAGGTCGGCGCCGGAGCCGGTGTCCTTGTACGCGCTGACGGCTCGTCGCTGGGCCGCGGCCTTCAGCGCGGCAATCTGCTGCTCGAGCTGCCGAATCTGGGCGTCGAGCTCGCCCACCCGGACCTGCGCCTCTTCGTAGCTGGACGCAGCCTCGTCGGCTGCCTTCTGAGGATCGGACCCAGGGTCGGGCAGCGCGGGCGCCGGCGTGATCGACAGGCCGGCCAGCGCGGCGAGCACGGCTGCGCCCACCACCCGAGCCGCGCCGAACCCGCCCCCGCGACCGCCCCTGGACCGAAAGATTTGCCTTGCTAGACGGGCCCGGCGTCTCGCTCAATCCGGCCTGTTACCGTCCCGGCCGTGCGGCTCGACGGGGAGATCGCGCTCGTCACCGGCTCCACGGCGGGAATCGGGAAGGCGATCGCGACAGTGTTCGCGGCCGAAGGCGCCTGCGTCGTCGTCACGGGGCGCGACGCCGGGCGCGGCAAGGCCGTGGTCGACGCCATCGCAGGCGACGGCGGCCGCGCCGCGTTCCACGCCGCCGACCTGTCCGACGAGGCGGCGTGTGCCCAGCTTGTCTCCGCCGCCGTCGAGGCGTTCGGCGCGCTCACGGTGCTCGTGAACAACGCGGTGGGTTCCACGGTCGACGAAAGCGACGGCCCGGTCGGCGCGTTGACCACGTCGAGCTGGGAGGCGACGCTGCGCGTCAACCTCACGGCCCCGATGTGGCTAGCGCGCGCCGCGATCCCTCGCATGGTCGAGGCGGGACACGGTTCGATCGTCAACATCTCGACCCGCGCCGCCGAGCGGGCGAGCCGGGGCCTGGCCGCCTACATCGCCAGCAAGGGCGGCCTCAACGCGCTGACCCGCTCGATCGCGGTCGACTACGCCGACGCCAACGTCCGCTGCAACACGATCAGCCCGGGCTACGTGCTCAACGAGCGGCGCGATGCCGAGCTCACCGATGAGCGGCGGGCGCGGCTCGAAGGGATGCACCTCACGCGGCTCGGGGAGGCGGGCGACGTCGCCAACGCCGCGGTGTACCTCGCCAGCCGGGAGTCCGAGTTCGTGACCGGCGTGAACCTGCCCCTCGACGGCGGCGGCAGCGCGGCGCGCGGCCTGACCCTCGGCTGAGCGCGTCATGCACCGGCGCGTCTCGCTCAGCGCCATCTCGACGTTCGCATGGGACCTCGACGCTGATCTCCGGTTCTTCGCCGACGCCGGGATCACGAACGTGGGCATCTCGGTCGCCAAGCTCGAGCGGTTCGGCTGGCACGACGGCACGCGCCGGATCGTCGACGCCGGGCTGCGGGTGACGAACCTCATCGGCCTGGGCCCGTTCCACCTCGCCCGACCGGAGCGCTGGGACGCGCAGCGGGAGCGGATCGTGCGCGCGCTCGACACCGCGACCGCCGTCGGCGCGGAATGCCTCGTCTTCACGACCGGCCCCGCCGGTCCTCTCCCGTGGGACGAGGCCGCCGGCGCGCTCGAGGCGGCGCTGGCGCCCGTGCTGCCCGAGGCGCGGTCGCGTGGCGTTCCGTTCGCGATCGAGCACACGAACTCGCTGCGGGTGGACATCGGCTTCGTCCACACGCTCGCCGACGCGATCGACCTCGCCCGGAGGCTCGATGTCGGCGTCTGCATGGAGATGAACGCGTGCTGGGCCGAGCGGGCACTTGCCGGCGCGATCGCGGCGGGCGTCGAACGTCTGCGGCTCGTCCAGGTCAGCGACTTCGCGGTCGGGACGCTCTCGACGCCGAACCGGCTCGTCCCCGGCGACGGCGACATCCCCCTCGAGCGCATCCTCGGCGACGTGTTGGCAGCCGGCTACGCAGGCTGCTTCGACCTCGAGCTCGTCGGCCCCCGGATCGACGACGAGGGCTACGAGTCGGCGTGCCGCCGCAGCGTCGACCGGCTCACCGAGATGCTGACCGCGCTCGGCGCGTAGTCGGCGCGGGTCACGCGACCCACCGCATCGGCCCGAGGTGGTAGTGACAGTGGGCGAGGAGCCGCTCGTCGCCGCCGGGCCAGGTGGTGAGGCGCAGCTCGGCGTGCGTCAGGTCGGCCGACGGCTCCAGCCGCAGCCACGCCAGTGGCGCGTCGTGCGTGGCCCGCGCCCCGGCCGTCGCCAACGCCGCCTCCGCCGTCGCCCGCTCGTCGTCGGTGAGGTACTGCCACGTGATCGAGTGGAAGACCACGGTGACCCGGCCGGGCGCCGGCTCGTCGAGCCGGGCGGCGAGCCACGCCGGGATGTCGGCCCGGTCGATGGTGACCGGTGTGTCGCGGGCGACGTCGAGCGCGGCGCGCAGCATCGTGAAGCGTTGCGTCTGGCCCGGCCACACGTACGACAAGAGCGTGAGCCGGCCCTCCTCCGTGCCGGCGTCGATCGGGTCGCGGTCGCACCCGCGCCGCTCCGCGATCTCGACGGAGGTGTCGAACGGCGGGTGGCCGTCCTCCCACAAGTCGGTGAAGCGGACCGGGGACGCGGCGTCGCCGAACCCGGCACCGTCCGACTCGTACCAGTAGCCGTCGAACCGCAGGTTCAGGCCGGCGCTGCTCCCGACCTCGAGCACGCGGAGCGGGAGGCCGGTGTCACGGGCCACGACGAGGAAGCCGCCGACGAGCGACGCCGACCGGCCCACCTCGTTGGTCTGCGGCGGCCGCGTGAGCGCGTCCCGGATCGCGTCCTCGTGCGCGCCGAGCGCCGAGAGCAACGCAGGCCACGCGGCGGCCGCGTCGCCGTCGCCGCCGACCGACGGGAACCGGGCCGCCAGCTCGGGCACGCTCCCGGACAGCACGAGCCGGTGGACACCGCCGAGGAACCGCAGGGGCACCGCGTCCTCGTAGGTGGATTCGAGCTGGTCGGACAGGAATCGACCGATTGGTCCGCCGGCGGTGACGTCGTCGGCCATGCGCTCCAGGAGCGCGGCGTAGAACGGCGAGCCCATCCCGCTGCACGCGAGCTGGTAGATGCGGATGATGCCGACCAGCGCGGGCTCGCTCACGCGTCGCACGGTAGCGGGATAGCGTGCGCGACCCATGGCCCGGAGCATCCTCGTCACCGGAGGCGCGAGCGGCATGGGGCGGGCGGCCGCGCACCTGCTGGCGCGCGACGGCGCGTCGGTCACCGTCGTCGACCGCGCCGCCGACGCGGCCCGCGACGTCACGCGCGAGATCACCGACGCGGGTGGCACCGCGCTGGCCGCGCCCGCCGACGTCGGAAACGAGGACGAGGTCAAGACGGCGGTCGCGGCCGCGGTCGACGCGTTCGGCGGGCTCGACGGCGTCATGACCAGCGCGGGCGTCTTCCACGGCGACGATCTCCGCCCACTCGGCGAGGTCGAGCTCGACGACTTCCTCTTCGTGCTGCGCGTGAACCTCGTCGGAACGTTCCTCGCCATGAAGCACGCGCTGCCGCACCTCGTCGAACGCCGAGGCGCGGTCGTGACGATCGCGTCGACCGCCGCCCTCAAGGGCCACGGCTACGGCCCGGGCTACACGGCGAGCAAGGGAGGCGTGGCGGCGCTCACGCGGATCGCGGCCGTGCAGTACGGGCCGCAGGGTGTGCGGGTCAACTGCATCTGCCCCGGCAGCGTCGACACCCCGATGACGATGGGCGCGTGGAGCACGCCCGAGGCGCAGCGGCGGATCGAGCGGTCGGTGCCGCTGCAGCGGGTGGCGCAGCCCGAGGAGATCGCATCGGTGGCCGCGTTCCTGCTGTCGGATGCGGCCTCCGACGTCACGGGCCAGACGATCGCCGTCGACGGCGGCGCAACGATCGCGTAACCCCGGCGTCATCCGCCGATCTGCAAGGTCTCCTCGAGCCAGTCGAAGACGCGCTCATCGCGCAGCGCCTGCGCCCCCGGCTCGCAGTGCCAGTCGGCGCCCTCCTCCGTCGTGAAGCGCACGAGCTGCTTCGGACACGTCAACGCGTCGTAGAGCTGTTGGGACTGGCCGGGCCAGAACTGCTCGTGGTCGGGATCCGCGATCAGCGTCGGGCACTCGATCTGCTCGATCGTGGCGGCGTCGAGATGCATGCGGCGCGCCGCCATGAGCGCGTCGTACGTCGAGGACGTGCCGTACGGCGCCCGACGCCAGGCGAGGATCGCCTCCTGTGTGGCGTCGGCGCCGTCCATGAGGGCGTCGAAGTCCTTCTTGTTGCCGTCGTCCAGCAGCTGGACGAGCTCCTTCGGGAAGTGCTGGGTCCAGGACGACGCCACGTCGATCACGCCGGGGTCTGCGACCAGCGCGGCGAGGCGGTGCTCGAACGCCGCCGCCCGCGGCGCCCAGTAGCCGGCCTGGCTGACTCCCTGCAGCACGATCTTGTCCGGATCGACGTCAGGTCGAGTGAGGAGATAGTCGACGACGGGCGTTACCACCTTCTCCCAGTCGTGGCGGAAGTACAGCTTCTGGCGGTGCAGCGCCGCGCCCTGGCCGGGGCCGTCGAACGTGATCGCGTTCCAACCGCGCTCGACGGCGGCGTGGCCGCCGAGACTCCACTGCGAGATGACGGGACCGTCGGAGCCGTTGTTGAGGATGAACGTGGGGCGGCGAGCACCGGTGGTGTCGGGCCGGAAGAAGTACCCGGCGAGCGCCGCGCCCTCGTACGGGATCTCGATGGGCTCGACGGGCGGATCGAACAGCGCTGCCGCACGGTCCCAGCAGTCACGGTGGCGCTCCCACAACGGAGTGAACTGGTCGTCGTAGGTCGTACCGGGTGACGCCGACGACGCGTGGTCGTAGTACGTGGACGCGCGCAGCAGCTTCTCCCGGGCGCTGACACGGTGGCCGCCCTTCTCGCCGGCTTCGGCGTCGTCGCGGAGGCGGTCGGCCGTCGCCTTCCATTCGCGCACCCACGCATCGCGATCTCCCTCGGGCACGCGCTCGATCGTCGCCAGCGACTCGCCCGCGTCGGCGATGCCGTGGTACACGAAGCCCAACCCGAGCAGCACCGCGAAGTTCATGCCTTCGTCGTCGTAGAACCTGCGCACCCGCCCGCTCCTTGTCGCTCTGGTCGCTACGTGGACATCGACGCCGTCCCGACCAGCTCGACGAGCACCCCGTCCGGGTCGCGCACGGTGACCATGTCGACGTCGCCGCCCGGGCCCGGGACGCTGATTCGCCGCACCTGCTCGTCCAAGCCGAGGGCGGCGAGTCGGGCCATCGTGGCGTCGACGTCGACGAAGAAGGACAGCAGGAAGAAGCCGGGGCGAGGTGGGGCGGAGGATGGCGCGTCGCTTGTGTCATTGCCGAACGTCACCAGCTCCACGATCCCGGCGTCGGGCGAGTCGGGGTCGCCAAGGAACACCGACCGCAGACGGTCCCGGGGCGCGTCGAACAACGTGTGCCAGTCGCCGTCGAACTCGTGGTCCATGAGCACCTCAAGACCGAGCCCGTCGCGGTAGAAGCGGACGCTGACGTCGACGTCGTGCGCAATCACCGCGCTGTGATGGACGTGCGCCACGTCAGGCGCCCTCGAGCATCTCGGTGGGATCGAGCGGGCTGCGCAGGGTGATGCCACCGTCCGCCACGAGCACGTGACCGGTGACCCAGTCCAGCTCGAGCAGGGCGACGATGGCCCGGGCGATGTCGTCGGCGGTCCCGACCCGTCCGAGCGCGGCCCGCTCGGACACGAGCTCGCGGTAGCCGGGGAGCTGGTCGGTGACGGCGAACATCGGCGTGTCGGTGCACCCGGGCGCGATCGCGTTGACGCGGATGCCGTGGTGGCCCATCTCGCCCGCCGCCACCCGCACGAGCTGGTGCACGGCCGCCTTCGACGTCGAGTAGTGGACGATGCCGCGATCGCTGACGATCCCGGAGACCGACCCCGTGGCGACGATGGCGCCGGGCTGCCCGGCCGCCACCATCGCCCGCGCCGCCTCGCGCAAGCACAGGAACACGCCCCGAATGTTCACGCGCTGGACCCGGTCCCACTCGTCCGCGCTCATCTGCAGGATCGGAGACATGCCGCCCACGCCCGCGGCGAGCACCGCCGCGCTCGGTGGTCCGAGCTCGTCGACCACCCGCTGCACGGCCGCGACGACCTCGTCTTCGTCCCCCACGTCGCACTTCACCGCCAGGTCGCCCTGCCCTTCCTGGGCCTGGAGGTCGAGCACGGCGACCCGCGCGCCGGCGTCGCGCAGCCGTGCGCCCGTCGCCGCCCCGATGCCGCTCGCGCCGCCGGTGACCATTGCGACCACACCGTCGAGGTCCATGCCGGTCACGCTAACGTCCCGCCGTGTCGACTGACAGCGACGTCAGCGTGTGGTTCGGCGTGTTCCTGCCCCAGCTCCGCATGTCGTTCGACACGATCCTCGAGCGGACGCTCGCCGCCGAGGCCGCCGGGTTCGACTCGGTGTGGCTCATGGACCATCTCGCCGCACCGGCCGCGCCCCTGTGGGACACCCTCGAGGGCTGGACGCTCGCCGCCGGGCTCGCGACGCGCACGACCCGAGTGCGCCTCGGTCACCTGGTCACGGCCGACCCGTTCCGGCACCCGGCGCTGCTGGCGAAGATGGCGGCGACCCTCGACGCGCTGAGCGACGGCCGCCTCGAGCTGGGTCTCGGCTGGGGCTCCGTCGACGCCGAGCTCCGCGCCTTCGGCATCGACGCCCGGCCGGCTCCGGAGCGTGCGGCGCGGCTGCGCGACACCCTCGAGATCCTCACCCGCATGTTCGCCGGTGAGCCGTTCGACTACTCGGGATCGCACTACCGGCTGGAAGGCGCGGTCGGCCGCCCGGTTCCCGTCCAGGCTCACATCCCGGTGCACATCGGCGGCGCAGGACCGAAGCTCACGATGCCCCTCGTCCGGGAGTTCGCCGACTGGTGGAACTGCCCGTCGTATGCCACGGACCGGCTGGCCGAGCTCACGCCCCTGGCGGGCGACGCGCGCGTGTCGGTGCAGCACCCGATCGGGTTGGCGGCGGGAGACGGCGACCGCGACGAGGTCGACGCCCTGACGGGCCGGCGCTTCGGGAGCTGGGGCGGCGTGGTCACCGGCACCGCCGACGCGGTGGCGGCGGCGCTCGCGGCCGACGTGAAGCGCGGAGCGCGCGGGTTCGTGCTGCAGTTCCACGACTTCGGCGCCACCGAGACGCTCGACCGGTTCATGACCGACGTCGCGCCCGCGGTACGCGCCGCAGCCGCTGGGTAGATTGCGCGCGTGCCCTCGATCTTCACGAAGATCATCGACGGCGAGATCCCGGGCGTCTTCGTGTGGCGCGACCCGCAGTGCGTCGCCTTCCTGTCGATCGCGCCGATGAAGCCCGGTCACACGCTCGTCGTGCCCCGACGCGAGGTCGACCACTGGATCGATCTCGACCCGGTGCTCGCCCGCCACCTGTTCACGGTGGCGCAGACGATCGGCCAGGCGCAGGATCAGGCCTTCCACCCACGCCGCATCGGCGTGATGATCGTGGGCGACGAGGTTCCGCACTCCCACATCCACGTCGTCCCGATCGACTCCGCCGGCGAGCTGTCGTTCGCGCACGCCGACCACAGTCCGCCCGAGGGATCCCTCGACGAGGCGGCCGAGAAGATCCGCGCCGCGCTCCGCGACCTCGGCGCCGAGCACGTCGCCGAGTAGCGCGTCTACCCCGGCGCCGCCGCCGCCAGCTCGGCGAGGAGCCGGGCCTGGCTCACGATCAGCTTGCGCCAGTCGTCGAGGTGGAGGCTCTCGTCCTCGCCGTGGATGCGGCTGCTCGGATCGGAGGGGCCCAGCAACAGCGCCGGGATGCCGCCGAAGGCGGCCGCGAACGGCTCGGCGAACGGGATCGAGCCGCCGACGCCCATGAAGACGGGATCGGTGCCGAAGCTCGACCGCAACGCCCGCTCGGCGGCGTCGAACGCCCAGCCGGTGGGCTCGGTCGACCACCCGGGCGCGCCCCACACCGGGGTCGTCTCGACCTCGAGGCCCCAGGGGGTCCGCGCCGCCACGTGCTCGCGGACGAGCCGGTGGGCGCGCTCGGGGTCCTGACCGGGCGCGAGGCGGATGTTCAGGCGGGCCGTGGCCCCGGCGACGATCTGCGGCGACGACCCCGCGACCGGGTGCGAGTCCAACCCGATGACCGCGACCGACGGCCGGCGCCAGAGCCGCTCGTAGATGCTGACGGCGGGGTGGCCGGCGAGCTCGACGCCCGGGCGCAGGCCCCACGCCTCGCGCAGGGCGTCCGAATCGTCGGGCAGCTGCTCGATGCGCTCCCGCTCGTCGTCGGTCAGGCGCGTGGCGTCGTCGGCGAAGCCGGCGATGGCGACGTCGCCGTGCTCGTCGACGAGGGACGCGATCACCTTCGCCAGCGCCAGCGCCGGGTCGGGCACGACGCCGCCGGCCATGCCGCTGTGCACCGGACCGTCGAGTGCGCGCAGCGTCACGTCGACGCCGGCGATGCCGCGGAGCGAGTAGGTGATGCCGGGCACGCCGACCTTCCAGTTGCTCGCGTCGGCGAGGACGAGCACATCGGCCGCCAGCTCGTCCAGGTGCTTCGTGAGGAACGCCTCGAGGCGAGGCGAGCCGATCTCCTCCTCGCCTTCGACGAGCACGCGCACGTTGCACGGCAGCTCGCCCGTCGTGCGCAGCCACGCCGCCACCGTGGCCGCGTGCGCGACCGCGCCTGCCTTGTCGTCGGCGGTGCCGCGGCCGTACAGGCGACCACCGCGCTCGCGTGGCTCGAAGGGCTCGGTCGTCCAGTTGTCGACGACGCCCGGAGGCTGCACGTCGTGGTGCGCGTAGAGCAGGACCGTGGGTGCGTCCTCGCGATGCACCCATTCGCCGATCACGTACGGCGGCGAGCCGTCCACCTCGCGCTGGCGAACCTGCTCGAGACCGGCGGCGTCCAGGGCGGCCGCGACGGCGTCGGCGCTGCGCTCCACGTCGACGGCGTGGGCGGGGTCGCCGCTCACGCTCGGGATGCGCACCATGTCGGCGAGCGTCGCCAGCCACTCGGCGTACTGGCTGTCGACGGCCTGGGTGACCGCGTCCACGTCGCTCATCGCGCCGACCGTACCAATGGCCTCGACGAGCTCACGGGGCGCGTTTCCTCCCACCCGGGCCCGGGTAGCAGACCCCCATGGTCACCTTGCTGATCGTCGCCCTGGCCGTGCTCGTGCTCGTCGCGTTCCTCATGGCGGTGCCCCGGCGCCGGTTCGGACGCCGCGCCCGTCTCGGGCGCGGGCGATTCAGCGGTCGATGGGGCCGCCGGATCTGACGTTCCGGATCCGACCTGACGGGCCGACGCGGCCCGCCCCTAACATCGCCCCCCGTGAGCGCGGCGGAGCAGTGGGCCAAGCGCGACGCGGCCGTCGTCTGGCACGGCTTCACGCAGATGGCGTCCTACACGGAGAACGCGCCCGTCATCGTCGAGTCGGCTGACGGGCACGAGCTGGTCGACGTCGACGGCCGTCGCTACCTCGACGCGATCTCGTCGCTCTGGGTCACCACGCTCGGCCACCGTGTGCCCGAGCTCGACCGGGCGCTTCGTGACCAGCTCGACCGCGTCGCGCACTCGACGATGCTCGGCAACGGCAACCGGGTCGCGATCGAGCTCGCCGAGGCGCTGGCGCAGGTCGTGCCGGTCGACGGTCCCCACTTCTTGTTCGCGTCCGACGGCGCGGCCGCCGTCGAGCAGGCACTGAAGATCGCCTTCCAGTACTGGGCCAACCGCGGTGTCGAAGGGCGCACCACCTACCTCGCGTTCGGCGGCGCGTACCACGGAGACACGGTGGGCGGGCTGTCGCTGGGCGCCGGCGGGTTCGGGACGGACCTGTTCGACCCGCTGCGCTTCCCAGTCCTGCGCGCCCCCGGCTTCGGCGATCCCCGCTGCTTCGACGTCGCCGTGCAGATGATCGCCGACCACGCGCTCGAGCTGGCGGCGGTGGTCGTCGAGCCGTTGGTGCAGGGGGCAGCGGGCATGCAGGTCGCGCCGGCGGAAGCGTTCGCGCGGCTCGCCACGGCGTGTCGGGAGCACGCCGTGCTCCTCGTGTGCGACGAGGTCGCCACCGGATTCGGTCGCACCGGCACGTTGTTCGCGTCCGAGCAGTGCGGGCTCCGCCCCGACCTGCTGTGCCTGGGAAAGGGGCTGACCGGCGGGTACCTGCCTCAATCGGTGACCGTCGCCGCCCAGCACGTCTTCGACGCCTTCCTCGGCCCCGACCTCTCGGCGCACACGCTGTACCACGGGCATTCGTACGGCGGCAACGCGCTCGCGTGCGCGGTGGCACGCCGGCACCTCGAGCTGCTCGAGGAGCACGACGTGCTCGCGAACGTCCGGGCGCGGTCGACGGAGCTCCGCGGTCTGCTCGACGAGCGGGTGGCGCCGCACTCTGCGGTGCGCGAGGTGCGACTCGCGGGCCTCATGGGCTGCGTCGAGCTCGCGCCTCCGCGCGATGGGTTGCGATGGGGCCGGCGGGTGTGCGCCGCCGCCGTCGAGCGCGGCGTGCTGTTGCGCCCACTCGGCGACGTGGTGGTCGTCATGCCGCCGCTCACGATCACCTCCCCCGAGCTGCACCGGATCGTCGACGCGCTGGCCCGCGCGCTCGACGAGGTGGCACCGACGTGAGCTGGTCCGACTGGGCCGCCGCCGAGTCGGGCGGCATCCGCGCCGCCGGCCGGTGGCGCCAACCGCGCGACCTCGACGCAGCCGGCCCCGAAGGGAAGCTCGCCCCGGACGGCCGCCCGGTCGTGTCGTTCGCGTCGAACGACTACCTCGGCCTCACCCAGCACCCCGACGTGGTGGCAGCCGCCCACGCCGCCCTCGACCGTTGGGGCGCCGGATCGGGCTCGGCCCGCCTCATCGTGGGGTCGCGCCCCGTCCACGGCGACCTCGAGGCGGCGCTGGCCGAGTGGAAGCGCGCCGAGCGCGCCGTTCTCTTCCCCACCGGGTTCGCCACCAACCTCGGCGTGCTGACGACCCTCGGCGGTCCCGGCGTGCTCGTCTGCTCCGACGAGCTCAACCACGCGTCGATCATCGACGGCTGCCGCCTCAGCCGCGCCCGGGTCGAGGTGTACCGCCACCGGGATCTCGACCACCTGGAGCACCTCCTGACCACGGTCCCGGCCGAGCGCGCCGTCGTCGTCACCGACACGGTGTTCTCGATGGACGGAGACCTCGCCGAGGTCGGCGCGCTCGCCGACCTGTGCGCGCGCCACCGGGCGCTCCTCGTGCTCGACGAGGCCCACGCCGTGCTCGGTCCCGATCCCGACCTCGCCGGGCTCGACGCCCTCCGCATCGGGACGCTGTCGAAGACGGTCGGCGCGCTCGGTGGCTTCGTCGCCGGTCCGGCCAGTTACACCGAGCTCGTCGTGAACCGCGCCCGCTCGTACATCTTCACGACGGCCCTCTCGCCCGCCGACGCGGCGGCGGCGCTCGCCGGGGTCGGCGTGATCCGCTCTCCGGAGGGTCGCGACCTGACGGCGCGCCTGCGCGCCAACGTCGCGCGTCTCCGACCCGGGCACCCGTCGCCGATCGTGCCGGTCGTGTTCGGGACCGAGGAGCGAACGCTTGCCGCGGCCGCGGCCCTCCTCGACCAGGGGATGCTCGTCCCCGCGATCCGGCCGCCGACCGTTCCGGCCGGCACCTCTCGCCTGCGGGTCGCGCTGTCTGCGGCGCACTCGACTTCGCAGGTCGACGGCTTGGCGGCCGCGCTCGCCGACTTGTGACCGCCCGTCCGGCGCGCGTCGTGTTCGTGGCCGGCACCGGCACCGCGATCGGCAAGACCTGGGTCGCGTCCACCGTCCTGGCCCGCGTGCGGGCCGACGGCCGGCTCGTCAGCGCGCGGAAGCCCGCCCAGTCATTCGAAGCCGGCGACGAGCGCACCGACGCCGACGCGCTCGCCGCCGCCACCGGTGAGTCGCCCTACGACGTGTGCCCCCCGCATCGCTGGTACGCCCGCGCGCTGGCTCCGCCGATGGCGGCCGCGGCCCTCGGCGCGCCCGCCTTCACGGTGAGCGACCTGGTCGCGGAGCTCGGCTGGCCCGACGGCGTCGACGTTGGGCTGGTCGAAGGCGCCGGCGGGCCCCGATCACCGATGGCCCGCGACGGCGACAACGTCACGTTGGCATGCGCTGTGGGTCCCGATGTCGTGCTCCTGGTCGCCGACGCCGGCCTCGGGACCATCAACGCCGTGCGCCTGTCGGTCGACGCGTTCGTGCCCGCGCCGGTCGTCGTGGTGCTGAACCGCTACGACGACAACGACGCCGTCCAGCGGACGAATCGGGACTGGCTCACCGATCGGGACGGCTTCGACGTCGTCGTCGGTGCCGAAGCGGCCGCCGTCCGCCTCGTTCCCTAGGGTTCGTCACCCCTTCATGCGACTCTCATGGCGGCTCGGGCAGACTGTCGGTCGTGCCGGCCGACTCCGGGGGTGCGGGCGCGCCCACCACCGCCGACCGCGTCACGGTCATCACACTGGTGCTCGTCTCGGCGGTGTCGACAAGCCTTGCCGTCGGCCATCGGTTCGCCTCGATCGGGCGCGCCGGCCTCCTCACCCTTGGGTTCGTCACCCTCGGGCTCGCGGTCGGTGTGGGCCGTTGGCGGCGCGCCCTCGGGATGCGCACGGTGCTCGTCGTCACCGTTGCGCTGCTGGTCGTCTCTGTGAAGTACTGGCCGCGGGACTCGACCGACATCTGGTCGTACGCCGCCTACGGGCGCATGGTCTCGCACTACGGCGCCAGCCCGTACCGGCACGTGCCGGTCGAGTACCCGAACGACCCGGCCATGCGGCGGGTCCGGCCGATGTGGCAGAACACGGCGTCCGTGTACGGGCCGCTGTGGAACGGCATTTCGGCCGGCGTCATCGCGTTCACGAACACGGACGAGCGCTCGACGCGGCTCGTGTTCCAGGGCCTGGCGGCGTTGTCGGTGTTCCTCGCCGCCTTGCTCGTCGCGCGCCGCACGCGCGCGCCAGCGGCCGTCGCGCTGATCGGGCTCAACCCGCTCGTCATCTTCGACATCGTGAACGGCGGCCACAACGACGCGCTCGTCGGGCTCGCTCTGCTCGCCGGCGTGCTGCTCGCCACGCGAGAACGGTTCGCGCTCGCGGCGGCCGTGATCGCGCTGGGCGCACTCGTCAAGCTCGTCGCCCTCTTGGGCCTCGTCGCGCTGGTGGTCTGGGTCTGGCGTCGACGCGGCCTCCGCCCGGCGTTGATCTCGAGTGCGGTGGCGGGCGGGGTCGTCGCGTTGGGCTACGCGGTCAGCGGAGGTCTCGACGCGCTCAAACCGCTGCGGGACGCCCGCCTCCAGATGAGCCGTAACTCGATCTGGCTCCTCACGGGCGCGGACGGCCGGTCGAGGCTCTTCGGGTTGGACCGTCCTCCGCTCTCGTCCGGCTTCCTGCGCCCGATCGCGACGGTGTCGATCATCGTGGTCCTCGTGCTCGCCGCCGTCCTCGTGGCCGGCCGGCTGCGCGATCGGACGCCGACCCTCGTGGTCGGGAGCGCGCTCGTCGCCTACCTGCTCGCGTCGATGTACGTGTTGCCCTGGTACGTGGCGTGGGCGTTGCCGGTGCTGGTCCTCGAATGGCGGTCGGGGCTCACCCGTCTCGTGCTGGCCCAGTCGGCCTTGTTCCTCGTCGCGTACCAGTACCGCCAGGGCTTCCCCGGCACCCTCCCCTATCAGGCGCTGTTCGCGGCGAACGTGGCGCTCGTGCTGTTCGAGCTGACGATCATCGTTGCCCTCGTGGTCCTGAGCCTTCGGCAACGGCGGCC
>DATFXK010000191.1:0-5020 GCA_035316005.1 Acidimicrobiia bacterium | reverse complement strand
CCAAGGAAGAAGAGCCCCACGACGACAAGGACTGACCGTCTCGGCCCGTCGTGGATCGGGCATTGTGTGATCCATGGCGGCATATGTGGTCGTGGATGTCACGAGTGCGGATCCGGTACGAGCGGCGGAGTACCGCGCGATGTCCGGTCCCAGCGTCGAACGTCACGGCGGGCGGTTCCTTGCACGCGGCGGCGCCATGCGGGTCCTCGAAGGGGATTGGGTGCCGGAGCGCCTCGTGGTCATCGAGTTTCGATCGCTCGAGGAGGTTGAGGCTTGGTTCGAGTCGGAGGATTATCGGCAGGCCCGGTCGGTCCGCAAGGGCGCCGGCGTTTGGCGGATGGTCGCCGTCGAAGGGGTGTAGCGGGGCGCCAGCCGCGATGGCGTGTTCACTCCGAGCCCGAACATCCCAGGCTTCGCGAAGTGTTGATCCTTCGCTCACGAATTTCGCCTCTCGTGCTGCCAGTCTGTGAGGCGTGTTCGAGGCGACGGGCCGATCATGATGCGGCGGCTGGTTCCGCTGGCCGGCGTCGCCGCGCTGCTCGCGGCTGCGTGCAGCAGCGGCGGCGCATCGAGCTCGTCTCACGCCGCCTCTCCGACATCCAGCGGCGGTTCCGGGAGCGAGACCGGGATTCACAAGATCAAGCACGTCGTGACGATCATGCAGGAGAACCGCAGCTTCGATTCGTACTTCGGGACGTTTCCGGGTGCCGACGGCATCCCGATGGCGAACGGCACGCCGAGCGTGTGCGTACCCGATCCGGCGACGGGGCAGTGCGCGGCGCCCTTTCACGACAGCCAGGACCAGAACGGCGGCGGCCCCCACGGGCAGAACAACGCTGCCGCCGACATCAACGGCGGCAAGATGGACGGGTTCGTCGCCCAGGCCGAATCCGGCAACAAGGGATGCGGGAAGACGAACAACCCCGCGTGCAGCCCGACCGGCCCGCCCGACGTGATGGGCTACCACGATGCTCGCGAGATCCCGAACTACTGGACGTACGCGAAGGACTTCGTGCTCCAGGACCACCTGTTCCAGCCGAACGCGTCCTGGAGTCTGCCCGAGCATCTGTTCTTGGTGTCGGAGTGGTCCGCGCGCTGCAGCGTCACCGCCGATCCGAAGAGTTGCATGAACGCGCTCCAGAGCCCGGCCCCGCCCCTCGACCAGCAACTCCGGAAGCAGGCTCAGATGCAGCTCAACCCCAACCGCCCGCAACGCCGCCAGACGGCGGGCGCACAGCCCGGGGCGGCGCCCGTCCCGCCGGACTACGCGTGGACCGACCTCACCTACCTGCTGCACAAGCAGCACGTCTCGTGGGCGTACTACGTCGTCAATGGCCAGGAACCCGACTGCGAGAACGACTCCGCCACCACCTGCACCCTCAAACCCCAGAACGCCAAGACGCCCGGGATCTGGAACCCGCTGCCGTCCTTCGACACGGTCAAGCAGGACGGCGAGCAGGGCAACATCCAACCGATGCCCAACCTGCTCGACGCGGCCAAGAAGGGCAACCTGCCGGCGGTGTCGTGGGTTGCCCCCAGCGGCGACGTCAGTGAACACCCGCCCGGGCTCGTCTCAGCCGGGCAGGCATACGTCACCAGCCTCGTGAACGCCATCATGTCGGGGCCCGACTGGAACTCGACCGCCATCTTCTTGTCGTGGGACGACTGGGGAGGCTTCTACGACCACGTCACGCCGCCCTCCGTCGACGAGAACGGCTACGGACTGCGTGTTCCCGGCATCGTCATCAGTCCCTTCGCCAAGAAGGGGTTCATCGACCACCAGACCCTGAGTCACGACGCCTATGTGAAGTTCATCGAGGACGATTTCCTCGGCGGCGCGCGCATCGACCCCAAGACCGACGGGCGCCCCGACCCGCGACCCACCGTGCGGGAGAACGCCAAGATCCTCGGCGACCTCACCGCCGACTTCGACTTCAACCAGACACCCCGAAAGCCGCTCTTGCTCCCGACCCACCCCGCGGCCGGGCCCGCTTCGACCCCCGGATAGACCCGAAGTCAGCCGAACCAGCGCCGGCGGCGCGAGGCCGCGAACTCCCGCTTCTCTTCCGCTCCTTGGAGCGACGGCGGCGTGAACACCGCTGTCGGCGCCGAACCCGACAAGAAGTTGACGTTCACCATGCCGATGGTGTCGTTACCCATCTCGATGTAGCACTTGATCTCGCCCACGAACGGATTGATCGTTGCGCCGCCCCCGATGCGGTCGATGAGCACGTCGGCAAGCGTCGACGCTTCTCCTTCGGCGACGACGCCCGCGCGTGGAACAGGTGCGCTCGTGATGTCGCCGACCGCATACACGTCGGGAAACTTCGTCGCGAACGTCGCAATGTCGACCGCGATCCAACCGTCGTCGGTCAGCCCCGCGTCGACGACGACGGGCGGCGCAACGTGCACCGGCACCCCGAGGAGCAGGTCGAACGGGAGCTCACGTCCGTCCGCGAGATGCACGACCTTTTGCGCTCCGTCGATGCTCGACACCGATGTCCCGTGCGAGTGGCCCACGTCTCGCTCGTCCAGCAGCGCCACGATCGCGTCGGATACGTCATCGGAAATCGGAATCGGCTTGGGCATCGGCGTCACGAGTTCCATCGCTGTGACATCGCGAAGCCCGCGCGCCGACAAGTAGTCGTGGAGCATGAACGCAGTTTCGTACGGAGCAGGTGGACATTTGAAGAAGCCGCCCAGAACCGCGATCACAACGGCTCCGCCGGCAAACGTGGGCAAGATCTCCCGAACCCGCGCCGCGCCCTCTGGTGAGTAGAACTCGTAGCCACCGCCGACGAATCCGGGCGTCGCCTCCGGCGCAAGATCAGCACCGAGGGCAACGACGAGGATGTCGGCGTCATACGTGCCCGCGCTGGTCACGACGCGTTTGCGTTCCGGGTCGATCGAAACCACCGATTCTTGTCGGAAGGTCACGCCTGGCTTCGTGATCTGGCGATACGGGACTCGAACCTCGTCCAGCGTTCGCCGCCCGAACATCACGTCGAGCTTCGAGAAACCGAAGATGAAGGCCTCGTTCTGATCGATGAGCGTGACCTCGACCTCGCCGGCCAACTCGGCGGACAAGCGCGATGACAGCTCGAGGCCGCCGAATCCGGCGCCGAGGATCATGACGCGCGTCGGCGACATCAGCCCGGTCGCGGCACGACGCCGATAGAGAGCTCGCTCCTACCCATCACGGCCAGTACAGCAGCTCGAGGCTTACCTCTCAGTTGCCGCCGCCGCCACGTCCGTGGCCGCCACGTCCACCACCGTCGCCGCCTCCACCGCCGCCCCCGCCCCCGTTGTCGCCGCCCCGGTCGGGTGCAGGCGCGGGCGGCGGGGGGCCCGTGTCGGGCGGAGCCGGAGGTGCGACATCCGTGGTGCGGCCGTGCACCGGGTCGACGAACTTGCCGGGCGCGTCGCAGGCCGGTCCCGGGGGCGGGAAGGGCGCGTCGGCCGTCCCCCGGACGGCCGGGATCATGAAGTCGCGCCAGATGGTGTTCGGGACGCCGGCGCCGAACCCGGCGCCGGGGGCGTCGTGGTCGGGCAGTCCGTGCCACACGTCGGCGACGAGGTTGGACGTCCCGCCGAGGAACGCCGAGCTGACCTTCTGGTCGTTCGTGCCGGTCTTCCCGAACGCGTCGTATCCGGGGATCCCCTTGCCCGCGGCGGTCCCGCTCGGATCGTCGATCGGGTCGTGGAGGATGCTCGCCTCGCAGTGGGCGACGTCGGGGTCGAGCACGCGGGTGCCGGGACGGCCGGCCTCGTCGAAGATCACCTTGCCGTCCTGGTCCACGACCTTCGACACGAAGATCGGGTCGTGGTGGACGCCGTCACCGGCGATGGTCGCGGTGATGTTCGCCATCTCGAGCGGCGTGACCGAGATGACTCCGAGCGTGAACGTGAGCACCCGCCACTCGTTGACCGGCTGACGGCCGGCGACGAGTGGCCGCATGCCCATCTTCTGGGCCATGTCGACGACCTTGTCGAGGCCCACGCTGGTGGACAAGCGCACGAACGCGCAGTTCACCGACTCGGCCGTCGCCTGGTCGATGGTCATGACGCCGCCGCCGCCCTCGGCGTTGTCGGTCGATCCGCCGAACCCCGGCACGCTGCACGGCGCCGTGCCGTCCACCTGATCATTGCGCGAGTAGCCGTTCTGGAGGATCGTCGCCAGCGTCGTCACCTTGAAGCTCGATCCCACCTGACGCCCGGCGCCGTCGGTGGCGAGGTTGAACTTCGCCTCGCTGTACGGGCGGCTGTCGGTCATCGCCTTCACGTAACCGGTCTTCGGATCCATCGAGACGAGCGCGGCACCGAAGCCCGACGCGGCGGATCGCAGTCCTTGCGAGACGGCGGCGTCGGCCTGCTGCTGCAGGTTCGGATCCATCGTCGTGTAGACCTTCAATCCGCCTTGCAGCAGCTTGTCGCGACGCTCCTGCGGCGTCGCCCCGAGCCGCGGGTCGTTCAGCAGGAGGTCCTGAGCCCGCTGGGTCCAGGCGTTGCCGGGTCGCAGCTCCGATGACGGCTTCACCGTCGGCAGCGCCTCCTTGTTGCCTTCGTCCGCCTGGGCCTGGGTGATGTAGTGCTGCTCGACCATCCCCTTCAGCACGTCCGCCCGCCGCTTGAGCGCCCGGTCCGGCTGCACGAAGGGGTTGTCGCCCTCGGGGTTCTGGATGAGCCCCGCCATCAACGCCGACTCGCCCACCGTGAGCTCGCCGAGCTGCTTGCCGCGCACGCCGTACGGCGCCGAGGGATCGGGCGTGAGGAAGAACCGGCGTGCGGTGGCCTTCACACCGTAGGAGCCCTGCCCGAAGTACACGGTGTTGAGGTACTGCTTGAGGATCTCCCGCTTCGAGTACTTGTTGTTCAGCCGGTAGGCGAGGACGAGCTCCTTCGCCTTCCGTTGGAGATCCTGCTTGTTCCCGAGGATCCGGTTCTTGACCAGCTGCTGCGTGATCGTCGACCCGCCCTGGCTGATCTTGCCCTTCGTGAGGTTCTCGACGAACGCACGCGA
>DATFXK010000190.1:0-16188 GCA_035316005.1 Acidimicrobiia bacterium | reverse complement strand
CTCGCGCTCTCGTACCTCAACTACTACGACACCGAGGCGGCGTGGCAGCTCGCCCACGATCTCGGCGAGCAGCCCGCGTGCGCCATCATCAAGCACGCCAACCCCTGCGGAGCTGCCGTCGCCACCGACGCCGCCACCGCGTACCAGCGGGCGCTCGAGTCCGACGAGCTGTCCGCGTTCGGCGGGATCGTCGCCCTGAACCGGCCGGTCGACGCCGCCACCGCCGAGCGCATGGTCGCCGGCCCGCAGGCCGACGTGATCGTCGCGCCCGCCTACGCGCCCGGCACGCTCGACGCGCTGATCAAGAAGCGCAAGAACACGCGCCTTCTCGAGGCGCCCGCGCCCAGCCGCGACGAGCTCGACTTCCGTCCGCTCACCGGCGGCTTCCTCGTGCAGGACGCTCCTCACTTCGTGGCCGGTCGCGACGAGTGGCGCCTCGTGACCAAGGTCGCGCCCACCACCGCGCAGTGGCTCGACGCCGAGCTGGCCTGGCGGCTCTGCGGGCACGTGAAGTCGAACTGCGTCGTGCTGGTGAAGGACCTGCAGGCCGTCGGCATCGGCGCCGGGCAGCAGAGCCGCGTCGGCGCGGCCGAGATCGCGGCGAAGAAGGCCGAGGGCCGCGCCCGGGGCGGCGCCTCAGCCACCGACGGCTTCTACCCGTTCGCCGACGGCGTCGAGGCGGCGGCCGACGCCGGCGTCGCCGTGGTCGTGCAGCCCGGGGGCTCGGTACGGGACGAGGAGAACGTCGCCCGGGCCGACGAGCTCGGGCTCGCGATGGTGCTCACCGGCGAACGGCAGTTCCTGCACTGATGGCGGCGACGATGATGCCCGGCGCGCCCGTGGCCGAGGCGACGTTCGCCGAGCTGGCCCCACGCATCGGCAAACTCGTCGAGAACGGTCACCGTCCCGGGTTGGGCACGATCCTCGTCGGCAACGAGAGCGCGAGCGTCGGCTACATCCGCATCAAGCAGGAGAAGGCGGCCGAGCTCGACTTCAACTCGCCGCACGTTCATCTTCCCGACGACGCCACCCAGGCCGACCTGCTGGGCGCCATCCGAGAGTTCAACGCGGACGACGCCGTCGACGCCATGCTCGTGCAGCATCCGACGCCGCCGCAGATCGACTACGAGGCCGCGCTCCTCGAGGTTGACCCCGACAAGGACGTCGACGGGCTGCATCCCGTGAACATGGGCCGGCTGGCGCTGATGATGCCGGGGCCGGTGCCGTGCACGCCGGCCGGCATCGAGGCGCTCCTCGCGTACTACGACGTGCCGGTGGCCGGGCACGAGGTGTGCATCCTCGGCCGGGGCACGACGCTCGGCCGTCCCCTCGCCCTGCTGCTCTCCCAGAAGCGCCCGACTGCCAACGCCGCCGTCACCGTCGTGCACACCGGCGTGGCCGACTGGCCCGAGTACACGCGACGGGCGGAGATCGTGATCGCCGCCGCCGGCGTTCCCGGCATCCTCCAGCCCGAGCACATCACCGCCGGCGCGACGGTCGTGGGTGGCGGCGTGCGCTACGAGGGCCGCAAGCTCCTCCCCGACGTCGACGAGCGGTGCAACGAGGTCGCCGGGCGCATCACGCCGCGCGTGGGCGGCGTCGGCCCGACGACCATCGCTATGCTCTTCCGCAACGCGGTGGACGCCGCCGAGCGGCGATCGTCTCGCTGAGCGGCGCGTCGAGAGTCGAGGGGGAGCACGTCCTGAGCGCGCAGTTCGACACTCCTCCGCCCGCGTCCGCGACGTGCCCCTTGTGCGGAGCTTCGGTCGCGGCCGACGCGGCACGCTGCGGTGAGTGCGGGTACAGCCTCGCCGGGGTGGCGGGACGCCCGGCGCCCTTCGACCGCCGGGCGCTGTGGTGGTGCGCGGCGGCGCTGGTGGCCGTGTACCTCGTCACGCTGCTGATCGTCGCGCTCGCCCGCTGAGCCGCCGTCCGGAAGGCCCCGGTACGATCCGGGCCATGGCTGAGAAGATCTCGCTCGTCGACGGCGTCCTGCGCGTTCCCGACGAGCCCATCATCCCGTTCATCGAAGGTGACGGCACCGGCATCGACATCTGGCCCGCGTCGCAGATGGTGTTCGACGCCGCAGCCGCCAAGCACGGCAAGACGATCCACTGGAACGAGGTGCTCGCGGGTCAGAAAGCCTTCGACGCGACGGGCAACTGGCTGCCCGAGGAGACCGTCCAGGCGTTCCTCGACCACCTCATCGGCATCAAAGGCCCGCTCACCACGCCGGTCGGGGGCGGCATCCGCAGCCTCAACGTCGCGCTGCGTCAGATCATGGACCTGTACGTGTGCCTCCGACCGGTTCGCTGGTTCAAAGGCGTGCCGTCGCCGGTGAAGCACCCGGAGAAGGTCGACATCGTGATCTTCCGGGAGAACACCGAGGACGTCTACGCGGGCAAGGAGCTCCAGGAAGGCACGCCCGAGGTCGACCGTCTGATCCACTTCCTCCGCGACGAGTACGGCTGGGAGATCCGCTCCGACTCCGGCATCGGCATCAAGCCCGTGTCGGAGACCGGGTCGAAGCGCCTGATCCGCGCCGCGATCGACTACGCGGTGAAGCGCAAGCGCAGCTCGGTCACGCTCGTGCACAAGGGCAACATCCAGAAGTTCACCGAGGGCGCCTTCCGCAATTGGGGGTACGAGCTCGTGCGCGAGGAGTTCTCGGACGTGGCCGTGGGCTGGGAGGACTGCGGCGGCAACCCCGGCGACAAGATCCTCGTGAAGGACAACATCGCCGACATCACGCTGCAGCAGGTCCTCACCCGGCCCGACGACTTCGACGTGATCGCCACCACCAACCTGAACGGCGACTACCTCTCTGACGCGCTCGCCGCCCAGGTCGGGGGCATCGGGATCGCGCCGGGCGGGAACATCAACTACGTCACCGGGCACGGGGTGTTCGAGGCGACTCACGGCACCGCGCCCAAGTACGCCGGGCAGGACAAGGTCAACCCCGGTTCTGTGATCCTGTCGGGCATGATGATGTTCGAGCACCTCGGGTGGCAGAACGCAGCCGACGACATCGTGCAGGCGCTCGAGGCCACGATCGCCGAGAAGATCGTCACTTACGACTTCGCCCGGCTCATGGAGGGCGCGACCGAGGTCAAGACCTCCGAGTTCGCGGCCGCAATCTGCGACCGCCTGTAGACACGAAGTCCACGTGTGATCCTCGCCGAGCTCAACATCCGCCACACCCGGCGGCACCAGCCGACCCGGCGGGTCGCGCTCGGCGACCATTACCTCCCCACCAGTGGGCCCGCCTACGGCGCCGTGCTGCTCGGCGCCGTCGTCTCCGAGAACCTGGACGGGCTCGACGACGAGCAGCGCGAGCTGCTCCCGAGGCTGCTCGCCGATGCCGAGGACGGGCTCAGCGTGCCGCGCATCGCGCTGCGACATCGTCTGCAGACCGACACGCACGGCCTCGACCGGTCCCGGCACCGCATCGTCGCCGACGGCGGGCCGCTGACCCTCGAGCTCGACACGCACGGCTGGCCGACGCCGCAGGTGCTCGGGGCGGTGATGGCGGCGGGGCAGCTGCCGGCGACGGCTCGCCGGCCCGCCTTCCGGGCCATCGCCAACGCGGTGGCGCGGCCCGGGATGCCGCCCGAGGGCCTCGAGGTGCGGCGCCTGCTCGAAGGCGTGCCCGGCCTGCGGCCCTACGCGCCCGGCGCCGCCGCCCGGCCCAACGGCGGAGGAAACGGCGACGAGGACCTCGCCGCGTGGCGGGGGGTTCCCGCCGAGCGCCGGTGGGCGATGGAGGTCCTGGGCGTGCGGGCGGGCGCCCGCGTCGACCGCGAGGAGGTCCAGCGCCGATTCCGCCGCCTGCTGCGGCTCGCCCATCCTGATCACGGCGCCGCCGACGCCGGCGCGGCGGAGCGGATCGCCGAGCTCTCCGAGGCGCGGGAGCTCCTGCTCGCGGTGCTCGACCACTCGCAGTAGGTTCCCGCGGTGGCGGCGGCTCTGCCGACCGCCACCGCAGAGCCCGAGCTTGCGAGGGCGACCAAAGGAAAATTCATGGCGAACTCTCCGGTTCACGTCACGGTCACGGGCGCCGCCGGGCAGATCGGCTACGCGCTCGTCCACCGCGTCGCCCACGGCGACCTCCTCGGGCCCGACCAGCCCGTCGTGCTGCGGCTGCTCGAGATCGAGCCCGCGCTGGCCGCCCTCGAGGGCGTCGTGATGGAGCTCGAGGACGGCGCCCACCGCCTGCTCGAGGGCGTCGAGGCGACCGCCGACCTCAAGACCGCGTTCGACGGCGCGTCGTGGTGCCTGCTCGTCGGCTCGGTGCCGCGCAAGGCGGGGATGGAGCGCCGGGAGCTCCTCACCGTGAACGGCGGCATCTTCAAGCCGCAAGGGCGCGCCATCAACGACCACGCGGCCGCCGACGTGCGCGTGCTCGTCGTCGGCAACCCGTGCAACACGAACTGCCTGATCGCGCGGGCGAACGCGCCCGACGTGCCCGTCGACCGGTGGTTCGCGATGACGCGCCTCGACGAGAACCGGGCGAAGAGCCAGCTGGCGCACAAGGCCGGCGTCGTGCCCCGCGACGTCACGAACATGGCGATCTGGGGCAACCACTCGACGACGCAGTTCCCCGACTTCGTCCACGCCCGCATCGGGGGCAAGCTCGCGCCCGACGTGATCCGCGACGACGAGTGGCTGCGCGGGCCGTTCCTCGAGACCGTCCAGAAGCGGGGCGCCGCCGTGATCGAGAAGCGGGGCGCGTCGTCGGCGGCCTCGGCCGCGCACGCCGCCCTCGACTCGGTGCGCAGCGTCGTTACGCCCGCGCCGGAAGGCGACTGGCATTCGCTGGCGATGGCGAGCGGGGGCGAGTACGGCGTCCCCGAAGGACTCCAGTTCGGGTACCCGGTGCGCAGCAACGGCTCGGCGGCGTCGATCGTCGAAGGCATCGAGCACGACGCGTGGGCTCAGGAGAAGATCAAGGTCACCACCGACGAGCTGCTCGAGGAGCGCGCCGAGGTGCAGGAGCTGCTCCCCGGGTGACCGCGAGCTGGTGGCGGCAGGAAACTCCGATCGGGGTGCTCACGGTGCTGGCTGGTGACCGCGGCGTGCAGCAGATCGGCCTCGGTCCGGTCGATCTCGACGTGGACGCCGGCGAGGAATGTGACGACGAGGTCGCGATCGAGATCGACGAGTACTTCCGCGGCCACCGGCGTCGCTTCACGATGCCGGTCGACCTGTCGTCCGTGGACGCGCCGTTCCCACGGGCGGTGTACGAGACCCTGCACCGCGACGTGCGGTTCGGCGAGACCGTCTCGTACGGCGAGCTGGCGGAGATGGCCGGGCGCCCGGGCGCGGCCCGGGCCGTCGGCAACGCCATGAGCCGCAACCCCGTGCCGATCGTCGTCCCGTGCCACCGGGTCGTCGCCAGCGGCGGTCGCATCGGGGGGTACGGCCCCTCGGGGGTACGGACCAAGCGGTTCCTGCTCGCCCTCGAGGGCGTCGAGCTGGCGGGATGAGCCCGGACGGCGAGCGGCGCGAGCGCACGCTCGAGCTCGACCGGCTGGTCAACTTCAGCGACGCGGTGTTCGCGATCGCGGCGACGCTGCTCGTGCTGACCATCGGCTTCTCGCTCCGGCTCCAGCCTCCCGACCTCGACCGGAAGCTGTGGCACGAGTTCGGCGACGTGCTCCCACAGGTCCTCGCCTACGCGTTGAGCTTCTTCGTCATCGCCCGCCTGTGGCTGGGGCATCACCGGATGTTCAAGATGATCCGGCGGATCGACGGGCGCTTCATCTCTCTCAATCTCGCGGTGCTGGGGCTGGTCGCGCTGGTCCCGTTCCCGACCGACGTCTACGGCAACTACATCAACGAGCGGCCGGCGCTGATCGTGTACTGCGTCGCCATCTCGGCGCCGAGCATCGCTTCCGCCGTCCTGTTCCGTTACGCGGCGCAGGGCAACCGGCTCATCGACCCGTCCACGCCGCGGGAGTTCGTGACCCACTCGGAGCTTCGTGCCCTGAGCATCCCGATCGTGTTCCTGAGCTCGATCCCGATCTCGTTCATCGCCGTCGGTCTCGCGCCGCTGTGGTGGCTCTGGATGATCCCGGTGCGCGTGTACTTCACGCGCCGCTACGGCAAGATCACCGACGTCTGGGCGTGATGCGGGCCGTCCGAACACGGTCAAGCCCGGGGCTCGTGAACCGGCGGCGCCGTGAAGCGTTACTCGCGCAGACAGTGGCGGGGATCAAGGCCGCCGCGAGGACGCCGGTCGTGAGCGCGAGCGCGTCTGCCGAGCCGTGGGGGAGCGCGGCGAAGTAGACGTCGACGAAGGCTGCCACCCCGAGCACCTGGCCCACGAGGCTCGCCGTGATGATGAGCCCGCTCACGTCGGCGGCCTGGGCGGCGTCGACTACCGAAGTCAACCGGTTCGCGAGCGGACTGAACGCCCAGGCGTTGCCGGCGCCGGCGCAGAACAGCAACGGCGTCGTGACGGCAGCGGGCCACCCACCGCCCGCCCCGACCGCACCGACCGCGACCAGGCCGACACCCATCGCCAGCGGCCCGAGGGTCGGAAGACGGGCCTGCGTGGGGGCGCGGGCACGTGTCCACGTGAGGCTGGCGACCGCGAACCCGGCGGCGTACGCCGTGAAGATCAGGCCCGTCACGAGAGGAGAGAAGTGCAGGCCGGTCTGCAGATGGAGCGTGAGGGCGACGAGGAAGCCGGCGTAGCCGGCCATGACCAGCGTGACGGCCACGACGCCGGCTGCGATTCCCGGTCGCCTCATCACGCCGAGATCGAACAGCGGGTCCCGGCCCCGCCGGCCCAGCGATTGCTCCCGCCCGACGAACGCGAAGAACGCCGCGATGCAGCCGGCGGAGCACGCCCACGTCCACGGCGGCCAACCGGTGTCGCGACCGAGCGACAACGGGACGACGAGCCCGACGAGCGCGGCCGCAAGCAGGAGTGCTCCGGCGAGGTCGAGCCGTCGCCGCGCGCCACGGCGGACGTCGGGCAGGCGACGGAGGGCGACCGGAAGGAGAGCGGCGCCGATCGGCACGTTGAGCAGCAAGGCGGGGCGCCAGGCGGCCGTCACGCTCACGATCACGCCGCCGAGGACCTGGCCGGCGGCGACTCCGGCGGCGAGGACCATCGAGTAGGCGCCGATTGCTCGCGCTCTCGTCTCCCCGTCGAACCGAAGCTGGATGATCGACAGCACCTGCGGTGTCATGACCGCCGCCGATGCGCCCTGTAGAGCGCGGATGCCGATGAGGGCCGCGGCCGTCGGAGCGAGACCACCCGCGAGGGACGAGGCAGTGAACCCGCCCAGTCCGAGGAGGAACGCGCGTCGCCGCCCGATCACATCTCCGAGCCGCGCCCCCGTCACGACCAGGGCGGCGAACGCGACGATGTACATCGCCAGGACCAGCTGAAGCTCGGCGCTCGACGCGTGCAGGTCGGACCGCAGGTTGGGTGCGGCGATCACGAGGATCTCCTCGTCCATTGACGCCATTGCCTGCCCGACGAGCAGGATCACGAGAACGCCCACGGAATAACCGTGACGGGTCGGCGTTCATCGCTCTTGAAGATTCGTGCTCAATGCGCAGGGGTCGTCGTCGTGCTCCAGACACGAACCGTCGTCGATCGGGACGGTGTCACGATCCGGGACGTCATGTGCCGTGACGCCCCGGCCCATGGCCGCGCGCCCGAGCAGGCCACGAACCACACCGTGGTCTTCGTGCGCCGGGGCTGCTTCGTGCGCACGGTCGACGGGATCGAGTCAGTGTGCGATCCGACTGTGGCGTATTGCGCGCGCCCCGGTGACGAAGAGTGCTTCGACCATCCCCACACCGTCGGCGACGACTGCACGGCCGTCAGCGTGGCTCCGTCGGTCGCAACCTCGCTGTGGGGTGACGAGCCGGTCCCTGCCGCCCTTCCGACACCGCCGCGCATCGACCTCTTGCATCGGATCCTCCTGGCGGCGAGTCGTCGCGCCGCGGACCCGCACGCGCTCGCCGAAGGTGCGATCACGCTCGTGGCCCAGGCGCTGGAGCTGAGCGGCCATCGTGCCGTCACCGCCGGACGTCCCGCGACGGTTCGTGCGCGCACGAGCGTCGTCAACGAAGCGCGCGAGGCGCTCGCGGCGAATCCCGACCTCTCGCTCCCGGAGCTCGCTCGCGCCGTCGCAGTCTCGCCCCATCACCTCAGCCGCATCTTTCGCCGGGCGACCGGTCACACGATCTCCCGTCACCGCGTGCGGCTACGCGCGCGCGACGTGCTCGAGAGGTTCGCGGACGGCGAACGCAACCTGGCGCGACTCGCGGCCGACGCCGGCTTCGCCGATCAGAGCCATCTCTGCCGGGTGATGCGGGCCGAGGCCGGGAGCGCGCCCTCGGCGCTGCGCGCGCTCCTCGGCGGCGGCGTCTAGCTCGAGGGCTTCTCCGCCGGCTTCTCGGCTTCGGCGGGTTTCGGCGCGGGCTCGGTGGCGGGCGCGGCCTTCTCGGTGTCGGGGGTGGCGAGGCCGAGCTCGGAGCGGAGCTCGGAGAGGCGGGCCTGGGCCTCGGCGCTGGCCTGGGCCTGCTCGACCTCGAGCATCTTCGTGTCGACGTTGGTCGAGGTCAGGTCGGCCATGCCCTGCGCCTTCGCCAGGCGGCGTTCGATCTTCTCGCGCACCTGCTCGAACGTCGGGACGTCCTCGCCGACGGTCGCCGACAGCTGGTTCATCGCCGAGTTCATCTGCTCCTGCATCTTCGCCTGGTCGAGCTGGGACAGGAGCTTCTGGCGCTCGGTGAGCTTCTTCTGGAGCGCGGCCGAGTTCTGCGCCACCGCCTGCTTGGCCTGCTCGGCGGCCTGCGTCGTCTGCTGGAGCTGGCTCTTGAGGTCGGCGACCTGCTTCTCCAGGCCGATGATCTTGTCGGCGAACGCCTCGGCCGCCTGCGTGTAGCTCGCGACCTTGTCGGGCTTGCCGTCGCGGTTCGCCTCGTCGGCGAGGAGCAGCGCCTGGCGGGCCGACGCGTTCGACTTCTCGTAGTCCTCGACGGCGCGCTCGAGCCGCATCTGCGTCTGCTTCTGGTTGGCGATGACGTTGGCGGCCTGCTCGGTGAGCCGCCGGTGCTGCTGCTGGGCTTCCTCGATCGCCTGCTCGAGCTGGACCTTCGGGTCAGCGGACTCCTCGAGCTTGCCGGACAGCTTCGCCCCGAGGTACTTCCACCACCGCCGGATCGCCTTCCACATGCCTGTGCCCTTCTGCTGCTTCGCCGCAAATGCTAGGCCGTGCCGGTGGCGGTCGCCCCCCGGCCCGCCTGCCCGGCCTCGTCGAGCGCGGTGCGCAGCGACTCCATCTCGCCCACGAGGTCGTCGACGTCGCCGCCCAGGCCCTGCAACGCAGTGGCGTCCTCGGCGCTCAGCGAGAGCTCGACCGCGCGCGCCACCGCCTCGTCGAGGCGGGCGTTGAGCAGCTCCAGGCGCGACCGGGCGTCCTGGGCCACGGCGACGAGCCGCTGCGCCGACAGCACCTGGGCCTGCAGGGCTTCGAGCTTGTCGAGCGCCGGCTCGTCGACGCCGACCTTGCGCAGCTCGTCGGCGAGGGCGGCGTCGTCGCGAATGCTCTCGCCCTGCTGCACGCGCTCACGCAGCTCGCCCGGCACGCGGAACGCGTCGAGCCCGTGCATGAGGTCCGCCCACGCGACCCCGGTCTGCAGGCCGGCGAGGCCGGTGTCGAGCGCGGCGCCGCGCCGGCCGATCCGGTAGCACTCGCGCACGCCGGCGTCGAGGCGGGCGCCGATCTCGGCCAGCCGGTCGTGCAACGGTCCGGCCTCCGTCGTGCTCACGGCGCGGGCGTAGCGGCGCTGAGCCTCCATCGCGTCCTTCACGTACGCCCGCCACGGCTGACTCAGCCCGGCGAGGTCGATGCGCTCGGGACGCGGCTTGCGCGGTAGGCCGAAGGCGACGCGCACGCCGTACGCGACGGCGCCGACGAGCACGGCGACCGGCAACGCCGCGCCGGCGAGCACACCGGCCGCCGTCCCCGCGCCTGCCAGCAGCAGCGCCGACGGCGCCGTGACGGCCTCGGCCGTCTTGCGGTTCTTGAGGTGCTCCGGCAGACGATCGATCAGGGACACGGTTAGAAGTTGCTCACCACGGCGAGGAAGACCTTCCCGATGCTCGCGGGGTCGGCAGCGTCGTACACGGTGGCGTTTGTCGCCTCGGCGATGCGCTTCAGCGTGGGCAGGTCCGCGTCCTGGCCGTAGGCGATCGGGAACACCCGCACCGGGTTGGCGACCTGCCCCTCGTTGCGGGATCGCAGCGTGCGCAGCAGTGCGTCGAGGTCGTCGTTGTTGGGGTCCTCGTTCTTCCCGTCGGTGAGCAGCAGCACCGCGTTGATGCGGCCGGCGTCGAAGGTCTGAACGAGCTGGTCGTCGGCCGCCTTCGTCACCGTGTACAACGGCGTGCCCTGGGTCGGGACGAGGTCGTTGATCTTGGCGGCGATGGTCTCGCGCTGGACGCCGATGGGCCCGATCGGCACCAGCTCGAGATAGTCGGTGGGGTCGGTGCGGCTGATCCCGGTGGAGAAGATCCAGAGCCCCACGTCGTCCTCCGGCTTGAACTGGCTCAACGCGTTCACGGCCGCCTTCTTCGCCAGCTCGAGCTTGGTCGGGCCGCCCGCACCGGCGGCCGGGTCGCCCATCGACCCCGACACGTCGATCACCATCAGCACCCGGGCCGACTTGCGGTTCTGCCCCCACCGGTCGATCAGCCCGACGAGGACGGGCGGCGGTGGCAGCTCGAGGGTCGTCTGGGGCTGGTTGGGGTCGACGCCGTACTTGGCGTCGATGGGCGCGCCGATCGCGACCCGCGGGTTGCCGGGCCGGAACCCGAACCGCAGCACCCGCTTCTGGTTGGCGGGCTCCTGGAGGTACTGCTCGAACTTGGCCGCGGCCTGCTTCTCCTTCGCGCTCACCCACGGCGCGTCGACCGTGTACAAGGGGTTGTCGGAGAACAGCGTCCCTTCCTTCGGGTAGATCGCGACCAGCGGCACCCTCGGCGGCTTCGGCTTCTCGCCCGGGTCGAGGATCCCGTCCGGGTTCCCCTTGTTGAAGTCGATGACGGACTTCTCCTCCACGGCGACCGCCGACACGTACGTGAGCCCGGTGCCGCGCTGATCGGCGCGGTACAGGTTGTTAAGGAACGTGAGCGTGGTGTCGCCGTAGTGCACGACGGATGACTCGATGCTGCGCGCGAAGGCGTCGACGTCGGGACGGTTGAGGTCCTCGAGCGTGAGCCCGTTCGTCTTGCCCGACGCCGCGTAGTACTGGGCGATCGTCGCGTTCAGCGCGCTGGTCGAGAAGTTCGGGTTGGTCTTGCCGAGGCGGAACGGTCCCCACTCGGGATGACCGAACGCGCCCCATCCCGCCGGGTCGTTGGCGAGGCGCAGGATGTCGCCGTACCCGACGGGCGTGTTGGGATAGCCGAGCACTTCCGCCATCGGCTGCGGCATCGCGATCACGAGGGGCGTGAGCATGAAGGGCTTGCCCGTCGGGGCGATCGGCTTCTTGTTCTGGTCGGCCCGCCGCTGGTTGGCGACCTCGCCCCACGCGCTGGCCGCCGGTGACCAGATCACCGGTCGGGGGCCGTTGGCATTCTGGTCGGGCCAGTCGTCGGCGAGCAGCGACGCCGCCTCACCCGAGGACTTCTTCGTGACGCGGACGGCGATGCACTGGCCGTCGACATCGGCGCGGTCGGAGTTGTTGAACCGCTTCGCCAGGTCGGTGAGCAGGTCGATCTTCTCGGGTGACGACGCCATGTCGACGGTGACGCAGTCGGCCGCCGCCGCCGTTCCCGCGGTGACGAGGTGCAGGCCTCCGGCGGCCGTGAGCACCGCGAGCGCGAACGCGACCCGCTTCGTGCCTGCCCGACGGATCATTTCGGCACCCCGCCCCACGTCTCCTGCAGCGCGACCAGCGCGCCGGGATCGGACGGCAGGCCCGAGGTCCGGGGCAGCGCCGGCGTGTCGCGCACCCCGCGAGCGGCGGGTTGCCCGGGGACCCGCCAGCCGTCACGGGCGAGCGCCGCGGCCAGGTCGCTGTTGCCGGGGAGCCCCTCGGCGTCGTCCCTCTTCGGGCTCGAGGCCACCGCGGCGAGCACGACATCGGCGGTGACCACCGGCTCAGGGTAGAGGAGGGTCAGCGCCCGCCGGCGGTCGGGCGCGGCGTCGGCGATGCCCGGCCCCGCCTCCGCCTCGGTGGTGCCGACGACGTCGTACGTCGCCGTCGGCAGCTGCTGCACCATCTCCGCGAACGGGCTCGCCGCCGTCGGCGGCAGCTTCGGCACCGCCCGCTCGATGCCGCTGACCCAGTCGAGGTACTGGTCGCTGTCGAGGTCGTCGCGGGCGTAGTCGGTCTTGTCGAGGAACTCGCTCGTCGCCTGGCTCGCGACGAGCAGGGCGGTGGCACTCAGCGCCGGGTCGCCCGGGCCGGGCTTGACCGTGCCCCACGCCGCCTGGCCGCCGGGGAGGTCGGTCCACGAGCGGCCGGCGACGGCGCCGATGCACTTCCAGTCGACCTTGCCGTTGCAATCAGGAGTGGCCTGGAGCACCGGCGCCCGGTCGGCGCGCGCGACGAGCACGAGCGGCGACCGCCCGATGGGGTCCGACGGCTTCGCGAACAGCGGTCGCTTGCCGCGCCGCTGCACGTCGACCATCTGCGACCACGGTGCCGGCGCCAACCACGCGTCGAAGTCGGGACGTTGATCGTCGGGGAGGGCGACCAAGGACTTCGCCGTCGTCCCCGCCGGCTCGACCGTCACCGACACGTCGGAGTGGTCGGCGAGATCGGTGCACGCCGGCTCGAGCTCCGCCGCGCACAGCACGCGCACGCCGCCGCCGCTGCTGCTGTTCCCCTCGATGACGTTGTTCCGGAAGTACACGGCGACGACGACCAACAGCACCGCCACGATCGCCGCGCCGACCCGCCGCATGAGGAGTGAGGTTACGGGAGCCCTACTCGGGGATGTCGGCGGCGGTGATCGTGATCAGCTGATGGTCGGTCACCGACGGCAGGTCCACCACCCGGCTCGCCTGGCGGGTCACCGCCTGCTCGAACACGTTGCGGACGAGACGGGCGTTCCCGAAGCTCGCCCCGCGCGGCTGACGCGACAGCCACGTCCGCAGCCGCTCGCGCGCCGACGCGTCGAGCTCGTAGTGACTCACCTTGGCCATCGAGTCGCAGATGGCGACCATCTCGTCGTCGGTGTAGTCGGCGAACTCGAGCGTCTTCGGGAAGCGCGACCGGATACCGGGGTTGGCGTCGAGGAACTCGGCCATGGGCCCCGGGTACCCGGCGACGATCACGACCACGTCGTCGCGGTGGTCCTCCATCTGCTTGAGCAGCGCCGCGATCGCCTCCCGCCCGAAGTCCTGCTCGCCTCCCTGGACGAGGGCGTACGCCTCGTCGATGAACAGCACGCCACCGAGCGCCTGCTGCGTGACCTCGTTGACCTTCGGGGCCGTCTGCCCGACGTAGCCGGCGACCAGCCCCGACCGGTCCGTCTCGACGAGCTGGCCCTTCGACACGACGCCGAGGGTGTGGAAGATCTGGGCGAGGAGCCGCGCGACCGTCGTCTTGCCCGTGCCGGGGTTGCCGACGAACACGAGGTGGCGGCTCTGGTCGACCACGGGCAGCTTGCGCTCGCGCCGCAGGTTCTCGACCCGGATGAGGTTCGTCAGCAGCCGCACCTCGGTCTTCACCGCGGCCAGGCCGACGAGCGCGTCGAGCTCGGCCAGCAGCTCGTCGAGCGGACGGGCGGCCGGCGCGCGCCGGTCCTCGACCGGCTCGGGCTCGCCGACGCCGCGCGGCATGTCCGCCGGCCGCTCGACCTTCGCCGCCGCCAGGCGCCGCAGCATCATCGAACGCAGCGTGTCGACGGCGAGGAGCCGCTCGCGTGTCGGCACCTCGTCGAGCGCGGCGCCGGCGTGTGCCACCCGGAGCGCAGCCTGGTAGTAGCGCCAGCCGTTGCTCGTGCCGTTGCGGCTGTCGGCGCTGACGACGGTCTCGAACAACGGCGACGGCGTGATCGGCCACGCCCGGTACTGGCGGATGGCGTCGCCGTTGCGCAGCTGCTCCGGCGTCGTCCGCCGCAGCGACTCGAACCACGGCGCGAGCGCGGTCGCGAACGCGCGGAGCTCGCCGTCGCTGTACCGGCCGTCGCTGGCGATGACGGACGCCGCGATCGCCTGCGCCTCGAGGGCGGCGTCGCGCTCGAGCGTGGATGCCGGCGCGCTTCCCTTGCCCAGTTCGGCGAGCACGGACGTGACCTCGTCGACGAACTGGCGGACCGGTTCGCTCAGGACGCCGGCGCCGTTGCTCATCGTTCGGCCGCGAGCGTGGCCGTGGTCCACGGTACGACCGCGGCGAGGAACTTGTCGGGGACCTCCAGCTGGGGCGTGTGCCCGCAGTCGTCGATCAGCTCGAGCGCGAAGTCGGGCCGGCGCGCCGCTAGTGCGCGCGCGGCGGCCGCCGGCACGAGTCGGTCGCGGTCGCCGTGCACGATGAGCGTCGGGCAGGTCACGCGGGGTTCGTCGGCGCGCATGCGACTGGTGAGATACCAGAACAACGACCGCGCCGAGTCGGCGTACGCGGCGGGCGCCTCGGGAAAGGCGCGCCGCGTCCGTGCCAACTCGACGAGGCGTTGCCGCAGCTCGGGATCGATGCGGGCGGGATCGCACAGCGTCCACCCCAGCGTGTCGTCGACCACCCCCTCGGGCCCGCGGAGGCGTCCCCGGGCGGCAAGGAACTGCGCGCCGACCATGGGCACCATCATCGGCGCCAGCCGGGCCATCACCGACCACTGGGCCAGGGTCGTCGCCGGTCGGGGCAGGGCCGGGTCGACGAGCACGAGCGCGCGCACGAGCTCGGGATGGCGGGCGGCGAGCCCGACGCCGAGCGCGCCGCCCATCGAGTTGCCGGCGACGATCGACGGGCCCGACTGCTCGAGCAGCGCCCGCAGCACCCGGCCGTGCGTGCCGAGCGTGGCACGGCGTTCCCGCGGCAGGCGCGTGAGACCGAACCCGGGGAGGTCGACGGCGGTGACCGTGGCGTGCAGGCGCTCCGCCAACCCGGCCGCACTGGGCTCCCAGCTGAGCGTGTGCGCACCGAGGCCGTGGACCAGCAGCACCCGCGTCTCGCCGTCAACCCAGTCCACGGCGTGGACCCGGACACCGTCGGCCCCGAGCCAGCGCTCCTGCCCGTGCCCTTCCTGCCCAGTGGTGCTCAACGCTCGCGCTCCCGTCCCAGCGCGGCCAACAGGTCCTCGTGCAACTCCATCCACACCGTGTGGTACGAGTCGACGCGGGGCGAGGTGAACCAGTCGTGCTCGCCGTCCGCGACGCGGCGGCGCGCCGTGCGCAACCGCTCCCGGTACGGCGCGAAGTGCGGCACCGTACCGCCCAGCCTCCGCAGCAGCGGCCCCGCTCGCTCGTCGACGCCCGTGAGTCGGTCGATCACGGACCAGTCGTAGGCGGCGTCGCCGTGGTCGTTCAACGCTCCGCCCGGCCGCACCTGCCAGTCCGTGCACAGCTGCAGCACCTCGCGGTTCAGCGGCTCGAACGACTCGTAGGCGCGGGCGCACTCCGACTCCTCGCGCGATCCCGGCTCGAGTCGCGTCCGTTCGCGCAGTTCGCGCAGGCGCGCCGCGCGCTCGTCCCCCGCTGTCATGGGGAGAGGATCGCGCAGCGGGCGTGGGCGTGTGGAAAGCTCCGGGCACGCGGCGCCGGCGGCTTTGCCGACCGGCGTCGCAAAGCCGGAGCTTGCGACGGCGACAAGGGAGCTATGGGGGATCGCGTCATCGGCCGGGGAACCAGAGTGTTCGACGCCGCGCCCGTTCGAGGCGAATGGCGGCGCCTCGAGGACCCCGGCGACGTCCTCGAGCTCATGGACACGTCGGCCGCGGGGATCGTGGCCTGCGTGGTCGATGCGGGCGCGACGTTCCTGGCCCCGGTGTTCGACGACCTGACCGCAGTCGTCTGCCTCTCCGGGACGCCGGTGAGCCACGTCGGGATCGTCAGCCGCGAGTACCAGGTGCCCTGCATCATGGGCACGACGCTCGACGCCGAGCCGGCCGACGGCGATCACGTCGAGGTCGATTGCAGCGCCGAGGACGGCGTGCTCCGGCGGGCCTCGTGAACGGCGTCCCCGTGGACAGGACGGCGCTGAACGGCTGGATCG
>DATFXK010000189.1:0-2220 GCA_035316005.1 Acidimicrobiia bacterium | reverse complement strand
GGGCGCGACTCGATCCGCGTCGAACACGACGACGTCGGCGTAGCCACCTTCGGCGAGCCGGCCGCGGTCGCGGATGCCGTAGAGGCGCGCCTGCACGTCGGTGAGGAGGTGCACGGCCTCCTCGAGGGGAACGAGATCGTGCGCGCGGCTCGCGGCGAGGAGCGACGTCGAGAAGCTGAACGTCGCCAGCATGTCGAGGTGCGCACCGGCGTCCGACGCGCCGACGACGACGCGCGGGTCACGCCACACCTCGGCGCGCGTGCGCCACGACTCGCGGTCATCGCCTCGCGCCGGGGGCCGGAGCACGGTGCGGAGGTCGTCGGTGATCACGATGTCGAGCAGCGCGTCGAACGGCTCGGCGCCGAGCTCCCCGGCGACGTCGCCGACGGTGCGGCCGGCGAAGCGCTTGTTCTCGGGCGCGAATGTCTCGGCGATCTCGAGCCGGTCCCAGCGCAGCATGGCGCGGAACAGGCCGGTGTCGGCTTCGGCGCTCTCGCGGAGCCGCCGGCGCACGTCTGGATCGGCGAGGGAGCGGAGCTTCTCGTCGTCGGGCAACGCCATCGTCGGGCCCCAGCCCGGGAGAGCGTCGAACAGGAACCCGGAGCGGAAGTTGAGGTGGAGCTGCATCACGGCCGGCACGGTGAGCGCGAGCACGCGGCCACCCTGCTCGGCGGCGCGGTCGGACGCCGCCAGCTGCTCCTTGTAGGTGTCGGTCCCGGCCCCGACGACGAGCACGTTCCAGTTCAGCGGCCGGCCGCCGGCGGACGACATCGCCGCCATCAGCGCGACGTGCTCCTCGGAGAACGGCCCGACCGTCGGGATGAACTCGAGCGTGGTGCCCGGATGCTCCCGCACCACCTCGCACAACGCTAGGAGCTCCTCGGGCGTGGCGGCGCGTGACGGCACCGGCGCACCGTCACCGTCGTTGTGCGTCGGTGCGTGCGAAGACGAGAAGCCCATGCCGCCGGCGGCGAGTGACTCGCCGAGCGTGCGGCGCATGGTGGCGATCTCGTCGTCGGTGGCCGGCTCGTGGCTGCGCTCGCCCATCGCGACGCGCCGCAATGCGCTGTGCCCGACGAGAAACCCGGCGTTGACGGCGAGGGTGCCGTCGAGCCGGTCGAGGTACTCGCCGAAGGTCTGCCAGTCCCACGGAACGCCCGCTTCGAGCGACTCGAGCGGCATGCCCTCCACGCGGGCGAGCATGCGCATCAGGTAGTCGGCCTCGCTCGCCGCCAGCGGCGCGATCGTGAAGCCGCAGTTGCCGCCGACGATCGTGGTGACGCCGTGCAGCGGCGACGGCGTGAGCGCCGGGTCCCAGAACGCCTGGGCGTCGTAGTGCGTGTGGATGTCGATGAACCCGGGTGCGACGATCAGACCGTCGGCGTCGATCGTGCGTGCCGACGATTCGTCGATGTCGCCGATCGCGACGACGCGTCCGTCACGGATCCCGACGTCGGCCCGGCGTCGCGCCGCTCCCGTCCCGTCGACCACGCTTCCACCGGCGATCTTCACGTCGAGCACGGTTTGCTCCTTCCGATGCGTACCTCAGCTACACAATGCGTAGACCACGCATGCATCATGCGAGGTCCAGGACCTTGGCGGCTTCGTTGGGCGTGGCGACGGGGCGGCCGACGTCGTTCGCGACCGCGACCGCGCCCCGCACGAGCTCCTCGTTCGTCGGCTGCGTCGGCCCCGCGTAGTCCTCGAGCCCGACGCGGACGTGGCCGCCGCGCTCGAGCGCGGTGCGGGCGATGCCGCTCTCGAGCACGTCGCCGCCGAGCACGGCGACCGCCCAGGGGACGGTGCAGTCCCCGAGCAGCTCGAGGTAGGCGTCGAGCGCGATCGGGGTCGGGCGGAACCCGAAGCCCGAGAGGAAGCCCTCGTCGCCGCCGAAGTAGAACTTCACCATCGCTCCAGCCGGCAGGCGTCCGGCGCGCCACCAGGCCAGAACGCAGCGCAGGAACCCGGGCTCGTAGATCGCGATGCTCGGCCCGAGCCCGTAGCGCGCGCACAGCCCGAACTGGTGCGCGACATCGTCGAAGGAGTTCGCGTACACGATCCCGGACGCCGGCAGCCCGTCCGGCCCGAGCCCGCCGAGGTTCACGGACCCGGGATCACAGAGCGACAGGCGCATCACTCCCGACTCCGCCAGCGGCGCGATGTGCGCGTACGACGCCTCGACGTCGGCGCCCGCGTTCGTCGTCGGGTAGAAGAGCGCGT
>DATFXK010000188.1:0-7146 GCA_035316005.1 Acidimicrobiia bacterium | reverse complement strand
CCGTTCTCGACGTCGGTCTCGATGACCCCACCGAATCCCTTAGGCGATAAGGGTGACGTGGATGACTTGGACTGGCCGGGATGCGCGGACTGAAAGCGCACGTTTCGAGAAGACACCCACCGGGCCCGTCCGTAGCGTGCGTTGCACACGTTCCGCGGCACATTCCTGCGTACGGTCCATGAGGAGGAAGACGAATGATGCAGATCGGCAGCGCACAGCTCTGGGTGCACGACCAGGACGAGGCGCTCGAGTTCTACACGAAGAAGGTGGGGTTGGAGATTCGGTCCGACGTGACGGTCCCCGAGCTCGGGAACTTCCGTTGGCTCACGGTCGGGCCCGCCGGGCAATCCGACGTCGCGATCACGCTGATGGCCATTCCGGGACCGCCGGTGATGGACGAGCAGACCGCCAAGGAGGTGCGGGCGCTGATGGCGAAAGGCTTCGCCGGCACGATCTTCCTCGTGACCGATGACTGCCGCGCCGCGTACGAGGAGATGCGAGCGCGCGGCCTCGAGTTCAGCGAGGCGCCCGAAGAGCGGCCCTACGGGATCGATTGCGGGTTCCGTGACCCCTCGGGGAACAGCCTGCGGCTCACCGAGCCCAGGGAGATCACGAGCGCCTGAGGGCGCTCGGGCCCGGCCTGAGGTCAGCGAACGGTCCGGGCGTTCCCTCGGAAGGAGTCGCCGTCGTCGAGACCCCACGACACGACCCGCCCGGGCCGGATCCGGATCCGGGGAGGATTGTTGAGCAGCTCGGCGGCCCCGCGGATCTCGATGCCGCGCGGTTGCCACGGATCGACGCTCACGACATCGTCGATGACGATCGCCGCCCGCGCCGAGCGCGCCACGTCGTTGTACTTCTTCGACCGGTCGAAGTTGCGGCCGCCGACCTCGACGGCGTCGTGCGCAGGGTCGAAGCGCCACCCGACGGGCGTGACATGAGGGGTGCCGTCCTTGCCCACGGTGGCGATCCGCCCCAGCCGGCGCTCCGACAGGTAGCGCAACTCGCCTTCGGTGAAGACACTTCCGTTGGTCGTCACGATTCCGCCATCCTCTGCATCCGCCCTTCTGCCCATTCACGCCACGAGCCCGACAGCTGCGGCACCGCGAGTAACGACGCGACATCGCGATGGTCACGGTGGTACACGCGCCAGATGTCGCCGACCGTGAGGCCATGATCAGGTCGCGAGACGACCCGCACGTCGTCGCCGGCACCGACGTCGCCGGCTTCCACGATGCGCAGGTAGGTGCCGGGGCGAGCGGCGCGCGTAAAGCGCCGCGGGAACAACGCGTCTCCCATGCGTAGGCCGAGCTTCCAGCACGGGAGGCGCGGCTCGCTCACTTCCAGGACCGCGGTCCCCGCGGTCCAGCGCTCCCCGACCACCGAGTCCACCAGGGGCAGCCCCTCGAGGGTGAGGTTCTCGCCGAACCCGCCGGGCCCGACGCCCCGGCCGAGCTCCGACTCCCACCAGCGCGTGTCCTCGATCGCGTACGCGTACACGGCCTTGTCGTACCCACCGTGCACGGTGCGGTCGGCCTGGTCGTCGCCGGAAAGGTTGACGCCCTCGGCCCGTACCCGGCCCGACACCGGCGTCTTCCAGATCGCCGTGGTGGCGGGCTTCCCGTCGCGTTCGACGGGTCGGATGCGGCCGACGTTCACGGACACGACCGCGCCGCGAGGCAGATCCACGACCGGCTGCAACCGGCTCACCCGCCTCGCCATTCCCCCGTCTGGTACAAGGTGGCCGATGCGACGCCGCCAGATCGAGGTCACTGCGCACTCCGACGCCGCTCCCGACGCCGTGTTCGCGTTGCTGGCGGACGGTGCCACGTGGCCGCGCTGGGCACCGATCGAGTCGTTCGAGCTCGAGCGCGATGGTGATCCGCCGCCCGAGGGCCCCGGCGCGATCCGAGTGTTCCGCCGGGGCCGCACCGTCGGCCGCGACCAGCTCGTCGATGTCGCTCCCGCCGAGCGATTCGTCTACGCGTCGCTCTCGGGTCTGCCAGTCCGGGACTACCTCGCCGAGATCGAGCTCACGGCCGTCCTCGGCGGCACCGACATCCGCTGGCAGGCATCGTTCTCTCCGAAGATGCCCGGCACCGGCTGGCTCCTCGAGCGCGGCCTGCGTCGCTTCCTCGACCAGTGCGCGCGCGGCGTCGCCGCGCACGCAGGCTCGTAGTTACCGTTCAGGTTCCGTTCAACGCGGCTGCGTAGCGGTCGCGATGCCGTTCCCACTGCTCCTTCGCCCACGGAACGCGTCGGCTGTCGACGACGTCCGCGAGCCGGTCGAGCACCGTGTGCCACCCGGCGAGGTCGCGCGGCGCATTGACCGCTTCGAAGCCGGGAGGCTCGGTGTGGGTGAGGGTGAGGCGCGTGCCGTCGCCGTCGCGTTGGAGCTCCCAGCGTGCGATCGACCGCGGATCGGAGCCGAAGGTGTGCTCGAAGAGGAACGGCGGATCGACGCGCAGCACCGTGTCATGGGTGACCAACGCCACATCCCCGGCCTCGGCGATGATCGCCTCGACCAGCTCGGGTGGGCCCGTCGTACGGATGCGGAAGTTGCCGCCCGGGGCGAGATCGAGCTCTACCTCTCCCTCGCCGAACCATTGCGTGATCCGCTCCGGACGGGTGATCGCGTCCCACACCTCGTCGACCGGGTGTGGCAGCCGGCGCTCGAAGCGCAGCGTGTAGCGCCCGTCGGCCTCTTCGATGGTGCCGTCGTCGGCGACGGCGCGGCGGGTCGAGTTCGTCGGCATGGCTACTCCTTGTCGGTCGTGCCGGTCCTGCTGGTCTCGTCGAGGTGGCGCTCGAGGGCGTCGAGCCGCCCGGTCCAGAACCGCCGGTACGGCGCGAGCCAGGCGTCGATCTCGGCCAAGGGCTCGGCGCGCACCCGGTACCGGCGCCGCTGCGCCTCGACCCGGACGTCGACGAGCCCCGCCTCCCGCAGCACCCGCAAGTGCTTCGAGACGCCGGGCTGGCTCAGGGACATCCCGTCGACCAGCTCCCCCACCGACCGCTCGCCCGTTCGGAGCAAATCGAGGATCTCGCGCCGGCGGGGCTCTGCGAGCACGTCGAAGGTCGTCGCCACCACGCTCCGTAATATAGCCAACAGGTTATGTGCCCGTCAAGGCATGAACCGCCCGAGCTCGTCACCGTCGCAGCTGCTCGTGGAGCGGCGTGGGGAATCGGGCCGCCACGACGGTCCCGTCGAGCCACGCCTGGAGGCGTTCCGCCGTCCGCTCGATCCCCCGGCGCCCGGCGGCGCCGACATCCTCGAGCAGCCGCCACACCACCTCGCCGTCACGGCGCTGGCTCCACCCGCCGACGATGCGGCCGTCCCACCAGACCGTCGGACCGGCGTTGCCGGCCCGGTCGAACAGCGCCGCCCGGTGGGTGCCCAGGTACCAATCGCGCTCGGCCCAGCCCATCGTCGTCGGGTCGAGCGCGGGCAGCAGGGCAACCCACGGCTTCGGCGGGCGCACCGGCGCCTCGTCGCCGGCGAGCACGAGCCCGGGACGGCCGTCCCCGAGCTCTACATCGACGGTGTCGAGGGCGGCGAGGGCCTGACGGGTCCGGGCGAGCGGCCAGCCCGTCCACCACCTGAGGTCGGCCACGGTGCCAGGGCCGAAGGCGGCCAGCCAGCGCCGGGCGAGCTCGGCCCGGGCCTCGTCCGGCTTCCAGGCCGCGAATCCCTCGGGGAGCCACGACCGCATCGGCGCCCAGCGGTAGCGGGTGCTCGTCCAGGCCCCCTGCGGCCGGCCCCGCACGACCCGCTGCTCGCATGCGAGCAGGAACAGCACCCGGGTCGTCATACCCATCTTCCCGGCCCACGTCTTCCCCTCGCCGTACGGGATCTGTCTCCGGAGGCGGGGCACGGCCTTGGCGAGCTCGGCCCCGGTGATCTCGCCCGCGGCTTCGATGGCGGCGAGCGTGTCCGTCTCGGCTCGGCGTAGCCACCGGGCACCATCACGGGCGATGCCGGCTTCCTCGATCATGCGCACGGTTCGCGTGCGCTCGGTCGGGACGAGCGCATCGGTGACGGCCGCCTGCACGATCGGGACGAGCCCGACGGGGACGACGAACAGCGTCCGGCGCATGCACAGCGTGCGCACGAGCGTGCGGTCGTCGTACAGGGCCCGCTCGACAGCGTCGACCGAGGGCCCTCGTAGCCGGGCGGCGGCGGCGAGGAACACCGTCCCGGGATCGGTCGAGTGCAGGCCGGCCATCCGGTCGGCGAGCGCGACGACGTCGGCGGCCCTCGCGGACGGCGCGAGATGGTGCCGGGTCGCGAGGCGCGCCCGGCGCTCGGGGTCCGGGATGCGTCGCACGCCGGCCAACGTACGTCCCCCGACGTAGTCGAGATCTACGCCGCCCGGCGGATGCCACCCGTGGTGGCGGGCCGTACCGTGGAGCCGATGCTTGCCATCGACCGGTTCCGTCGCTCGTGGATCTTCGACGGGCTCGTCGCACTCACGATCTCGGTGGCGATGGTGTTCATCACGGCCCAGATCCCACACGGTGACGGGGAGCGCTCGCCGGACCTCCTCTGCTATCTCCTCGTCGCCGGCGCCGGTGCCGCGCTCGTGCTCTGGCGGCGGGCGCCGATCGTGGGCCTCGCGATCGTGACCGGGCTCCTGTGGGTGTACAGCGCCCGGGAGTACGCGGGCGGGCCCGTTTACTTGATGTTCTTCGTCCTCGTGTTCGCCGTGGCCGTCGCCACCGAGCGCCGCCGATCCCTCGTCGTGTCCGTCGTTGCCCTCGGCGTGCTGCTGACCTCGCATTTCGCGACCGGTGGCGACCTTGCGCCGTGGCCGCTGCTGTCCATCGGCTGGACGGCGGCGGCGTGGTTCTTCGGCGACGGTCTGCGCACTCGGCGCGCCTACCTCGCCGGCCTCGAGGAGCGGGCCCGGTATCTGGAAGAGACGCGCGACGAGGAGGCGAGACGCCGGGTCGCCGACGAACGGCTGCGCATCGCCCGCGACCTGCACGACGTGATCGCCCACAGCATCGCGAGCATCAACGTGCAGGCGGGATCTGCCATCCACGTGATGGACCGGCGGCCCGAGCAGGCACGCGAATCGCTGCTCGCCATCAGGGAGGCCAGCGGCGAGGCGCTCGCCGAGCTGCGATCGACGATCGGGCTCATGCGCGGCAGCGAGGACGGCGGCGCGCCCCGGACGCCGACGCCGAGCCTCGCCCGCCTCGACCCCCTCGTCGAAACGGCGGCGCGGGCGGGCCTTCCCGTCGCGCTGGGCGTGCGCGGCGAGGCGCGACCACTCCCCTCGGCCGTCGACGTCGCCGGCTACCGCATCGTCCAGGAGTCGCTCACGAACGTCGTCCGTCACGCGCACGCGCACGAAGCGTCGGTCACGATCGACTACGGGCCGGCCGCGGTGGAGATCGAAGTCGTCGACGACGGTCGCAACGGCGCCGGCGGTGGCGCGCCGGGCCACGGCATCGCGGGCATGCGCGAGCGGGCCCAGGCCGTGGGCGGGCAGGTGGATGCGGGGCCGCGGTTCTCCGGCGGCTTTCGCGTCTGGGCCCGGCTGCCGGCCGCGGTGGAGGCGGGTTGATCCGGGTCGCGCTCGCCGACGATCAGGTGCTCGTGCGCGCCGGGTTCCGGGTGCTGCTCGACGCCGAGGACGACATCGAGGTCGTGGGCGAGGCCGACGACGGCGCGCCGGCGGTCGACCTGGTGCGCCGCCTCCGACCCGACCTCGTGCTCATGGACATTCGCATGCCCGAGCTCGATGGCCTCGAGGCAACCCGCCGGATCGTTGCCGACGAGGCGAACGCGGCCGTGCGGGTGCTGATCCTGACCACATTCGAGATCGACGAGTACGTGTTCGAAGCACTGCGGGCGGGCGCGAGCGGATTCCTCGTCAAGGACACCGACCCGGGCGAGCTCGTCCGCGCTGTCCGCGTCGTCGCCGCCGGCGAGTCGCTCCTGTCGCCGGGCGTGACCCGCCGCCTCGTCGCCGAGTTCGTCTCCCGGCCCGAGCGGGGCGCGGCGTCGCCGCCGTCGTTGTCGGTGCTCACCGACCGCGAGCGCGAAGTGATGGCTCTCGTCGCCGCCGGTCTCAGCAACGACGAAATCGCCGAAGAGCTGTTCGTCAGCCCCGCGACCGCAAGGACACACGTGAGCCGGGCGATGGTGAAGCTCAACGCCCGCGACCGCGCCCAGCTCGTCGTCGCCGCGTACGAGTCGGGCCTGGTGACGCCGGGGTCGCGAGAACGCACCTGACGTAGCACCACGGGCGTACGCGCGCTGCCGACGTACGCACAGGCGCGCAGGCGAAGAGTCGATCCCCGACGGACGACGGTGCGCCTCCCATTTCGGACACTGTCACGCGTCCCGCAGAGACGGCGGCTTGGTCGACCGGCTCCGCAAAGCCGGAGCTTGGGACGGCCTCAACAGAGAAACAACGGAAGGAGCACCGACATGGTTGTCACGACCGCACCGCCCCGAATCGCCGCCGCCGCCGCCATCGGCGCCACCAAGGTGTACGGCGCCGGCGACGCCGCCGTCCGGGCGCTCGACGAGGTGGACGTGTCCTTCGAAGGCGGGCGTTTCACCGCCATCATGGGCCCGTCCGGCTCGGGGAAGTCGACCCTGTTGCACTGCCTGGCGGGTTTGGACGAGCTCACGTCGGGCGCGGTGTACCTCGGCGACGTCGAGCTCGGTTCGCTCTCGGAGAAGCAGCTCACGGTCCTGCGCCGGGACCGGATCGGCTTCGTCTTCCAGTCCTACAACCTCATCCCCACCCTCGACGCTCGCGAGAACATCACGTTGCCGATACGGCTGGCCGGGCGCCGGCCCGACCGCGGGTGGGTCGATGACGTCATCGATACCGTCGGCCTCCGCGACCGGCTCTCGCACCGGCCGAGCGAGCTGTCCGGAGGCCAACAGCAACGCGTCGCCGTGGCACGGGCGCTGGCGAGTCGGCCCGAGGTCGTGTTCGCCGACGAGCCCACGGGGAACCTCGACTCGAAGTCGGGCACCGAGATTCTCGGGTTCATGTCCCAGGCCGTCGACGATCTCGCCCAGACGATCGTCATCGTCACCCACGATCCGGTCGCGGCCGCGTTCGCCGACCGGGTCGTGTTCCTCGGCGACGGGAGAATCGTCGGCGAACTCGCCGACCC
>DATFXK010000187.1:0-8779 GCA_035316005.1 Acidimicrobiia bacterium | reverse complement strand
ACGCGGCGTCGCTGCGTCAGGCTTTCGCCCATTGCGCAAGATTCCCCACTGCTGCCTCCCGTAGGAGTCTGGGCCGTGTCTCAGTCCCAGTGTGGCTGGACATCCTCTCAGACCAGCTACCCGTCGTCGCCTTGGTGGGCCGTGACCCCACCAACAAGCTGATAGGCCGCGAGCCCATCCCGAAGCGGCTGACCATTTCCTCGCCGGATCATGCGGTCCGGCGAGGACATCCGGTATTAGCACCGGTTTCCCGGTGTTATCCCGGTCTTCGGGGCAGGTTGCTCACGTGTTACTCACCCGTTCGCCACTGTCCACCCGGGCAAGCCCGGGCTTCTCGTTCGACTTGCATGTGTGAAGCGCGCCGCCAGCGTTCGTCCTGAGCCAGGATCAAACTCTCCATCGAGATCTCGACCGCGCCCGAGGGCGATCCCCAAGGGCAGGGCCACAGATCCTGGACGGCCATCGGAGTGCCACTGGCAATCCGACGACCTGGATTTGCTGGAATTGCTAGGTGACGTCCCTGCTCGCATCCCGCAGGACGCGACCATGAACGCCGCACTGGCTTTTGACCATCACTGTTCCGTTTTCAAGGAGCCGCGGCCCGACGCTGAAGCCGGCGAAGCCGGCCCGGTGGTCGGGCGGACACCCACTCCGCTCGCCGCGTGGTGGTGCGGCGAAGAGCGTCCGTGTCAAGCACTCGAGCCGAACCCGAGGGTCCGGCGAGCGGACCCAACACCTTATGGTCGGATCCGTAGTAAGTCAAACGGGTTCAGGGCCCTCGGCGTTCCCGCCGGGGCGATATTTCTCGCTCAGCCGGCACGGATCCGCCGCCATCCCCGCCGGCCGAGATGCAGGGCGCGCCCGTCGACGTCCCCGGGGGTCACCTCGAGGGACGGCTCGGTCACCCGCTCGCCGTCCAGGTAGACGCCCCCCTGGGTGATCTTGCGCCGTCCCTCCCGGTTCGAGCCCACGAGCCCGGCGAGGGCGAGGAGGCGCGCCACCTCGATCTTCCCGTTCCGGAGCTCTTCGGGGCGGAGAACGAACTCCTCGACGTCGCTGGGGGCGGCGTGCTCCTTGAACACCCGGTCGAACTCGGCTTCGGCCCGATCGCCCGCTCCCTCGCCGTGGTACAGGTCGACGACCGATCGGGCGAGGAGCCGCTTCAGCCGGGCGCGGTCGGCCGGCGCCGCGTGTCCGAGCTCGGCGAGGGTGTCGTTGACCCGGTCGGGCCCCCAGCCGGTGGTCAGCCCGACGTAGTCCGGCATGAGGTCGTCGGAGATGCGCATGAGCTTCCCGAACTGGTCGCGGGGCGGCTCGGTGATCCCGACGTGGTTCCCGACCGACTTCGACATCTTCTCGCCGCCTCCGATCCCGACGAGCAGCGGATTCGTCAACACGATCTGGGGCGGCTGGCCGACCTGCTCCTGGAGATGACGTCCCATCAGGATGTTGAACAGCTGGTCGGTGCCGCCGAGCTCGACGTCGGCGTCGATCATGACCGAGTCCCATCCCTGGAGCAGCGGGTAGAGCAGCTCCATGAGAGAGATCGGGTCGCCGGCCTCGTAGCGCGCCGAGAAGTCGTTGCGTTCGAGCACACGCGCCACCGTCACGCGCGAGGTGAGGCGGAGCACGTCGGCCATGTCCATCGTGTTCAGCCATTCCGAGTTGTAGCGCACCTCCAGCCGGTCCTTGTCGGCGAGCAGGATGCGGCGCGCCTGATCGACGTACGTGGTGGCGTGCGCGTCGATCTCGTCGGGACTGAGCGCGGGGCGCGTCGCGGACCGGCCGCTCGGGTCGCCGACGCGGGCGGTGAAATCGCCGATGATGAGCACGGCGACGTGGCCGAGGTCCTGGAACGCACGGAGCTTGCGCAGGACGACCGCAGAACCCAGATGGATGTCCGAGGCGGTGGGGTCGAGCCCGAGCTTCACCCGCAGGGGCCGCCCGGCACCGAGCTTGTCCCGCAGCTCGTCCTCGGTGATGCAATCGATGGTGCCGGCGCGCAGGACGCGCAGCTGCTCTTCGACGTCGGGCCCGGCCACGAGGTCGAACGCTACTTCCCGCCCGCCGGGCGACCGGGGCTGACATTCGGGTCGTCCCGGACGAACCAGCGCCACGGATGCGAGTCGCCCTGGCCCGGCTTCAATCCCACGCGGGTCGAGAGGCCCGGACGGCGCGGGGGCGGCACGCCGTCGTCGAGCACGCGCACCGGGCCGCGGACGAGGTCGGTGCCGTTCTGCGCTCCCGTGATCGCGAGAGACTGCGTGAGGCGCGCCGGGCCCGACGCCAGATCGCGGTCACGCCGGGCCACGTGCCGGCGGGCCCTGATGACGTCGATCCCTTCGACCGGCGCGCCGGCGCGCAAGAGCACCGCGCTCGCCCATCCCGTCTCGCCGCACACGACGTTGGCGCACCAGTGCATGCCGTACGTGAAGTACACGTACAAGTGGCCGGGCGGGCCGAACATGACCCGGTTGCGCGGCGTCTCGCCCCGATAGGCGTGGCTCCCGGGGTCCTCGGCGCCGGCGTACGCCTCCACCTCGACGAGCCGGACGGCAACTCGCGGGAGGTCCGGGTGATCGGCAACGAGCAGCTTGTTGAGCAGGTCGGGCGCGAGGTCACGCGAGTCGCGCGCGTAGAACGCCCGCGGCAGCGTCCGCTCCCGGCGCGCCCGCGTCACGCGCGATCGAGCCAGGCGCGCTGGTCGTCGAGGCGACTCCGGGCGGCGGCGAGCTGGTGGCGCACCGGCTCGGGCCCGGCGCCGCCGGGTGTGGTCCGCCGGCGCACGGCTTCGCCCGGCTCCAGCACCGTCAGCGCCTCCGGTCCGAGCCGCGGGTCGGTCATGACGAGCTCCTCGAGCGCGATGCCGCGCTCGACGGCCTGGCGCACGAGCGCGCCCACGACCTCGTGCGCCTCCCGGAACGGGACGCCCCGGCGGACGAGGAGCTCGGCGAGATCGGTGGCGGCGGTGGCGGCGCCGTCGGCGGCCGCCTGCATCCGTGCCGTGTCGAACTCGGCGCTCTCGACGAGGCCGGTGACGGCCCGAAGCGCTCCCGCACAGGTGTCCAGCGCGTCGAAGAGGGGCTCCTTGTCGCCCTGGAGGTCGCGGTTGTAGGCGAACGGCAGGGACTTCAACGTGGCCAGCACCCCGGTCAGATCGCCGATCACCCGCCCGGCGCCACCGCGCGCGAGCTCGGCGATGTCGGGGTTCTTCTTCTGCGGCAGCATCGACGAGCCGGTGCTGTAGGCGTCGGCCAGGTGCACGAACCCGAACTCCTCGCTCGACCACAGCACGATTTCCTCGCCGAGGCGGGACAGATGTGTCTGCGTCAGCGCGGTGACGAACAGCGCCTCGGCCACGAAGTCGCGATCTGACACAGCATCGATCGAGTTCTCGAAGCGCCGCGCGAAGCCGAGCTCGCGCGCGACGGCATCGGGGTCGAGCGGGAGGCTCGAACCGGCCAGGGCGCCGGCTCCCAACGGGGACACGTCGGCGCGGTCGAGGGCATCGCGCCAACGGTCGACATCGCGGGCGAAGGCCCAGAAGTGCGCAAGGAGATGGTGCGCGAGGAGCACGGGCTGCGCGCGCTGGAGGTGGGTGTATCCGGGGAGATACGCCTCACCGGCGTCCGTCGCCCGGCGGACGAGCACGTCCTGCAACTCGTGCACAGCGGCGGCGACGGCGCGCCCTTCGCGCCGGAGGAACAGCCGGAGATCCAGCGCGACCTGGTCGTTGCGGCTCCGCCCCGTGTGCAGCTTCCCCCCCACCGGCCCGACGAGCTCCGTGACCCGCCGCTCCACGGCGGTGTGGATGTCCTCGTCGGTGGGGGCGAACTCGAGGGTGCCGTCGACGAGCTCGGCGCCGACCGCGTCGAGTGCCGACATGACGGCGCCGGCTTCCTCCTCCGTGAGCAGGCCGACCCCGGCGAGCATGGCGACATGGGCGCGGGAGCCGGCGATGTCGTCGGCGGCGAGGCGGCGGTCGAAGTCCAGGCTGCTCGTGAACCGGAGGAGGTCGTCCGCGGGGCCCTCGGCGAAGCGCCCGTGCCACAGCGGCCGGGCGTCGCGTTCGCTCATTCGTCCGTCACTCTTCCGGAGTGCCCTGCTTGCGCGCGACCGTCTCGACGCCGAGGCCCCAGAGGCGCACGAACCCGGCCGCGTCCTCGTGCCGGAAGGCGTCGTCGGCCGCGTAGGTCGCCAGCTCGTAGTCGTACAGGCCGTGCTCGGCGCGGCGCCCGGCCACGAAGCACCGCCCCGGTTCCAACCGCAGACGGACGTCGCCGGTCACGGGCTTCTGCGACGCTGCGACGAAGGCGTCGAGGGACCGTCGCAGCGGCGAGTACCACAGCCCGTCGTACACGAGCTCGGCGTAGCGGGGCTCGAGCCGGGCCTTCTCCCGCATGAGGTCACGTTCGAGGGTGATCGACTCGAGATCGGCGTGGGCGAGGATCAGCGCCAGCGACCCCGGGCACTCGTAGATCTCGCGGCTCTTGATGCCCACCCGCCGGTTCTCCACCATGTCGATGCGACCCCAGCCGTACGCGCCCACCGACGCCGTCACCTGGGCGATTAGCGCGGGCAACGGCGTGACGACGCCGTCGACGCTCACCGGCACGCCTCGCTCGAACCCGACGACGAGCTCGCGCGGCTCACGCGGCGCGTCGGTGGACTTGGCCGTGAGGGCATACACCTCCTCGGGAGGCTCGACCCACGGGTCCTCGAGGACGCCGCACTCGATCGTGCGACCCCACAGGTTCTCGTCGACCGAGTACGGACTGTCCTTGCGGACGCGGATCGGGATGCCGTGCTTGGCCGCGTACTCGATCGAGTCCTCCCGCGTTAGGCCCCAGACGCGCACCGGCGCGAGCACGTCGAGATCGGGCGCGAGGGCGCGGGTCGAGACCTCGAAGCGCACCTGGTCGTTGCCCTTGCCGGTGCAGCCGTGCGCGACGGCGTCGGCGTGGTGCTCGCGCGCGGCGCGTACGAGGTGGCGCACGATCACAGGCCGCGAGAGCGCCGACACGAGCGGGTACTTCCCCTCGTACAAGGCATTGGCGCGCAGCGCAGGCGTGACGAAGTCCTCGGCGAACTCGGCGCGGGCGTCGACGACGATCGCCTCGACGGCGCCGGCGGCAAGCGCGCGGGCCCGGATCGTGTCCCAGTCGTCGTCGACGCCCTGCCCGACGTCGACGGCGAGGGCGACGACCTCGGCCCCCCACTCTTCGGCGATCCACTTCACCGCCACGGAGGTGTCGAGACCGCCGGAATATGCGAGCACGACGCGCTTCGCCATCGGCCTGCTCCCCGTCACAGGCCCGCCAGATCGGCGAGCTCGGCGGCGACCTTCGTGCCCTCGGCGCCCTCGGCGCAGACGACGAGCACGGTGTCGTCGCCGGCGACGGTGCCGAGCACGTCTCGCAGGCCGGAGCGGTCGAGGGCGGAGCCGATGACGTGCGCGGAGCCCGGCGGCGTGCGCAGGACGACCAGGGTGCCGCTGTGCGCGACGTCGACGACGAACTCCCCCATCACCCGACGCAGGTGATCGTCGGAGGCGCTCGCCTCCTTCGCGTGCTCCGGGATCGCGTACGCCATCGTCCCGCCCGGGATACGCACCTTCACCGCTCCGAGATCCTCGAGGTCGCGGCTAACGGTGGCCTGGGTGGCGACGACACCGTTGGCGGCGAGGAGCTCGACGAGCTGGGCCTGGCTGGACACCGCCTGCTCCTCGAGCAGGCGCGAGATCCGGTGCTGGCGCTGGGGCTTGCCGAGTGTCGCCATCACGCGTTCCCTCCCACGAGCTCGGCGAAGAGGGCACGGACCGCGTCCATCCGGTTGGCCGCCTGCTCCCACACGAGGGAGGCGGGCCCGTCGATCACGTCCGCCGACACCTCCTCACCCCGATGCGCGGGTAGGCAGTGCAGGAACACGGCCTGGTCCCCGGCCGCCGTCATCAGATCAGCGTCGACCTGGTAGCCGCGGAACGCGGTCCGCCGTGCTGCCGCCTCGTCCTCCTGCCCCATGGACGTCCAGACGTCGGTGTAGACGGCGTCGGCGCCCTTCACCGCCTCGTGGGGATCGATGACCACGTCGATGGCCCCGCCGAGGTTGCGGGCCCGCTCGACGACGTCGTCGTCGAGCTCGTACCCGGGCGGGGACGCGACGGTCAGCTCGATGCCGCACAACGCCGAGGCAAACGCGAGCGAGGCGGCGACGTTGTTCCCGTCACCGACGAACACGACGCGGCGCCCGTCGAGCGATCCCAGGTGCTCGCGCAGCGTCAGCACGTCGGCCAGGGCCTGACAGGGATGCGCCCGGTCGGACAGCAGGTTCACGACCGGCACGTCGACCGCGGCGGCCATCGCCTCGAGCGTGGCGTGGTCGAACACCCGGGCGGCGAGGATCGAGCAGTAGCCGGCGAGCGTGCGGGCGACGTCCTCGATGCTCTCGCGCACGCCGAGGCCGACCTCGTCGGGACGGATGTAGATCGGGTGCCCGCTCAGCCCGACGACGGCCATCTCCGTCGAGGTCCGGGTCCGTGCCGACGGCTTCTCGAACAGGAGCGCGACGCCACGACCCGCGAGCAGAGCGGGGACGGCTTCCGGATCCTTCTTCCACGCCTGCGCCCGGTCGAGGAGCGCGCGGAGCCGGTCCGGGGTCAGCGCGTCGACCTCGAGGAAGTCGGCCGTCATGCCTCGCCCTCTCCGCTCTCGCCGAGGACCGCGCCCAGGATGGCGACGGCCTCGGCGATCTCGTCGTCCGTGACGAGGAGCGACGGTGCGAAACGGAGCGACGTCGGCGTGACCGCGTTCAGGACGAGACCGCGGTCGAGGCAGGTCCGCGCCACCGCGGCCGCGTCGACGCCGGGCGCGAGCTCTGCCGCGACGAGCAGTCCCGGGCCTCGCACGTCGACCACCTTCGGCAGCCCTGACAGCGCCTTCGTGAGCTGTTCGCCTGCCCGCGCCGCTCGCGCCGGCACGCCCTGGGCCTCCATCACGTCGAGCACGGCGAGGGCGGCCCGCGCGGCCAGGGGCTGCCCCCCGAAGGTGGTCGCGTGGTCGCCGGGCCGGAACGCCTCGGCCACGTCGGCCCGCGCCCAGCAGGCGCCGATCGGGACGCCGTTGCCGAGCGCCTTCGCCATCGTCACGACGTCCGGTAGCACGTCCGAGTGCTGGTGGCCGAACCACCGGCCGGTGCGCCCGAGGCCGGTCTGCACCTCGTCGATCATCAACAGTGCCTCGCGCTCGTCGCACCACGAACGCACCGCTTCGAGGTAGCCGGGCGCCGGAAGATTCACGCCCCCCTCGCCCTGCACGGGCTCGAGCAGCACCGCGCACACTCGCTCGTCGAGGGCGGCCATCAGCGCGTCGGCGTCTGCGAACGGCACCAGCCGGAAACCGGACGGGAGGGGCTGGAACGTCTCCTGCTTCTGCGGCTGCCCGGTGGCGGCCAGGGTCGTCAGTGTGCGGCCGTGGAACGACCCGTATGTGGAGACGACGTGGTATCGCTCCTTGCCGCCGCGGGTCTGGCCGTGGCGGCGGGCGAGCTTGATGGCGCACTCGTTGGCCTCGGCGCCCGAGTTCGAGAAGAACACGCGTCCGCCACCACCGAGGAGGGCGTCGAGACGGGCGGCGAGACGCGGCTGGAGGTCGTTGTAATAGAGGTTCGAGACGTGCAGGAGCGTGCGGGCCTGGTCTGCGAGCGCGTCGGCGACGGCGGGATGCGCGTGGCCCAACGATGTGACCGCGATGCCGGCAAGGAAGTCGAGGTACTCACGGCCTTCCGAATCCCACAGCCGGGTGCCTTCGCCTCGCACGAACGCGACGGGCGCGCGTGTGTACGTCTCCATGACGTGCTCGGCATCGAGCGCGACAAGCTCGTCGAAGAGGGTCGTCGGCGTCGTGGTCATGCGTTCACCATCGTGCCGATCCCCTCACGGGTGAAGAACTCGAGGAGCAGCGCGTGCGGGATACGCCCGTCGAGGATGTGCGCCCGGGTCACGCCCGACTTCACCGCGTCGACGCACGACCTCGCCTTGGGGATCATGCCTTCCGACAGGCGACCGTCGTCGACCAGCGCGGCCAGCCGGTCGACGTTGATGCGCGAGATGAGCGACGTCTCGTCGGCCAGGTCACCGTAGAGACCGGCCACGTTGGTGAGATACACGAGCTTCTCGGCCCGGAGCGACTCCGCGATCGCGCCCGCAACCGTGTCCGCGTTCACGTTGTACGCCTGACCGGCCTCGTCGACACCGACCGTCGCCACGATCGGGATGAGCTCCTCGCGAACGAGGCGCTCGAGGATCGACGGGTCGATGCGGCGGATGTCGCCAACGAACCCCAGCTTGTCGTCGCGCGGGCCGACGGTGATCAACCCGGCGTCCTCACCCGACAGCCCAACCGCATACGAGCCGTGCCGGTTCACCGACGCCACGATCTCCCGGTTCACCTTCCCGACGAGCGCCATCCGGACGATGTCGACCGTCTCGGCGTCCGTCACGCGCAGGCCGTCGACGAACTCGGGCTCCTTGCCCAGGCGGCGCATGAGATCGCTGATCTGCGGACCACCCCCGTGCACGACGACCGGGTTCATGCCGACGAGACGCATGAGCACGACGTCCTGGGCAAAGAGGTCGGCGAGGTTCGGGTCCTCCATGGCACTGCCGCCGTACTTGATGACGACGGTCTTGCCCGAGAACTCGCGGATGTACGGCAGCGCCTCGGCAAGGACCGTGGCCTTGGCGCCGGCGTCGCGCACGCGGGGATCGATCTCGGTGCTCACG
>DATFXK010000186.1:0-9103 GCA_035316005.1 Acidimicrobiia bacterium | reverse complement strand
CCCGACGCGATCGAGGTGATGGGCGACAAGATCTCGGCCCGCACGGCGGCGGCGGCGGCCGGCGTCGAGGCCGTGCCCGGGACCCTCGAGCCGGTCGCGGGCGCCGACGAGGTCGTGGCGTTCGGCGAGCAGCGCGGCTGGCCGGTCGCGATCAAGGCCGCATTCGGCGGCGGGGGCCGGGGCATGAAGGTGGTCGACGGGCCCGACGAGGCCCAGTCGGCGCTCGACTCGGCCGCCCGGGAGAGCCAGGCGTACTTCGGCCGGCCCGAGACCTACCTCGAGCGGTACCTGACCCGGCCCCGTCACATCGAGATCCAGATCTTCGGCGACACGCACGGCAACGCGGTGTGGCTCGGCGAACGTGACTGCTCGACGCAGCGGCGGCACCAGAAGCTGATCGAGGAGACGCCGGCGCCCGGGCTGGCCGACGACGTGCGCACCGCCATGGGCGAAGCCGCCGTCAAGGTCGCCAAGGCGTGTGGCTACGTCAACGCCGGCACCGTCGAGATGCTGTACCAGGACGGCGAGTTCTGGTTCCTCGAGATGAACACGCGCTTGCAGGTGGAGCACTGCGTGACGGAGATGGTCACCTCGCTCGACCTGGTCGCCGAGCAGCTCCGCGTGGCGGCCGGCGAACGCCTGTCGTTCACGCAGGAGTCGATCGAGCGTCGCGGCCACTCGATCGAGTGCCGGATCAACGCCGAGGACCCGGCGAAGAAGTTCCTCCCCTCACCGGGCACGATCACGCGGCTGCGCGTGCCCAGCGGTCCCGGCGTGCGCTGGGACGGCGGATACGACGAGGGCGACACGATCTCGCAGTTCTACGACAACCTGGTCGGCAAGCTCGTCGTGTGGGGCGCCGACCGCAAGGCGGCGATCCGACGGATGCTGCGGGCACTCGGGGAGCTCGAGGTGGGCGGAGTGCGAACAACCGTGCCCGCCGACGTCGCGCTGCTCGATCATCCCGACTTCGTCGCCGGCAACCACTCGACCCGCTGGGTCGAGGAAGAGGTCGACCCGGCGTTGCTCACGGGCGCGGCCGCCGAGCCCGCGCTCGTCGCCTCGCATGCCGGCGGGGAGGCGGAGGCCGTGCCGCTCGAGGAGCGCACCATCCCTGTCGAGGTCGACGGCAAGCGGTTCTCGGTGCGGGTGTGGCTGCCCGAGGTGCCGGCCGCCGGCGAGACGCGAACGCAGGGCGCGCCGCGGGGCGGTCGGGTCAACAAGCCGAAGCTCTCGGCCGGTGGTGGCGGCGCCGGAGGCGGGACCGTCAGCGCGCCGATGCAGGGCACGATCGTGAAGGTGCTCGTCGCGCAAGGAGACGCGGTCGAGCCGGGCCAGTCGCTGCTCGTGCTCGAGGCGATGAAGATGGAGAACCACATCAACGCGGAGCAGGGTGGGACGGTGAAGGAGGTCCGCGTCGCGGCCGGTGACACGGTCGGCACCGGCGACGTGCTGATCGTGATCGAGTAGCCGGGTCGTGGGCGCGCCCCTGTTCCAGGTGGACGCGTTCGCGTCGGGGCCCTTCACCGGGAACCCGGCGGCCGTGTGCCTCCTCGAACGCCCGGCGGACCCGGCGTGGATGCAGGCCGTCGCCGCCGAGATGAACCTGTCCGAGACCGCGTTTGTGCACGCGCTCGACGGAGAGGGCCCGGGACGGTTCGCGTTGCAGTGGTTCACGCCGACGGTCGAGGTCGACCTGTGTGGCCACGCCACGCTGGCCACCGCCCACGTGCTCTGGGACACGAACCGCCTGCCGGCGGACACGGCGGCGCGCTTCCAGACGCGCAGCGGCGTGCTCACCGCGTCCCGGTCGGGCGACGAGGTGGAGCTGGACTTCCCCGCCGATCCCGTCACGCCGGCCCAGCCCGAGCCCGGCCTCCTCGACGCCCTCGGTCTGGCCGAAGCCGTCGCGTCGCGTGGCCGTGTCGGCTGGGTCCTCGAGGTGGCCGACGCGACCGCGGTGCGCGGCGTCCGGCCCGACTTCTCGCGGCTCGCGTCGTTCGACATCGCCGTGCTCACCGCGCGCGCCGACGACCCGGCGTACGACTTCGTCTCGCGCTGCTTCGGCCCCAAGTTCGGCATCGACGAGGATCCCGTGACGGGCTCGTCCCACTGCGCCCTCGGGCCGTACTGGGCCGACCGTCTCGGGACGACCGAGCTGACGGGCTTCCAGGCGTCGGCCCGGGGCGGGGTCGTGAGCGTACGCGTCGACGGCGAGCGGACCGTGCTCGGCGGTCGCGCCGTGACCGTCACCCGGGGCGAGCTGCTGGCCTGACCCGGCCTTCTACGACGCCGCTTCGGCGAGCGACTCGGACAGTGTCGGGTGCACGAGCAGCGAGTCGACGATGTCGCCTGTCGTCAGCCCGTTCGTGACCGCGACCGCGAGCACGCTGATCAGCTCGGCGGCGTTGCGACCGACGATGGACCCGCCGAGGACGACGCCGGTCGCCGGGTCGGACAGGATTTTCACGAACCCGCGCGGGTCGCCCTTGATGTGCGCCTTGGCGTTCGACGACAACGGCACCTTGGTCACGCGGATCTTCCTGCCCACCGAGAACGCCTCCGCTTCGGCCAGGCCGACCTCGGCGATCTCGGGATCGGTGAAGACGGCCTGCGCCGCCTTGTCGTAGTCGAGGTGCCGGTGGGGCCGGTTGTGCAGGCCCATGAGGTGCTCGGCGATCTTGCGCCCCTGCATCGCCCCGACCGACGAGAGCGGGAGCTTCCCGGACACGTCACCGGCGGCGTAGATGTGCTCCACCTCCGAGCGGCAGTGATGGTCGATCGGGATGTAGCCACCCTCGTCGACCTCGACGCCGGCTTCCTCGAGCCCGAGATCCTCGCTGTTCGGGATCGACCCGACGGCCAGCACGGCGTGCGATCCGTCGACGACCCGCCCGTCCTCGCAGATGACACGGACCGTGTCGCCCGTGCGCTCGATGCCGGAGGCGCGCGCGCCTTTGAGGAGCGTGACGCCCTGGCGCATGAACTCCTCCTCGAGTGCGGCCGCGACCTCCGGGTCCTTGAGCGGCAGCACCTGCTGGCGGGAGACGAGCAGGGTCACCTTCGAGCCAAGGGCGTCGAACATGTGGGTGAACTCGACGCCGGTGACGCCGGAGCCGATCACCACGATGTGCTCCGGCAGCTCGGGGGGCGGGTACGCCTGGCGGGTCGTGAGTACCCGCTCGCCGTCGACCGGCGCGAACTCGGGCACGCGGGGACGCGACCCGGTGGCGATCACGATGAAGTCGGCTTCGAGCTCCTCGATGCCGCTCGCGGTCTCGACGACGATCTCGTGGGGGCCCTTCAGCCGCCCCGTGCCCCGGAGCAGCCGGACCTTCTGCGACTCGAGCAGCTCCACGACCGAGTTGTGGAGCTTCTGCTCGATCGACGACACCCGCTCCCGGAGCGCGTCGAGGTCGACGTCGCCTTCGGCGCGCAGGCCCATCACGTGGGCGCGGGCCAGTTCGGCCAGCTCGCCCCCCGTGGCGATCATCGACTTGGACGGGATGCAGTCCCACAGGTGGGCGGCGCCGGCGATCACGTCGCGCTCGACCATGGTGACCTGCGCTCCCAGCATGGCCGCCACGGTCGCGCACGTGTTGCCGGCCGGACCGCCGCCGAGGATCACCACTCGTACCGTCGGGATGCGCGTCACAGACCCAGGCTACGGCACCCCTCTAGCCTCGACCCCATGCCCGAGTTGCGCCGTGACGAGCTGGCCGGTCGATGGGTGCTCCTCGCACCGGGGCGCGCGGCGCGTCCACACACGTTTGCGCCGGCACGCGGTGATGCCGGGAACAGGCCCGCCGACTGTCCCTTCTGTCCCGGCCACGAGCACATGACCCCGCCGGAGGTCGAGCGGACCGGCGACGGCGCGCCCGAGACGCCGGGATGGCGCGTGCGCGTCGTGCCGAACCTCTATCCCATCGTCGGCGGCGAAGACGCGGGGCCGGGCGCCACTGGCGCGCACGAGGTCGCCGTCCTCTCTCCCGCGCACGATCGGTCGTTTGCGCAGCTCGACGAGGCGCAGGCCGCAGAGGTGCTCACCATCCTGCGAGATCGCGCCCGCCACCACCTGCGCGCCGGACGCGCGTTCGTGCAGGTCGTGATCAATCACGGCGCCGCCGCCGGCGCGTCCATCGAGCATCCGCACGCCCAGCTCGTGGCGCTCGACTTCGTGCCTCCGGCGGTGGAGCACGCCGTCGGCCGGGGCGAGGCGGCCGCCGGCGACCTCGTCCTCGGCGATCTCGAGCGCGCCGGCGAGGCGCAGCGCGTCCTCGACGGGGCGGCGCCGTCGTGGTGCCCGCACGCCGCGAGCACGCCGTTCGAGTTCCGGGTCGCGCTCCGGGCTCCCGGGGCACGCTTCGAGGACGCCGGCGACGCGCAGGTCGAGGCGGTCGCGCAGACCACACGGAGCACGCTCGGCCGGCTCGCGGCCGTCCTCGGTGACGCGCCCTACAACCTCGTCGTGCACACGGCGCCTCTCGGCGTCGCGCCCGACGCGTTCCACTGGTACGTCGAGGTGCAGACTCGGATCGCCGTCGTCGCCGGCTTCGAGGAGGGCACCGGCATCCTCGTGAACACGACGCCACCGGAGCTGGCCGCCTCCCGGCTCCGGGAGGCCGGTGGAGAGGCCGGCTAGAGCCTCACGACCAGGCCGGCCGTGAACTGGTCCTTGTCGTCGGGCAGCTCGCGGAACTCGGAGAACCGGCCGTCCTTCACCGTCCAGAAATGCGAGGTGACGTCCTGCTCGGGCTTGCCCTTCTTCTGGCAGTGGTGATCGAGGACGACGAGGACGTGGTCGGTCCCACCCGACTGAACACCCCCGCGTTCGCAGCCGCGCTGACGACGTCTCAACGTCCGGCGAACTTCGCCTTCCCGGGACCGTGCTCGAGAAAGCTGCGGACGCCGGTGGCGGCGTCCTCGGTCCCGAACACCTCGGCGAACGCCTCGGTCTCGAGATCGAGACCGACGTCGAGCCGGCCGTCGAGGCCGCCGTCGATCACGATCTTGGCCACGCCCATGGCGACGACGGCTCCGGACGCGAACGACGCCGCCCACGCCAGCGCGGCGTCCTCGAGCCCGGCGGCCGGAACGACGCGATCGACGAGACCGATGGCGAGCGCCTCGTCCGCCTTCACCTGCCGGCCGCTCCAGATGAGCTCCTTCGCCCGCGCCGGCCCGATCAGACGGGGCAGCCGCTGGGTCGCCCCCGCGCCGGGCATCACGCCGAGGAGGGTCTCCGGCTGCCCGACGCGCGCGTTGTCGGCGGCGATGCGGAGGTCACAGGCCAGTGCCAGCTCGAGGCCGCCGCCCAGCGCGACGCCGTTGATCGCGGCGATGACCGGACGCGGGATCTCCCCGATGGCGTCGAACGCGGCCCGGAACCGCCCGCTGATGGCACGCGCCTCGTCCGGCCCTCCGAACTCGCTGATGTCCGCTCCGGCGGCGAAGGCCTTCGCGCCGCCGAGCAGGACGACCGCCTTCACGCCCGATTCCTCGCCGAGCTCACGGGCGGCGGACGCGAGCTCGTCGAGCAGCGCTCCGGACAACGCGTTGAGCGGCGGGCGGTCCACGCGCACGGCGGCGACGCCGTCGCCGCGCCGATCGATGGTGACGTTCTCCGGCATGCGCCTCTCCCCTGTCGAGATCTTGCCTACGCCTCGCGCGCGAACAGCACCTCACCGCCGATGGGACGGAACCCGGCGGACAGCAGCGCGCGCACGGATGCCACGTTGCCCGGCGCGACCTGGGCGAAGATCGCCCCGTCCTCCGGGACGAACGTGCGCGCCGCCAGCGCCAGCCGGCGTCCGAGCCCACGATGGCGGGCGGCCGGCTCGACCTCGAACGCGCACTCCAGACGACCGGCCAGGCCGCGGCCGATCACGAGCACCCCGAGCTCCTCGGCATCCGTGAACACTGTCAGGTCGGTCCGGTGGCGAGCGGCGCGCTTGACGCGGTTGTGACCGCCGAGGTCGTCGCGCCGCGTGAGCTCGAGGTCGGCGTCGTCCGCCGCCGGCGCTGCCATCACGAGGTCGCGGCTCCCGGGCTTGGTGCCCAACCGTTGCGCGAGCCAGAGCTGGAAGGACGGGTGGGTCCACGCCGACAGCTCCCCCGAGGGAAGGGCGTTGAGGATGTCGTCGGCGGGAACGTCGGCCGCGACGACGAGGTGGGCGGTGAAGTCGACGATGGCGTCGGCCGGGCCGCCCGGCGACGGCAGGACCTCGACGAAGCCGTCGGGCGGCGGATGGTCGCCGTGCGCGGCCGCGAGCAGCATCACCGCCAGGGGGTGCACTGTCACCGTGAGCAGGTTAGATCTGCAGCAGCTCGTCGGCAGCGGCGTATGGGTCGAGCTCCCGTGCGGCGACCTGCTCCACGAGCCGGTCGAACAGCTCGCCGCGGCAGCGCTCTTCCGCCCCCGCTCGCAGCCGTTCGTGCACGATGGCGCGCAGCTCGCCGCGCAGCCGTGCATCGCGCCGTCTCTCGAGGCGTCCGTCGGCTTCGAGGTGCGCGCGGTGGTCGAGGATCGCCCGCCACAGCTCGTGGACACCGCGACCATCGGTCGCGACCGTCTTCACGATGGGCGGGCGCCAGTCGCGCTCGCCTGCCAGCTCGAGCATGACCTCCAGGTCGCGCACGGTGTCGTCGGTGCCGTCGCGATCGGCCTTGTTCACGACGAGCACCTCGGCGATCTCGAGGAGGCCGGCCTTGTTGGCCTGCACGCCGTCACCCCAGCGCGGGTTGACGACGACGACGGTGGTGTCGGCCGCCCCCGCCACCTCGACCTCGACCTGACCGACACCGACCGTCTCGATGATGATCCACGGCTTCCCGGCGGCGTCGAGGATACGTACCGCCTGCGGCGTCGCGAGCGACAGCCCGCCGAGGTGGCCGCGGGTCGCCATCGAGCGGATGAACACCCCCTCGTCGGTCGCGTGGTCCTGCATACGAACGCGGTCGCCGAGGATGGCCCCGCCGGTGAAGGGGCTGCTCGGGTCGATCGCCAGAACGCCCACCTCGGTGCCGGCGGCGCGGATGAGCCCGATCAGCTTGTCGGTGAGGGTCGACTTGCCAGACCCGGGCGCGCCGGTCACGCCGACCGTGTACGCACTCCCGGTGCTCAGGTACAGCCGGCCGACGGCGTCGGTGGCGGCGTCGCCCCCCGCCTCGACGAGGGAGATCAGCTTGGCGATGGCGGCGCGATCGCCCTGCCGGGCCGCTTCGACGAGCGCGGGTGGGTTGTCGGAGGGCGCTATTCGGAGATCACCTCGGTGATCCCCGGCACCCGGTCCATGATGATCCGCTCGACGCCGGCCTTGAGCGTCATCATCGACACCGGGCAGGAGCCGCACGCACCGACGAGCGTCACGTGGACGGCGCCGTCGGCGTCGATGCCGTTGAAGATGATGTCGCCCCCGTCGCTCTGCAGCGCAGGGCGAATGGCGTCGATGGCCTCGAGGACGCCGGCTTCCCGGTCGTCGGTGTCGGTGTCGGTCGGCATGAAGTGCTCCGCTGCGTGGCTCGGACCGGGTCTTCCGGTCCAACGCCTCCATTCTCCCACGCCTTCCCGTGGCGGCAGGAACCTCCGGGTCAGCCGGGCCGGACCCGGCGGACGTAGGCGCCGAGCGCCTGCAGCTGCCCGGCGAGGTCGGCGTAGCCGCGGTCCACGTGGAAGGGATCGAGCACGAGGGTCTCGCCGTCGGCGGCGAGGCCGGCGACCACGAGGGCGGCACCCGCTCGCACGTCCTGAGCGCGGACCGGCGCGCCCGACAGCCGGTCGACACCGCGCACGACCGCGTGACGACCCTCGTTGCGGATGTCGGCGCCCATGCGGTGGAGCTCGTCGACGAACCCGAAGCGGTTGTCGAACACGTTCTCGGTGACGATGGCCGACCCTTCGGCGGTGGCGAGCAGCGCCACGACCAGCGGCATGAAATCCGTGGCGAAGCCGGGGTACGGCAGCGTGGCGACGTCGACGGCGTGCATCCGCTCGTCGCGGCGGGCCCGCAGGCCGTCCGGCGTCGGCGACACCTCGAGGCCCATCTCGCCGAGCTTCAGCGCCACCATCTCGAGGTGCTCGAGGCGCGTGCCCTCGATGGTGACCTCGCCGCCGGCCGCGCCGCAGGCCATGAGGATGGTCCCGGCCTCGATGCGGTCCCCCATGATCTCGTTCTCGACCGGGGTCAGGTGCTCGACGCCCTCGATCTCGATCGTCGAGGACCCCGCGCCCTCGATCTGCGCGCCCATGCGGTTGAGGAAGGCGGCGAGGTCCGTGATCTCGGGCTCGCGCGCGGCGTTGTCGAGCACGGTCTGCCCCTTCGCGAGCACGGCCGCCGTCAGCAGGTTCTCGGTGGCGCCGACGCTCGGGAAGTCGAGCACGACGCGGGCGCCGCACAACGCCTCGCACCGCGCCTCGATGAGCCCGTGCACGATCTCGAGCTCGGCGCCCATCGCCTGCAGACCGCGGAAGTGCATGTCGAGCTTCCGACTGCCGATGTTGTCGCCGCCGGGCATGGCGACCCGCGCTTCGCCGCACCGCGCCAGCAGTGGTCCCAACACGTTGATGGACGCCCGCATGCGCGTCACGAGCTCGTACGGGGCCTCCGGTTCCAGGGGCCCGGTGGCGTCGATCGTGAGCTCGTGGTCGCCCGTCCACCGGGTGTCGGCCCCTATGGCGCGCATCACGTCGAGCATCGCGTCGAGGTCGAGGACGGGATGGACGTTGCGCAGCACGGTCACACCGGGCGCGAGCAACGCCGCCGCCATCTGCTTCAACCCGGCGTTCTTGGTCGCGCCTGACACCCGCACGGTGCCCGACAGCGGCCCGCCGGCGCGAACGACGAACGCGTCCATCTTCCGCCCGCTAGCGACGCTGGTAGCTCGGCGGCCGCCGCTCGACGAACGCGGCGATCGCTTCCTTCATGTCGTCGGAGCGCAGGCACACGGCCTGGCGCTCGGCCTCGACCCGCAAGCCGTCGCGCGTCGGGACGGTGCCGGCGGCGTCGATGGCCCGCTTGGCGCCTTCGAGCGCCAGCGGCGGCTGCGCCGCGATCGCGGCCGCGAGCTCGCTCGCAGCGGACTCCAGCTCGGCCTCTGGCACGAG
>DATFXK010000185.1:0-3947 GCA_035316005.1 Acidimicrobiia bacterium | reverse complement strand
GTTCACCGTCGGCCCGCCCTTCATCGCCGTGTTGCCCTTCTGCACGAGCGTGTACCCGTTGGCGCCGCCTTCCGACGAGCCGACTGCGTCCGAGAGCACGAGGTTCGGAAGGGACTCGAAGAACTGGTCCTTCACCGACGGTGAGAACACGGCGGCGGTGCTGCCCACAGCGACGAGCGACGACAGGTCGTAGTCGTCACCGCGCCGCTGGATCGTCTCGATGAGCGGCCGGCCCATGGCGTCGCCGGTGATCATGATCATGTTGACGTCCTCTTCGCCGACGAGCTGCAGCACGCGGTGCGCGTCGAACTTCGACACCAGCACGATCTTGTTGCCGACGAAGCTGCCGCCCATGACGCCCCACTGGGTGGCGCCGTGCATCAGCGGCGCGATCGGCAACGAGGTCGTGGGACCCTGCGCCTGTCCTTTCTCGACCATCGCCTCGGGGCGATCGACCTTGCCGCCGCCGACCACGTCGATGCCGCCCCCGAGCGCGAAGAAGACGTCCTCGTGGCGCCACACGACGCCCTTGGGCATGCCCGTCGTGCCGCCCGTGTAGAGGATGTAGCGGTCGTCGGGGGAGCGGGGCCCGAAGTCGCGCTCGGGCGAGCCGGAGGCCATCGCCTCCTCGAAGTCGATGGCATCGAGACCGCTCAAGTCGGCGCCGCTGCCGTCCTCGATGACGATGGCGTGGCGCAGCATCGGCAACTCTGCGCGCACGCCCGCCACGCGGGGCGCGAACTCGCGCTGGAACACGAGGGCAACGAGATCGGCGTTGTCGAACAGGTAGCGGAGCTCGTCCTCGACGTAGCGGTAGTTGATGTTGACCCACACTGCCCGCAGCTTGAACACCGCCCACAGCGTCTCGACCCACTCCACCGAGTTGTAGGCGTAGATCCCGACGTGGTCGCCGGGCCCCACACCCTGGGCGGCCAGGTGGTGGGCGAGCCGGTTGGCCCGCTTCTCCATCTCTCTGTAGGTGCGGCGCTTGCCGTCGCACACGACGTACTCCCGCTCGCCGAAGTGGTCCGCCGCGTGCTCGAAGAGGTCGGCGAGGTTGAACTCCACGACCCGAGATTAGAACACGTTCTGACGGACCATCAGATGGCGGGAGCCTGCCGGTCTACGCCTTTGGTTCGATGAGGTACGCCATGGTGACTGCGAAAGGGAAGCCGAGAACGCACAGGACAACCGTGATGATCGCCAAGACCATCGGACCTCCAGTGTCTGCGATGTGTGCCGATCTCAGTATGGGCAACCGTCGCGGCTGCGGGCCATCAGATGGCGGGAGCGCCTCCTGAGGAGCGGAGGAGCGCGGCCGGATCGGGCCATGCGTACCGGAACGTGGGCGCCGTGCCCCCGCCCGGCGGCTCCGACACCCCATGGCCGACACGTCTGCCGCCGATCGCGTCGTAGAACGCCTGCGCGGCGGTGTTCTGTTGGAGCACCCAGAGGTACAGCCCGGTTTGGTGTGCTCGCCCGGCGACGGCCCGTGCGGAGGCCGCCATCAGGTGACGGCCGACCCCGTGGCGTTTGAGGCCGTGGACCACGTGCAGGTTGTCGACGAGCGCGCCCCAGGTCGGGTCGTCGTCGAAGACCGTGTGCGCGAAGCCGACGACGACGGCGTCCTGCTCCGCGACGACGGTGTACGTGGCTGCTGCAGGGCGCGTCAGGCGTTCCGCCCACACGCTGCGACGCTCTATGACGACAGAACCGTCGAGGAACGCATCACTGAACGCACCGCGGTAGTTGCGCCGCCAGCTGTCGGCGTGCAGTTGCGCGATGGCGTCGGCGTCCTCGGCCGTCGCCTCCCGGTACCGCATAGCGGCATGCTCGCAGCACCTCGGATGGCGTCTCGTCGATTTTCGACGGGAAGGGTCACGTCGCGACGAGCTGCTCGTAGACGGAGCGGGTGTCCGCGCTCGGCGACACACCCAGCTCGTCGCGCAGCGTGTCGCACAGGCCGCTGTAGACGCGAAGCGCCTCCGCCGAGTTGCCCTGGGCCGCGAGCGCCTGCATGAGGCACCGGTACCCGCTCTCGCGCAGCGGCGCGAGCTCGACCAGCCGGCGGCCGGCGCGGACCGCCGCCACCAGCTCGGTGCCGCCGATGCCGAGCCCCGCCGTCCCGTAGCACTCGAGGGCGCGCAGGCGGAGCTCGGCGAGCCGTCGACGCTCGACGTCGATCCACTCCGCGTCCTCGTCGAGGAGGAACTCGCGTTCGGCGACGAACAGCGCCACGAGGGACGGCCCCCAGGCCCGGCGCCAGTCCGCCAGCGCAACCGACGACTCGGCGCGGTGGATCGCCTCCGTCGCCGCCTCGACGTCGACAGAGGCGCCGTCGAGACGGAGGCGGAGGCTCGAGCGCCCGTCGACGGCGTCGGCGCCCAGCGCCCGTCGCATCTTCGACAGCAGGGCGTTGAGGGCGCCGTCGGCCGCCGGGGGTGGATCGTTCGGCCACACGGCGGCGACGAGCTCGTCGCGGGCGGCCCGGCGGTGGCGGTTGATCGCCAGATAGCCGAAGAGCATCCGTCCTTGGCGCCCGGGCAGGCGGGTCTCCAGGCGCTCGTCGCCTCGCTCGACGACGAGCGGACCGCAGAGCTGGACACGGGTGATCCCCGCGGCCGCCAAGGTCACTCCAACATTGTGGCAACACCCCCGTCGTACAACCGCTCAGGGGAGGTCCGAGATGCCCAGGCTGATCAGGTGTGAGTGTGGGTTCGTCGCCCGAGGCGAGAGCGACGACGAGGTCGTCGACCGGATCCGGGAGCACATGCGGACCGATCATCCGGCCCTCCTCCAGCAGGTCGGGCGGGAGGACCTGCTCGGTTGGATCCAATTCGAATAGCGCACCCAGGGAGGGTCCATGGAGACGACGGCAGCCCAGGCGCGGAGCGCACGCGATTGGGTGCGCGAGGTGCTGGTCGACGCGCACTGGCTCGCGGAGCACCTCGGCGATCCCGCGTTGCGGGTCGTCGAGGTGGACGTCAGCCCGGCTCGGTTCCGGGAAGGCCACATCCCCGGCGCGACGCTGTGGGACATCTACAGGGAGCTCAAGGACGCCGACTACCGGCTCGTCGACCGGGCCGCGATCCGGGAGGTCGTCGAGCGGTCGGGCATCGGCCCCGACTCGACGGTCGTCTTCTACGGCTATGCCCCAGCCCTGGGCTTCTGGTTGATGAAGCTGTTCGGGCACGACGACGTGCGCGTCCTCGATGCCGGCCGCGAGACGTGGCGGGAGGAAGGCCGCCCGTGGACCGCCGACGTCGCGTCACCGGCGCGTGCGACCTACCCGCTCCCGGACGAGGACGACCGCATCCGGGTCGGGCTGGACGATGTCCGCCGAGCGATCGCCGACCGGCACCGCGTCATCGTCGACACGCGCAGCCCGGCCGAGTACGCAGGGGAGCGGTTCTGGCCGTCGGGGGGCATGGAGGACGGCGGACGCGCCGGGCACATCCCGTCCGCGGTGCTCGTCCCCGCCGACGGGCTGCAGGACGCGCAGGGCGCGTTCAGGTCGGCCGCCGAGCTGCGACGGTTGTACGCCCCGATCGCGACCGACGGCGACGACGACCTGATCACGTACTGCACGATCGGCGCCCGGGCGTGCACGACGTGGTTCGTGCTCACGTACGCCTTGGGTCGCGACGCCGCCCGCGTCTACGACGGGTCCTGGGCCGAGTGGGGCCGGGACCCCGGGACACCTGTCGAACGCGACGCCGTGCAGTAGAACGCTCGGGCGTGGCGGCGCGCCTGTTGACGATGCTCGGCCTTTTCGCCGGGGTGAGCGCGTCGGCGATCGCCGCCGCGCCCGCCGGCGCCCCCTTCCCCGGCCGCAACGGGAGAATCGCCTTCGCCCGCGACGAGGGGCGCGGCGGCCCCGCCGTCGACGTCATGAGCGCCGAGGGTGGGATCCCGAAGCGGCTCGCCCGGAGCGGGGACGACGCCCC
>DATFXK010000184.1:0-2208 GCA_035316005.1 Acidimicrobiia bacterium | reverse complement strand
TCGTTTCTGGCCGCAGATCCGAGGTTTCTGCGTAGGATCTCCTGCGTGAGCGAGCTTCGGATCGGGCAGGCGGCGGACCTGCTCGGGGTGAGCGCCGACACTGTGCGCCGCTGGGCCGACGAGGGCCGCCTGGCGACCACGCGCACGGAGGGCGGCCAGCGGCTGGTCGACGGGGCGGCGCTGGCGGCGTTCGCGGCCGAGCAGGAGGCGGCGCCCGAGCCCGGCGCCATCGTGAGCGAGTCGGCCCGCAACCGCCTCACGGGGATCGTCACCCGCGTGGTCAAGGACAAAGTGGCGGCGCAGGTCGAGATGCGCGCCGGACCGCACCGAATGGTGTCGCTGATGACCCGCGAGGCGGCCGACGAACTCGGCCTCGAGCCGGGAACGCTCGCGGTCGCCTCCGTGAAGGCGACCAACGTCGTCATCGAGGTACCGGGGGCACGATGAAACGAGCGATCGTCGCACTCGCGGGCGTGGCCGCACTCCTCGCCGGTGTTCAACCCGCCGGCGCGGGGGGTCAGAAGCCGTCCGGCGAGATCACCGTGTTCGCGGCGGCCTCGTTGACCGAGTCCTTCGACGCCATCGCGAAGCAGTTCGAGAAGAAGTACTCGGACGTCGACGTCAAGTTCAACTACGACGCGTCGTCCAACCTCGCCACCCAGATCAACCAAGGCGCGCCCGCCGACGTGTTCGCGTCGGCCGACGAGGACAACCTCAACAAGACCATCGGCGCCGGAACGGCGACGCCGCCGCCGGTGGTCTTCGCGAAGAATCGGCTCGAGATCGCGGTAGAGAAGGGTAACCCGAAGAAGATCAAGAGCCTCTCCGACCTCCAGAAGTCGGGGCTGGTCGTCGTCCTGTGCGCGGATCAGGTCCCGTGCGGAAAGTACGCCGCCGAATCGCGCTCGAAGGCCGGGGTCAGCATCACGCCCGCCTCGAAGGAAGAGAACGCGAAGGCGACACTGAGCAAGGTCTCGATCGGTGAGGCCGACGCGAGCATCGTGTACGTCACGGACGTGAAGGCCGCGAAGGGAACGACACGCGGCGTCAAGATCCCCGACAAGGTGAACGTCATCGCGACGTACCCAATGGCGGTCGTGAAGTCGAGTCAGAACGCGACGGCGGCGAAGGCGTGGGAGCAGTTCGTCATGTCGAAGGAAGGCCAGAAGACCCTCAGGAAGTTCGGGTTCCTACCGCCGTGAGACACCGCCGGCGGCGACCGCCGGTCGTCGTCGCCGTCCTCGCCGCGGTCGCCGTCGCGTTCTTCGTCATCCCGCTCATCGGGCTCATCCAGCGCGCGCCGTGGTCGGAGCTGGCCGGCGACCTGACCGACCCGGTCGTGCGGGACGCGCTGCGGCTCTCTCTCGTCTGCTCGGTGGGCGCGACCGTGCTCGCCTTCGCCCTCGGCCTCCCCCTGGCGTGGGTCCTGGCCCGCACCGACCTTCCGGGGCGACGCCTCGTGCGCGCCCTCGTCCTGCTCCCGATGGTGCTGCCGCCCGTGGTGGGCGGCGTGGCGCTGCTCCTCGCCTTCGGCCGGCGCGGCCTCGTTGGCCAGTACCTCGACGACTGGTTGGGCGTCACACTCCCGTTCACCACCTGGGGGGCGATCCTCGCCGAGGCGTTCGTCGCCATGCCCTTCTTCGTGATCGTGGTGGAGGCCGGTCTCCGTTCCCTCGACACCCGCTACGAGGATGCGGCGGCCACGCTCGGCGCCCGGCGGTTCACCACCTTCCGCCGGGTCGTGCTCCCGCTCATCGCGCCGTCGCTCGTCGCCGGCGCCGCGCTGACCTGGGCGCGAGCCCTGGGCGAGTTCGGCGCGACGATCCTCTTCGCCGGCAACCTGCAGGGCAAGACGCAGACGATGCCGCTGGCGATCTTCGTCGAGCTGCAGACCAATCTCGGTGGAGCGATCGCGCTGAGCCTCGTGCTGCTCGCGGTGTCGATCGTCATGCTCGTCTCGCTGCGCGATCGCTGGTTCCCGGCATGAGCCTCGACGCGGCCGTGGTTCTGAAACTCGGGCCGCTGGCGCTCGACCTCGCGCTCGACGCGGCACCGGGCGAGACCGTAGTGCTCCTCGGTCCGAACGGCGCCGGCAAGACGACGGTTCTGCGTGTGATCGCGGGATTGATCCCGCTCGACTCGGGACACGTGGTGCTCGACGGGGAGGTGCTCGACGATCCGCGCACCGGAGTATGGACGCCACCGGAG
>DATFXK010000183.1:0-2214 GCA_035316005.1 Acidimicrobiia bacterium | reverse complement strand
ACCGCCGCTCCCACCAGCACGACCAAGCCCACCACGAGTACGACCAAGCCCACGACGAGCACGACGAAGCCCACGACGAGCACGACGAAGCCCACGACGAGCACGACGAAGCCCGGCAAGGTCACGCACAGAACCGTCGTGTACGCGCCGGAGGGAGCGCCGAAGCGTGGAGACCTCGTCGTCCCTCGCCAGCACCAGGCCACCAGCGTCGTCCTGGTGCACGGAGGCGACGGATCCACGGGAAGCCGCAAACAGATGCGCGGCTGGGCCGACTTCTACGCGGCGCACGGCTACGCGTCGCTTGCGATCGACTACACGCTCGCGAAGCCGAGCACGCCCTCGCCCGTCTACCCGAAGCCGCAGGACGATGTGAAGGCGGCGGTGCAGTATCTACGGGACAATGCGGATCAGCTTGGGGTCAACGCGGACCGCGTCGTCGTGCAGGGGTTCGACGCCGGCGCCGCCCTCGGTGCGCAGGTCCTCGTCGGTGACGCACCCGCCGCGTTCGTCGGCTTCTCCGGTCGGTACGACGGCAGCCGGAGCGACCAGGCGCGGTACTACGGCGGACCGCCCGACAGCCCGAACCCGCAGGTGAAGGAGCGGTACGCCGCCGCGAACTCGATCGCGCAGGCCGCCGGCGCCGCCGGTCCGGCGTTGCTCTACGCCGGGGAGTTGGACAACCCCGCCGTCCAGTCGGCGACGAGCTTCCGCGACGCGCTCCAGGGCGCGGGGAAGGACGTCACGCTCACGCTGGTCCCGGGCGCTGGTCCGTCCTTCGACCAGGAGAAATCCGGCGCGCTCACTCCCGCCGGGCAAGAGGCCGCGCAGCAGGTGCTCGAGTGGCTGCAGGCGCGCTTCCCGCCGGGCTAGCGCGCTACTCGAATCGAGGGCGAAGGGGGAGGCCGCTGCGACCGCCGTCGGTCTTCGTTGCCAGCACCTGGTGCACCTGGGTCCGGTTGGCCTCGAACTGCAGCACCGACGCCGCCATGTAGAGCCGCCAGATGCGGGCCCGGGCCACGCCGGCGTCGGCGACGCACTCGTCCCAGCTCGCCTCGAGGTTCCCCACCCACGCGCGCAGCGTCAGCGCGTAGTGCTCCCGCAGCGTCTCCATGTGGCGTGCCTCGAAGCCGGCCCGCTGGATCGCCGAGACGACGCTGCCGATCTCGTGCAGCTCGCCGTCGGGGAACACGTACCGGTCGATGAAGCTGCGACGCGCGAAGCGCGTCCGGCCGTCGGCCGTCGATCCCGTGACGCCAGGCGGCCGGCTGATGGCGTGGTTGAGGAGACGGCCGCCGCGTGGGAGCAGCTCGTAACAGCGCTCGAAGTAGACCGCGAGCTGCCGCAACCCGACGTGCTCGAACATGCCGATCGAGCTGATGGCGTCGTAGGGGCCGTCGTCGACGTCGCGGTAGTCCTGGTAGCGCACCTCGACCTTGCCCGCGAGGCCCGCCTCGGCGGCGCGCTTCTCCGCCAGCTCCGCCTGCCGCTTCGACAGCGTGACGCCGACGGCCTGCACGCCGTGGTGCTCGGCGGCGTGGAGCAGCATCCCGCCCCAGCCGCAACCGATGTCGAGCAGGCGCATGCCGGGCTCGAGGCCCAGCTTGCGGCAGATGAGCTCGTGCTTGTTGGCCTGCGCCTCCTCGAGCGTGATGCCGGGGTCGGTCCACACCGCGCACGAGTACGTCATCGACGGTCCGAGCACGCGCCGGTAGAAGTCGTTCGAGACGTCGTAGTGGTGCGAGATGGCGGCGGCGTCGCGCTGTTTCGTGTGGCGACGGCCGTGCAGCCGCACCTCCTCGGGTGGGGCAGGCACCGGCTTGAGCGCGCCTGCGCCGACGATCCGCAGCGCGGCCAAGAAGTGCGCGGGACGCAGCTTCAGGTGGGGGAGGCGGTCGCGGAGCTCCAGGGCGGCGAAGATGTCGCCCTCGAGGTCGAGGTCACCGGCGACGTACGCCCGCCCGAACCCGAGCTCGCCCGGTGCCTGCACGATGCGCCGCAACGCCGTCTTCGACCGGATCGACAGAGTGGCGGGCGCGTTCGCCGGCCCCATCCGGCTGCCGTCGTACGCCTCGATGGCGATCGGGAGATCCGGCCCGACGACCTGCTCGAGGAGGTCGGCGATCGTCATGGTCGCTGCCACGGCGGACAGTCTCGCCGGGTCAGGGTCAGAAGTCGACCGCGCTGAGGTCCGGGATCCAGTGGGCGGCGCGGGCG
>DATFXK010000182.1:0-3385 GCA_035316005.1 Acidimicrobiia bacterium | reverse complement strand
ACTCCTATTACTCGGGCATCGGCGGCACCACCCCCCAGGTGCTCGTGAACGGCGCCGCCGAGCAGATCCTCGCCGGCGAGCTCGACGTCGCGTTGGTGTGCGGCGCCGAGGCGCTGGCGACCCAGCGCCGGTACAAGCGTCGGGGCGAGCGGTATCCGTACCGGTTCAAGCCGGAGGAGCGGCGGCCGTTTCCCTGGGAGGCGCCGTTCCATCCCGCCGAGGTCGCGCACGAGGTGTTCCAGGCGTGGCTGACGTTCGCGATCTTCGACAACGCCCGCCGCGGGCACTTGGGCGTCGGTCTCGACGAGTACCGCAAGGAGCTCGGTGAGCTGTTCGAGCCGTTCACCGAGCTGGCGGCGGCGAACCCGAACGCGTGGTTCCGGGTGGCGCGGTCGGCGGACGAGATCGTCACCGCCACGCCCGAGAACCGCATGGTCGGCTACCCGTACACGAAGTACATGGTGTCGATCATGGACGTCGACATGGCGGCGGCGGTGTTGCTGGCCAGCCACGAGGCGGCCGACGCGCTCGGCGTGCCGCCGGAGCGGCGGGTGTACCTGCGGGGCTGGTGCTACGCCACCGATCCTGTCTACGTCGCCGAGCACGACGACATGTGGCGCTCGCCGGCGATGGCGGCGGCGGCGGGGGAGGCGTTGCGCGTCGGAGGTGTCGGCGTCGACGACGTCGCCCACCTCGACGTGTACAGCTGCTTCGGGAGCTCAGTGAACTTCGCCCGTGACGCGCTCGGTCTCGGCGATGGCGACTCGCGCTTGCTGACGGTCACCGGCGGGCTGCCATACCACGGCGGCGCCGGCAGCGACTACATGACCCACTCGATCGCGACCATGGCGGACGTGCTGCGCGGCGATCCCGGGTCGTACGGCCTCGTGAGCGGTGTCGGCATGCACATGACGAAGCACGTGTACGGCCTCTACTCGACGGAGCCGGGTGTTGTCGGGCCCCCTGACCGAGAGGGCGTGCAGGCGACGCTCGATGCGGACGGGAAACGCGCGATCCGCGACGTGTACGACGGCGTTGCCACGGTGGCGGGGTACTCGGTGGTGCACGGCAGGGACGGCGGGCCCGAGTGGGGCGTCGTCGTCTGCGACCTGCCCGAGGGCGACCGCGCGTACGGCAAGATGCTCGACGGCGACGTGCTGTCGTCGATCGAGCGCGACGAGCTGGTCGGGCGCAAGGTGACGCTGACGCCGACCGAGGCGGAGACGGCGGCGGGGAAGCAGACTGTGAACGTGGCGACGCTGTGACGGCGCCGACGACGACGACGAGGGGTTGACGATGGCCTGGGATTTCTCCACCGAGCCCGAGTTCCAGGAGAAGCTCGACTGGATGGGCGAGTTCGTGCAGACGGAGATCGAGCCGCTCGACCTCGCGTTCAGCTCGCATCTCGTCTACGACAAGGACCATCCCGTCCACGAGAAGGTGGTGCGCCCGCTCCAGGACGAGGTGAAGGCGCACGACCTGTGGGCGTGCCACCTCGGTCCCGACCTCGGGGGCAAGGGGTACGGGCAGCTGAAGCTGGGGCTGATGAACGAGATCCTCGGCCGGTCGACGTGGGCGCCCAGCGTCTTCGGCTGCCAGGCGCCCGACTCGGGCAACGCCGAGATCATCGCCCACTACGGCACCGAGGAGCAGAAGGAGAAGTACCTGCAGCCCCTGCTCGACGGGCGCATCTCGTCCTGCTACTCGATGACGGAGCCGCAGGCGGGGTCCGACCCGCAGCAGTTCCGGTGCCGCGCCGAGCGCGACGGCGACGAGTGGGTCATCAACGGCGAGAAGTGGTTCTCGTCGAACCTGCGCTACGCCAAGTTCGCCATCGTGATGGCGATCACTGACCCGGACGTGCCCGTCTACCAGGGTGCGTCGATGTTCCTCGTGCCGACGGACACGCCGGGCGTCAACGTCGTCCGCAACGTCGGGCTCGGCGGTGAGAGCGAGGGTGAGGGTTCGCACGCGTACGTGCGCTACGAGGACGTGCGGGTCCCGCCCGAGAACCTGCTGGGCGGAGAGGGCCAGGCATTCGTCATCGCGCAGACGCGCCTCGGCGGTGGGCGCATCCATCACGCCATGCGGACCATCGGCGTGTGCCAGCGGGCGTTCGACATGATGTGCGAGCGCGCCTTGAGCCGGCAGACCCAGGGCGAGGTGCTGGCGAAGAAGCAGATGGTGCAGGACGCCATCGCCGAGTCGTGGATCCAGCTGCTCCAGTTCCGGCTCCAGGTGCTGCACGCGGCGTGGACGATCGACCAGGTCGGTGGGCACAAGTCGCGCACCGAGATCGCAGGCGTGAAGGTGGCCACGCCGAAGGTGATGCACGACGTCGTGTACCGGGCGATGCACATCCACGGCGCGCTCGGCGTGTCGAACGAGATGCCGTTCGTGGGCATGTGGTTGGCGGCGCCGATCATGGGCATCGCCGACGGCCCGACCGAAGTGCACAAGGTGACGATCGCCCGGCAGGTGCTGAAGCAGTACCAGCCTTATGAGGGCCTGTTCCCGCCCGCGCACCTGCCCGAGCGGCGGGCGGAGGCGCGGGCGAAGTTCGCGCACCTGGTCGACCTGGAGGTGGGGAACCTGTGACCGACGCGTTGTTCCAGTCGGCGGACGACGAGGCCAGGACCGAGGGCCTCGTCGACACCGACGCGCTGGCACGATGGATGGACGAGCGGGGGTTGCCGGGCGCCGGCGAGCCGATCGAGACCCACGTCGTCAGCGGGGGCGCCTCGAACGAGATCTTCGAGTTCTCGCGCGGTGACCAGCGGATCGTGCTGCGCCGGCCGCCCCGCGAGGTGCCGGCGGGCCGCAACGAGACCATGTTGCGCGAGTACCGGGTGCTCGAGGCGCTGAACGGCACCGACGTGCCGCACCCGGAGGCGATCGCGGTGTGCGAGGACACGGGCGTGATCGGCGCCACCTTCTACCTGATGGGCCACATCGAGGGGTGGTCGCCGATGAGCATGGGCTCGACGTGGCCGGCGCCGTTCGACACCGACGTCGAGGCGCGGCGGGGGCTCGGCTTCCAGCTCGTCGACGGCATCGCCAAGCTGTCGAAGGTCGACTGGCGAGCGCGCGGGCTCGAGGGCTTCGGCAAGCCGGACGGCTTCCACGAGCGCCAGGTCGACCGGTGGCTCGCGCACTTGTCGCGGTTCCAGTTCCGGGAGCTACCCGGGATCGACGAGGCGGCCGACTGGCTGCGGCACCACAAGCCGAGCGTCTACGAGCCCGGGATCATCCACGGCGACTACCAGTTCGCCAACGTGATGTTCGCCAACGGCGCGCCGGCCCGTCTGGCGGCGATCGTCGACTGGGAGATGGCGACGGTCGGCGACCCGCTGCTCGACCTGGGCTGGGTGATCATGGGCTGGCC
>DATFXK010000181.1:0-11521 GCA_035316005.1 Acidimicrobiia bacterium | reverse complement strand
CGTAGCTGTCACACCCCACCGGGACAATGAGGGTCGTTCGTCCCCAGGGGTTGTGGAGGCCGAAGCCCTGAATCCACAAGGAAATCGCTCTATCGATCCACAGGCCGATCCGACGAGGATGCAGAGCCGGGCACCTCGTCGGAGCGGCGCCGCGCTGGGAGCGGCGGCACGAGGGCACGGAATCGGGGGACCGGCGGTGCCAGGACGGGGGGCAGGAAAGGAGCAGCGTGGTCCAGGCGATCGATGACGCGCGACGGGCGCGGGCGGGGCGCGTCCCTCCGCACAATCTCGAGGCAGAAGAGTCGCTCCTCGGGGCGATGCTGCTGTCGCGCGACGCGATCACCTCCGCCGTCGAAGCGCACGTCGAGGCGAGCGACTACTACAAGCCGGCGCACGTTCACATCCACGAAGCGGTGATGGCCCTGTACGGCCAGGGCGAGCCGGTCGATCCGGTCACCGTGGCCGAGGAGCTGCGGCGCGCCGAGCTGCTCGACGCGGTTGGCGGGCGCGCCGTGCTGTTGCGCATCCAGGCGGCGACGCCGGCGTCGGCGAATGCCGGTCACTACGCGCGCATCGTCAACGAGCTCGCGTTGCTGCGACGGCTCATCGGCGTCGCGGGCGACATCGCTGAGATGGGGTACGACACGCCCGACGACGTCACCGAGACGCTCGACCGCGCCGAGTCCATGGTGTTCGAGGTCGCCGAGCGGCGCGTCAGCGAGTCGCTCGCCGGCATCTCCGACTCCTTGCAGACAACGCTCGATCAGCTGGAGTCGATGTACGGCCAGGAGTCCGAGGTCGTGGGCGTCCCGAGCGGCTACCACGAGCTCGATTCCCTGTTGCTGGGGTTGCAGCGCTCGAACCTCGTCATCGTCGCCGCCCGGCCGTCGATGGGGAAATGCGTCGCGTGGGACACGCCGATCGTCGAGGCGGACACGGGCGCGGTGCGCACCGCCCGGGAGGTCTACGAGCGTGGGCGCGCCGGTCGCCCGGTGCAGGTCCTCGCGCTCGACGACGACCTCCGCATCCGCCGGGTGACGCCCTCGGCGTTCGTCGACGACGGCGTGAAGCCGGTGTACAAGGTCACGACCCGGACCGGTCGGGTCGTGCGCACGACGATCACGCATCCGTTCCTCACCGCCGACGGGTGGAAGCCCCTCGCCGACGTCTGCGTCGGCGACCGGGTCGCCGCGCCGCGGTCGATCGAGGTCTTCGGGAACGAGCAGCAGCCCGAGGCCGAGGTGGTCATGCTCGCGTTCCTCGTGGGAAGTGGCTGTCTCGCCGACGGCGCGCCGATGATGAGCACCGGGTCGCCGTCGGTGCTCCTGGAGTTGAAGCGGTGCGCGGCCAAGCTCGGTGTCACGGTCCGGCACGCCTCGCCGACCGAGCACCGCCTCGGCACTCCGCTCGGGCGCCCGAGCCCGGTCACCACGCTGCTGCGCCGGCACGGGCTCTGGAAGCGGGAGTCGCGCGCCGGCCACATCCCGGATGCGGTGTTCCGGCTGCCGCGGCTCCAGCTCGCCCTGTTCCTGAACCGCCTCTTCGCGGCCAACGGCTACGCGTCTGTGCACAAGGGCGGGCAGGCGGCGATCGGGTACGGGTCGCGGTCCGAGCGGCTGGCGCGGGGCGTGCAGCACCTCCTGCTCCGGTTCGGCGTGGCGTCGCAGCTCCGGCACCGGACGGCGCTCTACAACGGGCGCGGCTTCCCGTCGTGGCAGCTCGAGGTGAGCCACCCCGACTCGATCCGGCGCTTCGCGGCCGACATCGGCATCCTCGGCAAGGAGCAAGCGGTGACGCGCGTCCTCGACGCGCTCGAAGCTCGCGGTCGCAACTCCAACCTCGACACGATCCCGGCGACGTTCTGGGGCCTGATCCTCAAGGCCAAGGGTGATCGCACGTGGCGGTCCGTGTCGCAGGAGGCCGGAAAGCCCGCCAACTACAACTGGCACGTCGGCACGCGCTCACCCCAGCGGGAGACGCTCGCCCTCCTGGCCGACGTGCTCGACGCCCGCGACCTCGAGATCCTCGCCACGTCGGACATCTGGTGGGACGAGATCGCGTCGATCGTGTACGACGGCGACGAGCAGGTGTACGACCTCACGGTTCCGCACGTGCACAACTTCGTCGCCGGCGACATGTTCGTGCACAACACGTCGTTTGCGTTGGGCGCCGCGGCCAACGTCGCCGTCTCGGTGCGGCGCCCGGTGATGTTCTTCTCGATGGAGATGGGCAACCTTGAGCTCACGAAGCGCCTGCTGGCGGCCGAGGCCCGGGTCGAGGCCAAGCGGCTGTGGACCGGCAACATCCCCGAGTCGGACTGGTCGCGGTTGAGCCACGCCGTCGGGCGGCTCGCCGAGGCACCCCTCTTCATCGACGACAACCCGCACTGCACGGTGATGGAGATGCGGGCCAAGGCCCGCCGCGTGCGGGCCCGTCACGGCGACCTCGGGCTGATCGTCGTCGACTACATCCAGCTGATGAGCTCGAGCGGAACCCGCCCGGCGGAGAACCGGCAGGTCGAGGTGGCCGAGCTGTCCCGCGGGCTGAAGATCCTCGCCCGCGAGCTCGACTGCCCGGTCATGGCGCTGTCGCAGCTGAACCGCCAGCTCGAGTACCGCCAGGACAAGCGCCCCATGCTCGCCGACCTCCGGGAGTCGGGCGGGCTCGAGCAGGACGCCGACGTCGTGTGCTTCATCTACCGGGACGAGGTGTACAACCCCGAGTCCGACCAACGCGGGCAGGCCGAGATCAATGTGTCGAAGCACCGCAACGGCCCCACCGGCACGGCCCGGCTCGCGTTCAACGAGCGGTTCACCAAGTTCGACAACATGGCCCGCGACTAGCGACCGGTCAGCAGTCGGCGCGGTCGGCGAACCCTCGGAAGCGGGGGGCGATCCGAGCCCGCCGGCGGGCGATGTAGACCGTCATGACCACGTTCATGACCGCGAGCGCGGCGAAGAGGACGCCGAACACGATTCGACCGGTCACGAAGTTGGCGACGGCGAGGGCGGCGAGCAACGCTCCGATGACGCTGCGGATGACGAGGATGGTGTTCGCTGGCCGCACGGCGCCTCCGCGATCGTGGCCCCATCGTGACCCACTCGTGAGAAGCCCGTACCGCGGGAAGGTCAGGGAACCGTGTAGGCGGTACCCTCGCCGGCGTCCCGAGGGGGTGGCGGTGAGCTCCGATTCCGTGCTCGTCAAGGCCGAGGGCGGCTTCACGACGATCACGATGAACCGGCCCGAGCGCCGCAATGCCCTGTCGCTCGACCTGCTCCGTGACCTGGTCGCCGCGTTCCGGGCCGCCGGCGATGGCGACGCGCGCGGGGTGATCCTCGCCGCCAACGGTCCCGTGTTCTCGTCTGGCCACGACTTCCGCGACCTGGCCGGCGCCGATGCCGAGTCGATCCGGGCGCTGCTCGACGCGTGCACCGAGCTCATGCTCACGATGCAGTCCATTCCCCAGCCCGTCGTGGCGCGCGTGCACGGCCTTGCCACTGCGGCCGGGTGTCAGCTCGTCGCGACGGCCGACCTGGCGGTGGCGTCCGAGGACGCCGGGTTCGCCACGCCCGGCGGCAAGGGCGGTTGGTTCTGCCACACGCCGTTGGTGCCGGTGGCGCGCAACGTCTCCCGGAAGCGTGCCCTCGAGCTCGGCCTGACCGGCGACACGATCGACGCCCGCACCGCGCTCGACTGGGGGCTCGTGAACCGGGTCGTGCCCGCCGAGGAGCTCGACGAGGCGACGGTCAGCCTGCTGGAGCGCGCGACTCGCGGCAGCCGGGCGTCCAAGGCGCTCGGGAAGCAGACGTTCTACGCCCAGATCGGCCTCGACCTGGGCGCCGCGTACGACCACGCTCTCGATGTGATGACCGCATCCAGCCAGGCCCCGGACGCGCAGGAGGGCTTCGCGGCGTTCCTCGAAAAGCGCCGTCCGCGCTTCGAGTAACCCCGCCGTCCGGACGGGCTAGAAGAGCTTGAGATCGGGTGGCGCGTCGGCGCGGAGCCGATCGAGGTCGACCTCGATGCACTCCACGCCCCGGCTCTCGGCGAAGACCCGGGCCTGGGGCTTGATGCGGGTGGCGACGAAGAGCCCGCTCGTCGGCGCGAGCGTCGCGTCCCGATCGAGCCGCTCCTGGTAGCGGAGCAGTTGCTCGACCCCGGCGATCTCGCCGATCCTCTTCACCTCGACCGCGACCGCGCGACCGTCGCCGTCGCGGCACAGCAGGTCCACCGGCCCGATGTCGGTGGGGTACTCGCGCCGCACGATGCGGAGGTCGTCGCGCAGCGCGCGCACGCGGGCCACGATGAGCTCCTGCAGCTCGGCTTCGACGCCGTCCTTCGCGAGACCGGGGTCGTCGCCGAGGGCGATGTCGTGGTCGAGAAGCACCTCGTGGAGCGTGATGGTGAGCCGTTCGCCGCCCGGGTTCGCGGCGACGATGGAACCCGGCTCCTCGTGGATCGTGCACGGCGGGTTCATCCAGTTGAGCGGCTTGTACGCCTTGGCGTCGGCGTGGATCGCGATCGAGCCGTCCGCTTTGAGCAGGATCAGCCGCTGCGCTTCCGGGAGCCGGGCGCCGAGCCGGCCCTCGTACTCCACCGAGCACCGCGCCACGACGAGTCGCACCGTCGCGTTGTTACCACAGTCGCGCGCAGCAGCGATCTAGGCTCCGCGTCAACTCGACGCAAGGGGCGTGCATGTTCGTCATTGCCGACATCACCAGCGGGACGTACAAGTTCGTCCTCGTGCTGCACCTCCTCTCCGCCATCGTCGGCTTCGGAGCGGTCTTCCTGAACGCGATCTACGGCCAGCAGGCGCGGGCGCGGAAGGGCCGTGAGGGCCTCGCGATCTCGGAAGCGAACTTCCTCGTGTCCGAGGTCGGCACCTACTTCATCTACGCCGTCTTCGTGTTCGGTGTGCTCCTGGTGCTCCTGAGCAGCAAGGCCTGGAAATTCGAGCAGTTCTGGATCTGGGGCTCGATGGCCCTGTACATCATCGGGCTCGGGCTCACGCACGGCGTCCTGCGCCCGAACGTGCGCCGGATGCAAGCCCTGATGCGGGAGCTCGCGGAGGGCGGACCGCCACCCGGCGGCGCGGCCGCGGGTGGCCCGCCACCGCAGGTCGCGGAGCTCGAGGAACGAGGCCGGCGTGTCGGTGTCACCGGCGCGACGCTCAATGTGATGCTCGTGCTGATCCTGTTCCTCATGGTCTGGAAGCCGGGCGTCTGACCCCGATCCGCCACCGGAAACCTTGCCGCGTACGATCGCGAGATGAGCTTCTACGACGATGTGCTGCGCGAGATCGTGGCCGCCGTCGGCGCCGCACTCTTCCTCGGGAACCTGATCGCGCTGCTCCGCCGCCGCTCCGACCGGCGGCGCGCGTCGCAGCGGGCCGTGGCGCGGGGCCGGCCCGGCAGCCCGGTCCGGTCGAAGGTGGCCGCCACCCGCAACCGCGAAACGCTCCCGGAGGCGCCGCTCACCCGGACGGTCTTGTACCTCGTCATCGGATTCGTCGTGATGGTCGCCGGCCTCGCTGCGATGGCGACGAAGTAGGCGACCCGACCCGAGTCAGCCTCACCCCACCGCGCTGCAAGCGGCGGCGACGACCTCGTCGAGGGGCTTGGTCGCGTCGACCGTCTTCACGTCGTTCCCGAGCTCGAGGGTGGCGAGCTGCGAGTTGAGGAGGTCGGTGCCCGCGAAGTGGCCCCGGCGGTCGGTGATGCGTTGCATGAGCACGTCGCGGGGTGCGACGAGCGCGACGAAGGCGACGTCGGAGACACCGCGGGTCAGGCGCTGCCGGTAGGAGTGCTTCAAGGCGGAGCACGCCAGGACCAGTCCGGTGGCTTCGTGCTCGCGGACGATCGCATCCAGGCGGTCGAGCCACGGAGCGCGGGCCCGGTCGTCGAGCGGGACCCCGGCCGCCATACGCTCCTTGGCCGCCGGCGAGTGCGCGTCGTCACCGTCGATGAAGTCGACGCCGAGCTCGTCGGCCAGCCGGCGCCCGACCGTGGACTTGCCCACGCCTTCGACGCCCATCACCACGACGATGGGACGTCGCTCGCCTGGCACCCCCGTCACTGCGCCGGCGCCGGGCGCATCGACAGGAAATCGCTGACGTCGAGGACCTGCAGGACCAGGCGGACGGGCGGGGGGACGAGACGACGATCCGGGTCGGTGAAGATGCGGGGCTCGCAGAGGCGGACCGCCCTGCCGTGGGTGCGCACCTCGCAGCTCCCCGCGGCCATCACGTTCTTGACCCATTGGCTGTCAGCGCCGTACGTCAGCGCGAACACGTACCGCTCTCCGTCACGGAACATGTTGACCGGGGTCTGGTACGCGCGCCCGGAACGGCGGCCGACGTGGGTCACGACCGCAAAACCGGGCAGATGGCGGGCGACCGGCCGCGACACGTGGTTCGTCACGTGGCTGTTGAATCGGGCGACGGCCTTCGGGATGGCCATGCGCGCTCAGCATAAGAGAGCAGACGCGCGGTGGGTACCGTGGCGCCATGCCGCGGCGCTGCGACTGGGTCCCCGATGGCGACGCGGCGTACGTCGCCTACCACGACCTCGAGTGGGGCGTGCCGTCGCACGACGACCGTCATCTGTTCGAGATGCTCACCCTCGAGGGAGCGCAGGCCGGTCTGTCGTGGGCGACGATCCTCGGCAAGCGCGGCGGCTACCGCCGCGCCTTCGCCGATTTCGACGCGGCGCGGGTGGCACGCTTCGACCGTCGGCGCGTCCAACGTCTCCTGCGCGATCCCGACATCGTGCGCAACCGCCTGAAGGTCGAGTCGACCGTGAACAATGCCCGCCGAGTCCGCGAGGTCGAGAAGGAGCTCGGTAGCTTCGCCGGCTACCTCTGGCAGTTCGTGGACGGAGCGCCGATCGTCGGAAGGTGGCGCTCCATCGGCGAGGTCCCCGCCGAGACGGCCGAATCCAAGGCCATGAGCAAGGATCTGAAGCGCCGGGGCTTCCGCTTCGTCGGCCCGACCGTCTGCTACGCGTTCATGCAGGCGGTGGGCATGGTGAACGACCACACGACGACCTGTTTCCGGTACAAGGAGCTGCTGCCGGGGCGTCGGTGAGTTCAGTCCGTCGGCGTCGTCCTACTCGGTGGATCACGACGACGTGCATGTCATGGAGGGAGTTGCCCGTGTCCAAGGTCGACACCGTCCGAGCCGTCTTCGACGCCTACATGCGTCAGGATCGCGATGCCGAGGACCGGCTGCTCGCCGACGACTTCGTGTTCACGAGCCCGCAGGACGACCACATCGACAAGGCCACGTTCTTCGAACGCTGCTTCCCGACGGCAGATCGGTTCACGACCCAGGAGATGATCTACGTCGTGCCGGCCGGCGACGACGACGTGTTCGCCATGTACGAGTACGAGCTGAAGGAGACCGGAGAGCATCACCGCAACGTGGAGCTGCTCACGGTCCGGGCCGATCGAGTGGTCGAGACGCAGGTCTTCTTCGGCGGCCGCGTCCGCGGGCGCGATTGACACAGGGAGAGGAGTCCGACATGAACACACCCCCGATCGTGTCGCCGGAGGAGTGGGAGGCCGCGCGCCGGCAGCTCCTCGTGAAGGAGAAGGAACTGACCCGGGCGCGGGACGCGCTGGCCGCCGAGCGCCGGCGGATGCCGTGGCAGGCCGTGGAGAAGGCCTACGAGTTCGAGGGGCCGGAGGGCACGGCGAGCCTGCTCGAGCTGTTTGACGGTCGCCGCCAGCTGATCGTGTACCGCGCCTTCCTCGAGCCCGGTGTGTACGGGTGGCCCGAGCACGCCTGCATCGGCTGCTCCATGCTGGCCGACCAGGTCGCCCACCCCGCCCATCTCAACGCGCGCGACACCACACTCGTGTTCGCCTCGCGCGCGCCGCAGTCCGACATCGAGCGCGTGAAGGCGCGGATGGGTTGGGAGTTGATTCCCTGGTACACGATGACGGACGACTTCGACGCCGACTTCGGGGTGGACGAGTGGCACGGCACGAACGCGTTCATCCGCGACGGCGACCGCGTGTTCCGCACCTACTTCATCAATGCCCGCGGCGACGAGCAGATGGGGAGCACGTGGAACTATCTCGACATCACCGCGCTCGGGCGCCAGGAGAACTGGGAGGACTCGCCCGCGGGCTACCCCCAGACCCCGCCCTACGGGTGGTGGACCTGGCACGACGAGCCGCGCCGGTCGGATACACGGGCTCCGTAGGATTGAGCAGTCCGAGTGGAGCGGGTGACGGGAATCGAACCCGCGTTCTCGGCTTGGGAATCGACGTCGTCACCGTCGACTGAGTCCGTCCGGATGCCACGAGCGTCACCGGCGGTGCTGTAGCTGCTGGTTGAGGCGCGCGGCTTGGCGCGTCTGGTGGTCGCGTTCTGCGAGGTTCGGCGCGTTGCGCGCGGCGTTTGCATAGAGGCGCGCCGCGAGCTCGAGATCGCCGTTCTTCTCGTGGAGGTAGGCCGCGACCGCCTCGTGCCGGGGGACGCTTGCGTCGACCTCGGCCAGCGCCACAAGCCCTGCGGGCGCGCCGTCGGCCTCACCGATCGCGACCGCCCGGTTGAGCCGCACGATGGAAGTGTCCGCGAAGCGGAGCAGCTCGTCGTACCACTCCACGATCTGGATCCAGTCGGTCTCCTCGACTCGCGGCGCGTCCGCATGGAGCGCCGCGATCGCCGCCTGCGCCTGGTACTCGCCGAGCTGATCGCGTGGGAGCGCAGCTTGCACGATATCGACGCCCTCGGCGATGAGTGCGGTGTCCCACGAGCTGCGGTCCTGCTGGGCGAGCGGCACGATGCTCCCGTCGGGTCGGGTCCGGCTGCGGCGGCGGGCGTGGTGCAGCAGCATCAGCGCGAGCAGGCCGTGGACTTCGGGGTCGTCCACCAATGCAACGAGCTGCCGGGTCAACCGGATCGCCTCGGCTGCGAGGTCGACGTCACCGGAGTAGCCCTCGTTGAAGACGAGGTACAGCACCCGCATCACGGTGCGCACATCCCCGGGACGATCGACACCGGCCCGGCTCACGGTGCGCTTGGCCCGGCTGATCCGCTGAGCCATGGTCGCCTCGGGCACGAGGTAGGCCTGGGCGATTTGGCGGGTGGTGAGACCGCCGACGGCCCGGAGAGTCAGCGCGACCGCCGCCGACGGCGTCAGGTCCGGGTGCGCGCACAGGAAGTAGAGCTGCAGCGTGTCGTCGACGCCAGGGACGGCACCGGTCGGCGGTTCCGTTTCGTAACGGACCTCGCGGTCACGGCGTGCCGAATCCGACCGCGTCATGTCGAGGAAGGCTCGCCACGCGACGGTGATGAGCCACCCCGTGGGGGCGGCGGGCACCTCGTGCTTCCATGCGGAGAGCGCTCTGGTGAGCGCCTCCTGCACGGCGTCCTCGGCCGTCGCGAAATCCGCACCGCGACGGACGAGGACGCTCAACACCCGCGGGACGAGCTGACGGAGCTCGAGGTCGCCCGTCGTCACTGTGTGACGTTGGGTGGTGCCGTCATGAACGGCCGGAGCTCGAGCCATTCGTGGATCGGTTCGCCGCCGGCCCCAGGTGCCGCCGACAGCTCACCGGCGAGCTCGACCGCCCGCTCGTAGCTGTCGACGTCGATGATCATCCATCCGGCGATCAGGTCCTTCGTCTCCGCGAACGGGCCGTCGGTGACCGGCGGCCGACCCTCGCCGTCGTAGCGGACCCACACGCCGTCGGGCGACAGCGCCTGCCCGTCGATGAACTCGCCGTTGCGCTCGAGCCGAGCCGCGAAGTCGTTCATGAACTGGATGTGGGCGTCGACCTCGTCGGGGCTCCACTTGTCCATGGGAACGTCGTTGACGGGCACCGGGGCGCCTCGGTAGTGCTTCAGCAGCAAGTACTTCGCCATGGTGTTCTCCTTGGTGACGGCGGCCCCACCGGCCGCATGCGCCCCTGGGACGGAACCGGCCTCACGTTCTCGACATCGACGCCGCGATTCCGCCGACAAATCCTGCCGACCCGTTGTGCGCGCCGGTCGCCACCGGGCATCGCTGCAGACCTCGACTGCGCTGAGCCCGGCTGAGGGCCTCCGCGCCACTCTTGCGCATCTCTGGACCGCTCCTTGCCGCCACTGCCTCCTCGAAGGTGCACCCGGACTCGCGAAGACGCTCGCCGCCAAGTCGGTGGCTCGGATCGTGGGCGGCTCCTTCGCGCGGTTGCAGTTCACGCCCGACCTGGTGCCGTCCGATCTGGTCGCCACCGCATCTACCGGCCGTCGAGCGAGACGTTCGACATCGGGCTCGGACCGGTGTTCGCCAACGTGGTGCTCGCCGACGAGATCAACCGGCGCCGGCGAAGCTCCAGTCGGCATACTCGACGCGATGGGCGAGCACCAGATCTCGATCGCAGGCCGCACGTAGGAGGTGCCGGACCCGTTCCTCGTCCTCGTCACGCATAATGCCCACTCGGGGCGTTACGCGGAACGGACGTTGACCAACGATGACGATAGAGGCGGCCTAAGTGCCAAGACCTCCGAGAGCGGGTGACGGGAATCGAACCCGCGTTCTCAGCTTGGGAAGCTGATGTTCTGCCTCTGAACTACACCCGCGAGGAGCGACGAAGATACCAAGCCGCGCCGGTAGGCTCCCGCGCGTGATCCTGTCCGACAAGACGATCCGCGAGCAGCTCAAGGCGGGGCGCATCGTCATCGAGCCGTTCGACGACGCCAACGTGCAGCCGTCGTCCGTCGACATGCACGTCGATCGCTACTTCCGGGTGTTCCGGAACGACTCGACTCCGTTCATCGATCCGAAGGAGCCCCAGGAGGACCTCACGGAGCTCGTCGAGGTCGACGACGGGCGGGCGTTCATCCTCCACCCGGCCGAATTCGCGCTCGCCTCGACGCTCGAGCGTGTGCGGCTTCCCGACGACCTGGCGGCCCGCCTCGACGGCAAGAGCTCGCTGGGACGGCTCGGCCTGCTGACCCATGCCACCGCCGGGTTCGTGGACGCCGGGTGGGACGGGCACTTGACCCTCGAGCTGTCGAACGTCGCCACCCTGCCGATCGCGATCTATCCCGGTATGAAGATCGGCCAGATCTCGTTCTTCCGGATGACCACGTCGGCCGACCACCCGTACGGGAGCGGGGCGACCGGGTCGAAGTACCAGGGTCAGCGGGGGCCGACGCCGAGCCGGTACTACCTGAACTTCCGCGACGACGACTGACGCCGTGGACGACGCGCGGTTCGCCCGCGCCCTCTGGCGTGTCCTGGAGCCGCTGCACGCCGTCGTGTACTTCGGGCCCAACGCCAAGACCGCGTTCGAGGAAGTCGGCCTGCGCGGCTTCTGGCGCGGCTACTTCGCCTCGCGCGCCGCGCCGATGGGACCGGTGCCGCCCGAGGTCGTGATCGCGACCTTCTACAACTTCCACCCGGACATGGTCCGCTGGGCGATGTCGGACACGTGGCGGCGGGCCGATCCGGCGGCGGTCACCGCCGCCCGTCTGCGCCTCGCCGACCGAACGCTTCGGCGGTGGCTCGGCGAGGACGCACTCGCC
>DATFXK010000180.1:0-5937 GCA_035316005.1 Acidimicrobiia bacterium | reverse complement strand
CGACCTCACCTTCGCGGTGATGAACGCGTTCCCGTACACCTCTGGGCACCTGATGATCGCCCCGATCCGCCACGAGGCCGAGCTCGAAGGGCTGAAGGCGGACGAGGCCGCCTCGGCGATGGAGATGGTTCAGCGCGCCGTGCGCGCGCTGAAGGCGGCCTACACGCCCCACGGCATCAACGTCGGCGTCAACCTGGGCCGGCCGGCCGGTGCCGGGGTGCCCGGGCACGTGCACTTCCACGTGCTCCCGCGCTGGGACGGCGACACCAACTTCATGACGAGCGTGGCCGAGACGCGCGTCCTCCCCGAGGATCTGCACACGAGCTGGGAGAAGGTGCGTGCCGCATGGCCGGCCAGCTGAGTACGGTCGATCGCCGATGAGCGACGACGACCGCCGGGAGCACCGGGACGAGCTGCCCGAGGAGCTCGACGTCACCGCCTACGTCGGGCCCTATGTCTTCCCGAACATCAACCGGCGGCGCATCCCCGCCGCCATGTACGCCGTGCTCGCGCTGCTGTGCTTCGCGGGCTGGGTGTACAGCACGAACCTCGGCTTGCTCGTCGGCGCCGTCCTGCTCGGCGCCATCTCGGCGTACCACTTCGCCACCGCGTGGAACCTCGAGGTCGACCAGACCCAGGCGCTCGTGGTGGCGACCCGGACCGTCGGCTTTCCGGTCGGTCATGCGTCGGCGCAGCTCGCCTGGCGGGGGCTGCGCAGCCGGCCGGTGTGGCGCATCCTCCTCTACTCGGCCGACGACCCGCCGACGATGCGGGGCCTCGTCGAGCTCGACGCCGTCGACGGCCACGTGATGGGGGAGTACACCGAGCCGAACCCGGAGGACTGGTCGAAGTTCGGCCTCGGCGCCGACGGGAAGGACGCCGGCGGCTGACCTCAGCCCGCCTTGGCGGTCTCCTGCTGCTTGGCGATGCGGTCGACCAGGTGGGGGGGCACGGGGTCGTAGTGCGAGTGGCTGATCTCGAATCGGCCGCGCCCGGCGGTGATCGACCGGAGGTCGATCGCGTATCGCAGCACCTCTGACGTCGGGACCTGGGCGACGATCTCCATCTCTCCGTGCCCCACCGCGCCCGATCCCTGGATCCGGCCCCGCTTCGAGTTGAGATCGCCCATGAGGTCGCCCTGGTACTGCTCGGGCGCCGTGACCACCAGCTCGCTGATCGGCTCGAGGAGGATGGGATTGGCCTTGGCCATCGCCTCCTTGAAGCCGAGCGAGCCCGCCATCTTGAAGCTCATCTCGGAAGAGTCGACGGAGTGGTACTTGCCGTCGAAGCAGGTGACCTTCACGTCGACGACGGGATAGCCGAACACGCCGCCGTTCTCCATCGCCTCGACAACGCCCTTCTCGACGGCGGGGATGAACTGACGCGGGATGGCGCCGCCGACGATCTCGTCGACGAACTCGAAGCCGGCCCCTCGCTCTTGCGGCTCGACGCGCACGAACGCCACGCCGAACTGGCCGTGGCCGCCAGTCTGCTTCTTGTACTTGCCTTCGGCCTCGGCCGTCCCGGTGATGGTCTCGCGGTACGCCACCTCGACGTCGTCGGTCTCGACCTCGACGCCGAGCTTCCGGTGGAGCCGCTCGCGCGCGATCGACAGGTGCGTCTCGCCCACGCCCCAGAGCAGCGTCTGCTTCGTCTCGGAGTTGCGTTCGAGACGCAGCGCCGGGTCCCCGTCGAGCAGGCGGTGCAGCGCGTTGGCGAGCTTGTCGGCGTCCGACTTCGACTTGGGCCGGATCGCGATCGGCAGCACCGGCTTCGGCGGCTCGAACGGATCGACCTCGACGTCGGCGCCACGCGCGCCGAGCACGTCGCCGGTGGATGTGTCGCTCAACTTGGCCACGGCGGCGATGTCACCGGCGGGAACCTCACCAGCGGACTCCTGCTCCTTGCCCCGCATCACGGCGAGCTGGTGGAGGCGTTCATCGGACACCGTGCGGTTGTTGACGAGCGACGCGTCGGTCTTGATCGCCCCCTGCAGGACCTTGAACAGGTTCACGCGCCCAACGTAGGGATCGACGATCGTCTTGAACACGAAAGCGACCGGCGGCGCGGAGCCGTCGCCGTCGGCGGCGGCCGGCGGTGGCCCCTCGTGCACGATGAACGACGCGAGACGGTCGACGCCGATGACCTTGGTCGCGCTGCCGCACAGCACAGGGAACACCGTCGCCTCGGCGATGCCCTTGGCGAGCGCCTGCTCGAGCTCCTTGACATCGATGGACTCGTCGGCGAGATAGCGCTCCATCAGGTCGTCGTCGGCGACGACGATGCCCTCGACGAGAGCGTCGTGGACGGTGTGCTCCTCCCCTTCCATTTTGTCGGGGATCGGGCCCTCGGCGCCCTTGCCGGTCGTCCCCTCGTAGGTCACCGCGGTGTCGGTCAGCAGGTCGACGACACCGCGGAACGACGCTTCCTCGCCGATGGGCAATTCGAGGGGCGCAACGCCCGCACCGAACTTCGCCTTCAGGTCGTCGAGCGTCCGGGCGAACGACGCCCGTTCCCGGTCGAGCTTGTTGACGAACACGGCGCGGGGCAGGTTCGCCCGCTCCGCCATCCGCCACGCCATCTCCGTCTGCACCTCGACGCCCTCGACCGCCGACACCACGAACACGGCGAGGTCGGCGGCACGGAAGGCGGCGGCGACGTCACCCACGAAGTCGGCGTAACCAGGAGTATCGAGGACGTTCACCTTCGTGTCCTCGTGCTCGAACGGCGCGATGGCCATCGACACCGAGATCCCGCGGCGCGCTTCCTCGGGGTCGAAGTCGGAAACGGTGTTGCCGTCCTCCACGCGACCCGTGCGAGGGATGGTGCCCGTGACGTACAGGAGCGCCTCGGCGAGGCTCGTCTTGCCCGACCCGCCGTGCCCGACCAGCGCGACGTTCCGGATCTTCGCCGACGGATAGACCTTCAAGGCAGTTCCCCCTGTGTTCTGCGTTCCGGAGTCTAGGACCGGCCGCAGTGGCGGCCGCAGGGCGCGGCGACTGCGGCTTTGCCGACCGTTGCCGCAAAGCCGGAGCTCGCGACGGCGCCCAGAAGGGCGGTGGTACCCTTGAGTGGTCGCGCTCGCGAGCGGAAGGACCCAGATGCTCGACGGACGCTGGCGCGCCAGTGTCGAGCGTGGGCTCGAGCCGGTCGGCAAGGGCCTCAAGCGCGCCGGGATCAACGCCGACGTCCTCACGGTGATCGGGCTCGCCTTCGCCGTCGGCACGGCGTTCCTCATCGCCTCCGGTCACCTCGTCCTGGCCGTGTTCGGAGTGATCGCGACGGGCGTGCCCGACATCCTGGACGGCACCGTCGCGCGTCATTCGGGGCGGGCGGGGCCGAGGGGTGCGTTCCTCGATTCGGTGTCCGACCGTGTTTCCGACGCCGTGCTCTTCGGCGGCGTCGCCTGGTTCCTCGTGGGGGAGGGCGACTACCTCCCGCTGCTGGCGTTCGCCGCCGTCGCGCTGTCGATGTTGATCTCGTACGAGCGGGCCAAGGCCGAGAGCCTCGGGTTCACCGCCAAGGGCGGGATCATGGAGCGCGCCGAGCGCATGGTGCTGCTCGCGATCGGTCTCGCCTTCGGCATCCTCGTTCCGGTCATGTGGATCATGGTGGTCCTCCTGGCCGTCACCGCCGTGCACCGCTTCGCCAAGGTGTGGCGTCAGGCATCGCCGGAGCGTCCCGAGCGCGCCGAGCCGACGTGGACGACGCGCATGGCGCGCATCGGGCGTCGCCGGCACGTCCGTGGTGCGACCGACGAGGTCGAGCTGACCGGCGCGACTAGCCGCTTCGGTGACCGGTGGCGCTGGCGGCAGTCGCAGACCCGGTCCTCGCGGCGGCGCACGCGTCCCTGACCGGTCCGGTGCAGAACCCGATCAGGGTGCCGAGCCCGATCAAGGCGCGCGCCGCGTACCTCGCGTACCGGACCGGCGCCGAGCTCGCCCGCATCGTGCCCGAGCCCGTGGCCCAGCCGGCGGCGCGCGTCCTCGGGCAGACGCTCTCGCTCGCCATGCCCGGCCGCCGGCGGCAGGTCGAGCGAAACCTTCGCCGGGCGACGGCGGGGGAGCTCGACGGGCTCGCGCTGCGCAAGGCGGTGGCGGAGACGTTCGGTTCCTATGGTCGCTACTGGCTCGAGCTCTTCCGTCTCCCCGACGAGGCCAAGGGTGAGCTCGAGCTGGACATCGTGGGGTTCGAGCAAATCACCCAGGGCATCGAGCAGGGGAAGGGCGTGATCCTGGCGCTGCCGCACGTCGGCGGGTGGGACTTCGCCGGGGCGTGGCTGGCGGCGCAGGGCATCCCGCTGACCGTGGTCGCCGAGCCGGTGGAGCCGCCGGAGCTGTTCGAGTGGTTCGCCGGCGTGAGGGAGGCGCTCGGCATGACCGTCGTGCAGCTCGGTCCCGACGCCGGAAGAGCGGTACTGCAGGCGCTGCGACGCAACGAGGTCGTGTGCCTCCTCTGCGACCGCGACCTGGTCGGCGACGGGATCGAGGTCGACTTCTTCGGTGAGCGCACCACGCTGCCGGCCGGGCCGGCGACGCTGGCGTTGCGGACCGGTGCGCCCGTGCTGCCGACGGCGGTGTACTTCGAGCCCGGGGGAGGGCACCATGCGGTCGTGATGCCTCCCGTGCCCGCGCCGCGCGAGGGCCGCCTGCGAGACGACGTCACTCGTGTCACCCAGGACCTTGCGCATCGCTTCGAGGAGCTCATTCGCGCCGCGCCCGAGCAGTGGCATCTCCTGCAACCGAACTGGCCGAGCGACGATGCGAGCAATGGCAGCGGCGACGCGCGAGGCGGCTCGTGATGCGCGTCCTGCTCGTCTCGCCGTACTCGTTGTCGGTCTTTGGCGGTGTGCAGGGGCAGGTGCTGGGCCTCGCCCACAGCCTGCGCGAGCTGGGCGTCGACGCGCGCGTCGTGGCACCGTGCGACGGCCCTCCGCCGGAGCCGGGCATCATCACCGTCGGGCCGTCGACGAACTTCTCGTCCAACGGGTCGGTCGCGCCGATCGCCAGCGGCAAGCCGGTCGCCCGGCGGACGCTCGAGGCGCGCCGGGTCATCGACCCGGACGTGATCCACCTGCACGAGCCGCTCGTGCCCGGACCGACCCAGACGCTCCTGCTCGGCGCGGACGAGCCGCTCGTCGGTACGTTCCACGCGTCGTACTCGGGCCGGGTCAACCCCTGGTACACGATGTTCCGCCCCCCGTTGAAGCGGTGGCTCAGCCGCCTGACGATCCGGACCGCGGTCTCGGAGGAGGCCGCCGAGCACGCGCAGATGTCGTTCGGTGGCGACTTCGCCATGGTCCCGAACGGTGTCGACGTGCCGCAGTTCGCCAAGGCCACGCCGTGGCCGACCGAGCGCCGCGTCATCCTCTTCGTCGGTCGCCACGAGCCGCGCAAGGGGCTCAGCGTGTTGCTCGACGCCTTCGCCGGCCTCGAACGCGACGCGGTGCTGTGGATCGCCGGCGACGGCCCCGAGACGCCCGCGCTGCGTCGCCGCCACATCCCGAACGTCGAGTGGATCGGGTGCATCTCGGACGACGAGAAGGCTCGCCGGCTGCGCGCCGCCACCGTGTTCTGCGCGCCGGCCCTGGGAGGCGAGTCGTTCGGGATCGTCCTGCTCGAGGCGATGGCGTCGAGCACGCCCGTTGTCGCGTCCGACATCGACGGATTCCACAACGTCGCCCGCGCCGATCGCGACGCCCTCCTCGTGGAGCCGGGCGACGCCGGCGCCCTCCGCGGCGCGCTGCAGCGCCTGCTCGACGACCCGGCGCGGTGCGCCGATCTCGTCGCGTCGGGGGAGCAGCGGGCGAGCGAGTTCTCGATGCGCCTTCTCGCCGAGCGCTTCATCGCGTTCTACGAAGCGGCCATCGAGCGCAGCCCCGTCACGCGGTGACCGACCCGGAGCGGCTCGCTCTCGAGGTCGCCTCGCGGGTGCGCG
>DATFXK010000179.1:0-24371 GCA_035316005.1 Acidimicrobiia bacterium | reverse complement strand
TCGGCGACGCGCTCATCGGGTGCGTGACCGTGCTCGAGGAAGTGGAAGACCCTGTCGGGCTTCAGAACGCGGCGGATCTCCTCGAGTGCAGCGGGAAGATCGGGATTCGTGCAGAGCGTCCATGTGGACAGGACACCGTCGAAGCTGTCCGATGGGAGGTCGAGCCGTTCACCGGTCAGCCCGGCCAGCTCGACCTCGACCGACGTGTCGTCGATCGCTGCGCTCTGCGATCCGCATGCAGACGCGGGAGGGCTCGACCGCCGCGACCTTCGTCGTCCTCCTGCATGCGGAGTGCGACGACGATGCCGGACGCAGCCGTGATCAGGCCGACGACGACGATCGCGGCTGACTCGTCGAGCGCGTCTACCGTGATGCCGACGAGCAGTCCGCCGGCGGCGTACCCGAGGTCGCGCCAAAGCCGGTAGACGCCGATTGCCGAGGCCCGCCACGACGGGTGGGCGCGATCGCCGATGGCGGCGATGAGCGTCGGGTACACGAGCGCGGTGCCGGCGCCCATCGCGAGCGCGGCTGCGATCCAGCCGAAGTACTCGCCCGCGGCGACGAGCCCGATGATGCCAACGGCTTGCAGCCAGAGGCCGCCGACGATCAGGGGCTTGCGTCCCGCGCGGTCGGACCAGGCGCCGGTGGCGAGCTGACCGAGCCCCCAAGCCATCGGGTAGATCGCGGTGACGATGCCGATCCGACCGATCGAGAGCCCTTCGTGCGCGAGGAAGATCGGCACGAGCCCCCAGACCATCGCGTCGTTGAGGTTGTTCACGAGGCCGGCCTGGCAGATCGCCGAGAGTGAGCGGTCGCGCAGCGTCGTCTCGACGAACGTCGTGCGGAACGGGCGTGGGGCCGTCAGCGGCGGGTGTTCGCGCGCCTCTTCGTCGGCGTAGAGGCGCGTCTCGCGTACGAACGCGACGGACAACGTGAGTCCGATGACCGCGATCGCCATGCCCAGCAGGAAGGGCGCCGGTCGGGGGCCGTACCTGGATGCGAGCTCCCCGGTGACGAACGCGGCAACTGCCACGGCTGCATACCCGGCGGCTTCGTTCAGGCCGAGCGCGAGCCCGCGGCGGCGCGGTCCGGCGAGGTCGACCTTCATGATGACGGTGGTCGACCAGGCGAAGCCCTGGTTGATGCCGAGGAATACGTTGGCGGCGACGACGACGCCCCAGTTCGGCGCCCAGATGATCATGGGTGCGACCGGCAGCGCCGCGACCCATCCGAGGACGAGGAGAGGCTTTCGTCCGTAGCGGTCGGAGAAGTGCCCGGCGGCGAGGTTGGTCGCCGCCTTGACCAACCCGAAAGCAACGAGGAACGACAGGGTCGCCGACGCCGAAGCGATCCCGAACTCGCTGCGCGCCAGCAAGGGCAGCACCGTGCGTTCGGTGCCGACCATGGCGCCGACGAAGGCGTTGACGACGACGAGGAGCGTGAACTGCCGCCAGTTCGCCGCCAGTCCGAGCCGCGGCCGCTCGCGAGTCGCGCTCGCGGTCACCGTCGGATCGGCAAGCCGGCGGACTCCCAGGCGCCGATCCCGCCGGCGAGGTTGGCCGCCCTGATGCCCCGACGTTCGAGCAGGCTCGCCGCGGTGGCAGACCGTTCACCGTGCCCGCAGACCGTGACGGTCTCGTCGGCGTCGGGTGTGCGCCCGGCGATGATGTCGCCCAACTCGATATGCACGGCGCCCGGAACTCGTAGGCCGTCGACCTCGGCATCCTGGCGGACGTCGACCAATGTTGCGCCGTTCGTGATCCGGCGGAGCGCGTCGGGCGCGTCGATCTCTTCGGTGCATCGTGTGGGCAGGCCGGCCGCGGCCCACGCATCGATGCCGCCGTCGATCCAGCCGACCAGCCGGTCGTAGCCGATGCGCCGGGCCAGTCGGAGTGCCTCAGCGCGACTGGCGTCGTCGACCAGGAGCACGATCGGCGCGCCGAAGGGAATGACCCACCCGAGCCACGACGGGAACGCCGGTCGCAGTTCGATCGACACCGCGCCCTCGGGATGCAGGCGGGCCCAGTCGTGAATCGCCCGCGCGTCCACGAGCCACGCGCCCGCGGAGACGGCGGCGTGACCCGTTGCGGGGTCGAGAGGTCGGGGAGCGTCGAGGTCGCGGAGCAGAGCCGGGTGCCGGTTCACCTCGCGCAGGCGGAGGAAGTAGGGCGGAAAGCTCCCGAAGCCGGCCCGCAGCGTGCGGACGAAGGTGTCCTCGTCGTCGATGCGGAGGAGGGGATTCGCGGCGCGTTCGTCGCCGATCGTGCCGGCGGGCGCCTGGCCCGGCGCGGCGGCGCAGAACGATCCCGCGCCGTGCGTCGGCCACAGCGCGGTCGACGCCGGAAGCCGGTTGAGCCGGCGAATGCTGCGGAACTGCTCTCGCGACCAGCGGTCGGTCTCGGCGCGGTCGACGAGGTCGGTCCGGGCGGCGCCCCCGCGGATGAGCGAACCGCCACTGAAGACAGCCGTCGGCGACCCGTCGACGAGCACGACGTACGACAGGTGCTCCGGCGTGTGGCCCGGCGTCCCCCACGCCTCCACGACGACGTCGCCGAATGCAACCTGGTCGCCGTCGCCGACACCCCGATGCCCGTACTCGAGGTGCGCATCGCGCGCCGCGTAGACGTCGGCGCCCGTTCGCCCCCCCAGCTCGCGGCTGCCGCTCACGAAGTCGGCGTGCAGGTGCGTTTCCAGCCCGGCGACGATGCGGAGCCCGAGCCGCTCGGCCAGCTCGAGGTGACCGTCGAGGTCGCGACGCGGGTCAACCGATCCTGCGAGCCCCCGGCCGATCTCGATCAGGTACGACGTGTTGCCGAGTGCCTCGTCCGGCAGCGCGTGGACGGTACCCGCGGCCACGGTCACACGGCGGCCGGTCGTAGGAGTCGCGCCAGCGAATCGATCGACGCCGGGACCTCACGCCGGAGCTGGCGGCTCCGAATCCGAACCAGGAGGGCCCGGCGCCAGAACGTCTCGGGATGCAGATCCCAGCCGACCGTCACGCGTGTTCCGTCCTCGGCCGGCTCCAGCGCCCACCGCCAGAGGGCGTACGACGGGTTCCCGTCGTCCGTGCAGGAGCGATAGGAGAAGACGCCACGGTGTGGGTCGTACTCCTGGACGGTCGACCGGCTCGCCCAGCTGTTTCCAATGGCGCGGAGCCGGACGACCCACTCGGCGCCCGGACGCAGTTCCTCCGGAACCTCGACCACCTTGACGATGACCTTGTTCCACTCCGGAAGGCGGTCGATGTCCGTCAGCAGCGCGAACGCTGCGCTCGGCGTGGTCGACACCATGCTCGTTGCTGTACCGGTCCCGCCCATGGCGTTCCCTTCAGTGGGGGTTGCGGGCGAGGAAGGAGTAGCCGAACACCTCGTAGGCGCGGGCCTTCTCCTCGCCCTCCGAACCGCCGAACGTATCGACGGGCTCACCGACGGAGATGTCGACGAACCCGATCTCGGCGAGGATCGCCGTCCAGCCTGCGCACGGCAGGCCTCCGGCGATTCAGCCGGTCCACAGATCGATGTCGCGCAGGGCCTCGGGCGGCACCGGTCTGCCGTTGGCGATGTCGGCGAACTGGAGATACCCGCCGGGTCGCAGGACCCGCCGGATCTCACCGAACACGGCGCGTTTGTCGGGACACAGGTTGATGACCCCGTTCGAGATGACGACGTCGGCCCAGCCGTCTTCGACTGGCATCGCCTCCAACAGCCCGTCGCGAAATTCGACGTTGTCCAGACGGAGGACCTCCGCCGTCGCCGTCGACTTGACGAGCATCTCGGGGGTCATGTCGATCCCGACGACGTGACCGTCGGGCCCGACCTGACGCTCCGCGACGAAGGAGTCGAAGCCCGCACCCGACCCCGCGTCGACGACCCGTTCGCTGGGCGCGAGCGCCCGGAGCTCGAACGGATTGCCGACGCCGGCGAAGGACTCCACCGCCCGCTCGGGCAGCGAGTCGACGACCGACATGTCGTAGCCGAGACGTCGGGCGGCGACGCGCCCGATATGGAAGTGGTAGGTCGCGTTCGGGGCGGTCGCGACGCCTCGGTACTTGGTCTGGACCTCGTCGCGCAGGCGTGCGACGTCGACGGTCAGCGCTTCTGTCATGAGCTCTCTCCTCCGGGCGCGGCCCCGACGGCCACCGGCAGCCCTGCTCGCTTCCACTCCGGGAACCCGTCCTCGAGGCGACGCGCCTCGAACCCGTGCCCGCGCAACAGCCGCACGGCGTCGTCGGCGAAGACGCAGTACGGCCCGCGGCAGTAGGCGACGAGCTGGCTCCCGTGGGCGACGCCGTCGAGGCGCCGCTCGAGGTCCCGAATCGGGACCGACCGAGCGCCCTGGACGTGGCCGGCTTCGTACTCGGGAGCCGGCCGCACGTCGATCACCGTCACTTCGCCGGTCCGCAGGCGCCGTGCCAGCTCGTCGCGACTGATCGGCTGCAAGCCGTCACCGTCCCCGAGGTAGGCCCGGGCGAGCCGGTCGACCTCGGCGACATGCGCGGCGGCGACCCCGCGCAGGACGGTCCACAGCTGCGTGACCTGCTCGCTCGCCAGCCCGTAGAAGATGCGCGTTCCCTCGCGACGGGTTCGCACGAGCCCGGACCGGGCGAGGTTGCGGAGATGGTGCGACGTGTTGGCGACGCTCTGTTCGAGCTCCGCGGCGATGTCCTCGACCGAGCGCTCGCCCTGGGCCAGGAGGTCGACGATCTCGGCCCGCCGCCCGCTGGCCAAGGCCTTCCCCACCGACGCCAGCGCCTCGAAGAGCGCTTCCTTGTCTGCCCGAGACCCCACAACCGGCAAACCTACGGCCGCCGGACCATATTGTCAAGTAGTCGTTTGAATACTAGACAAGATGCGTTGGAGCGCTCAGCAGCCGGCGCCCCCGTCGCACACACAGAACTCGTTGCCCTCCGGGTCCCGCAGGAGCACCCAGTTGTTGCCGTGCTCGGAGAGCTGCTCCTCCTGGACCCGTTCGGCACCCAGCTCGACGAGCCGCGCCGCCTCCGCCTCGATGTCGGCGACGTGGATGTCGAAGTGCATCCGATTCTTGGTCTGCTTCGGCTCGGGGACGCGCTGGAGCAGGAACTGTGGGCCCGCTTCACCGCCGGGCGGGAGGAGGAGGACGTAGCCGCCCGCGCCGCCGATCAGGTCGTAGCCCAGCGCCGGCGACCAGAAGGTCGCCAGCTTCTCCGGGTCGTGGCAGTCGAGTACGAGGCCGAGATGTGCGACCACGGCAACCAGCCTGCCACCGTCCGCTCGTGCATGCAGCTTGGTCAGGCGCGTGTGGCGGAGACGAGCCACGCCGCCGACCCCAGCCAGATCCCTTCCGGGCCCTCGTGGGGTCGGAGGGCGCCGCGTACGGCGTCGATGGCTCGACGCTCGGTCTCGGCATCGACGTCATCGAGGAGGAGCCTCGCGGTGCCGGTGCCCTGCCAGAAGTCGACGGCGTCGGTGGCGTTCTCACCCAGGCAAATCGACTCGGCGACCTCACTGACGTCGACGTCGTCGAAGCCTGCTTGTGTCAGCAGTTGACGGATCCGGTCCGGGTTCCCGAGCGAGAAGGGGCCGGGCGCGCCTGCGGGTGCGGGATCGGGGGGCGGAACGGCGGTGAGCGCTGCGCTCACCGGGATCATCGCCCAGTCGTTGCGGTCGCGTTCCTGCCAGCACAAGAACGTGAAGCGACCGCCGCGTCGGAGAGCAGACGCGACGTTCGAGAACGCGGCCTCGGGGCCCTCGAAGAACATGACGCCGAACCGGCTGATCGCGAGATCGAACGCCGCCGCGAACGGGTGGACCTGGACGTCCGTTTGTTCGAATCGAACGTTGTCGAGCCCTTCGGCGCGCGTCCGGCGCTCGGCCTCTTCCAGCATCACCGCCGACAGATCGACGCCGAGGACGGAGCCGGTGCGAGCTGCGCGCGCGGCGATGCGGGTCGTCGAGCCGCATCCACATCCGACGTCGAGGACGCGATCCGAGGCGCCGATCGCGGCTGCGTCCATGAGATGCGGGGTCACGCGCTGGATGAGCGCGTCGTAGTGATCCGCGTACCGGGCCCAGTGGTCGCCCCGAACCCCGTCCCATGCCTCGGCCTGCTCGAGGTTCGCGATGTGATCGGTCATCCGGTTGCGCCGTTGTCACGGACGGTGATCCAGGACTGCCAGGTGATTCGCAGGATGATCGCTGTGATCACGAGGCCGAGGACGGGGTCGGCGATCGGGATCCCGAGCGCCACGACGGCAGCCGACCCGACAACGCCGAGGCTGACGAGCGCGTCGGCACGGGCATGGTGTCCGTCGGCGATCAGCGCCGGGCTGCGGAGCCGCGCGCCCGCCGTCGTTCGAATGCGCGCCGCCACGAGGTTCCCCAGGAATCCGACCATGCCTGCGACGGCGAGGGCCGGAAGATGACTGGGCGCGCTCGGGTGCACCAGTCGATCGATCGATTCGGCGCCCGCCACGCAAGCGCTGACGAAGACCACGGCCACGACGACGAGTCCCGCTCGACGTTCCGCGCGCCCTGACCGCAACGTGAACGCGAGTGCCAGTGGGACAGCAGTGAGCGCATCGCCCGCATTGTGCACGAGGTCGGCGAGCAACGCGACGCTCCCGCTGACAACGAAGACGACTGCCTGGGCGAGCGCAGCTGCGCCCAGCACTGCCAGCGACCAGGCCACGGCCCGAACGCCTTCGCGCGACCGCTGAACGCTCGGATCCACGAGCCCGTGCGCGTGGGAAGGTGCAGTGCGGCCGTTCGCTTCCTGGTGATGCTGGTGGTCGGATGCGTGCTCGCGACTTCGGTGCGAGAGCGGCACCGACTTCGCCAACGCGAAGGGCACGTGCCGATGGGGAGAGTCGTGCGCATGCTCGTGGACGCGCCGACCATGCCGGTGCAACCTCGAGTGCGTCACCCCGTCACCGTAATCGCGAGACTCGCTATGCGTCGCGGCGGCTGATGAGGACGGTCGCGATCGCAAAGGTACCAACGAGCCAGAGGAGTGCGACGAGCAGCGCGGCCCCCGGAGAGAGCCGGTCGGCGACGGTTCGGACGCTGAACAGCGAGGTGCCGATTCCTCCGGGCAGGAACTTCGCGATGTCGTCGTTCCATGGGCTCGGGAGCGCCTGTGCGAGGAGCGGGAGCACGAGGACGACGCCGACGAGGGTCGCGATGGCGCCGGCCGTGCGGCGGACGATCGTCCCGATGGCGAGCCCGAGGAGCCCCACGAACGTGAGGTAGACGGCCGCGCCCAGGACGGCACGGAGGACGTGCGGATCGCCGATCGAGACGCCCAGGTGCTTGGTCTCGAGGACCGCCTGGCCGGCGAAGAAGGCGATGAACACCGCGATCGTCGTCACGACGGCGGCGATGACGCCGAACACGATGCCCTTGGCGGCGAGCACGACGCGGCGCTGGGGGACCGCGGCCAGGGAGGTACGGATGAGACCCGTCGCGTACTCGGAGCTGATCACGAGCACACCGAGCACACCGATCGCGAGCTGCGCCAGGAACAGGCCGCGCAGGCTCTGCGCGGTGGGGTCGAACGTCAGGCGCTCGCGAAGTCCGAGACGGTCGAAGCGTCGGGTGTAGGCGAAGCAGAACAGCATGCCCAGCGCGACGGTGATGCCGATCGTCGCGACAAGGGACCAGACGGTGGACCGGACGGAGCGCAGCTTCGTCCACTCCGCGCGCACGACCGCGGGGATTACCGCGCCACGCGGAGACGTCTGCGTGCTGGAAGCCTCGATCGAGTGCTCCGGCGCGGCGACGGTCGTGTCCGTGCTCATTGCTTCGCTCCCGTCTTCGATCCCGGCCACCTCGGTTCGCCGCCGTGGTAGTCGACGCTGTCTTCGGTGAGCTCGAAGAACGCTTCTTCGAGTGAGGCACGCTGTGGCGTGAGCTCGTGGAGTGTCATCCGGTGCGCGGCCGCGAGGTCGCCGACCCGAGCGGCGTCCACGCCCGTGACCAAGAGGGCTCCGTTTTCGGTCTGCACCGTTGCGCCTTCGCCCGTCAGGACTTGGGAGAGCTCCTCGCCCTGCGGAGAAAGGACGCGCACCCGGGAGCCGGCGCCGGCCGTGATCCGCTCGATGCTGTCGTCCGCGATGAGCTTGCCGCGACCGATCACGATGAGATGCTGCGCGGTCAGCGCCATCTCGCTCATCAGATGACTCGACACGAAGACCGTCCGGCCCTCGCCGGCGAGTCGATGGAACAGGTTGCGGATCCAGACGATGCCCTCGGGATCGAGGCCGGTGACGGGCTCGTCGAACAGCAGGATCTCCGGATCGCCGAGCATGACGCTGGCGATGCCGAGGCGCTGCTTCATGCCCAACGAGAACGGACCGGCGCGGCGACCGGCGACGTCGCCCAGTCCGACCAGCCCGAGGACCTCGTCGACGCGACGCCGGCCGATCCGGTTGCTCTGCGCCAGCGACAGCAGGTGGTGGAAGGCGCTGCGTCCCGGATGCAGTGCCTGCGCGTCGAGCAACGCACCGACCTCGTGCATCGGGAAGCGGCGCCCGCGATACGACGTGCCGTTGATGGTTGCGGTCCCGGCGTTCGGCGTGTCGAGGCCGAGGATCAAGCGCATGGTGGTGCTCTTGCCCGCGCCGTTCGGCCCCAAGAAGCCGGTGACGCGGCCGGAAGCGACCTCGAACGAGAGTCCGTCGACCGCGACAGTCGACCCGTACCGCTTGGTGAGGCCCCGGACGTCGATCACGTGGGTGCTCCAATCCGCTGAGTCGGGTCCGGACCACCCTCCGGGTTGTTCGCGCCCAGCATGGCCGTCCGCGCGGCCGATTCACAGTCGCCTCGCTCGCGGATTGCTGCATGACCAGAAGATCGGCCGTTTAGCGCTTCCTCTTGGCCGGGAGCGAGCGGGCGTACGAAGCCCCCCGGTCGACCCACGTGGCGAGCTGGCGCTTGGTGCGGACGTGGTCGGGAGCAACGCGCAGCCAGCCCTTCATCGGCCGGCCCCGCATCACGGCGTGTTTCGCCGCCGTGCGGGCGACGAGGGCGTCCGCGTTCTTGGGGTCGACTCGGACGAGCACCCCGCCCTGCCCGCTGGCGGCGATGGCCATGTTCCCGCCGACGAGGAACGCGAGGCCGCCGAACATCCTCTGTTCGGTCAGCCGTCGTTCGCCCGCGATCAGCTCGCGGATCCGGTCGGCCAGATGTTCGTCGTAGGCCATGCCTCTACGCCTTGTCTCTCAGAGGTTGGGTCGTCGCGTACGCCAGTCGATGGTGACGGTGCCGGCGACGTCGGGATGCTCGCGCAACCAGCGACGCGCGTACGGGCACCAGGGGACGACCGTGAGCCGGTCGTCGGCCGCACGCGTGACGGCCGCCCGCACCAGCCGGCCGCCCGCACCTCGGCCTCGCAGCGCGTCGGCAACCTCGGTGTGCAGCAGGAACAGGCGACCGTCGTCCACCTCGTAGGTCAGCTCTCCCGCCGCGCTGTCCAGCTCGAGCACGAACCGCTGCCCGGGGCGGTCGTCGCGGACCGTCGGCGTCTCCTCGCGGTCGGTCACGGTCCGTCCAACGCCGCGAGGTGTCTGCAACTTCCACCAACCACTCCACCCGGTTCGGGCGGAGCTTCCCCTCACGGCGGCGCCGGACCGTCGGGTGACCGGACGAGGACGTCGCCCCTCCGCAACACGGACACCGGCCCGTCCGAGCTCACCGCGATCACCGTCGCCGACGGGTCGTCGAAGCTGTACCGGCGCCCGGAGGTGTGGCGGGTCCCGCCCAGGGCGTCGACTTCCTCTTCGGCCGCCACGCTCGGGACGAGCCGCACGCCGAGCTGGCGCAGCACGCCGCCGGCGTCGAACACGGCGGCGCCGTCGACCTGTGCCAGCGCATGCCGCAGCGGCGCGAGATGCGCGGGGGTGCCGATCCGCAGCGGCGGTGGAGTCGGCAGCCGCTCCTCGACGGCAGGGCCGGGCTCGTCGTCGGGCCGGTACACGAGGAGTGAGCCGATGCCCAACGAGCCGAGGTCGTGGACGGCGAACTCGAGCATCGTCTGGAGCACGCCGGGGTCGCCCGCGAACGGCGGCGCCGTGACACCGTCGATCCAGGTGGTCACCGGCGGCTCGAAGTGCCACGAGAGCCGGTCCCAGCGGAGTACGCCGAAGCGCCCGACGACGCGCACTGCGCCCGACGGGTGCCGCTGGACGATCGTCGCGTCGAGCACGGACGACAGCACCACGAGATCACGTTCCGAGCCGGCGGGCCGGTCGAACAGGACCCACTCGTCGTAGCCGTCGGCGCGGCGCAGGAGCCAGCTCGAGAGCCCATCGGCGAAGCGGCGCGACGCGCCGAGCGGCTGCCGGACGACGGGCGTGCGTGCGATCTCGAGCTGCGTCCCGGCCTCCCAGCCGGCCGGATCGGCGCGGGGCTCGAGGAGCGACCCGGTGCTCGCGACGCGCCGCTCGTGGACTTCGGGTCGCATGGCGTTGTCGACCTCTTCGAGCAGCATGGCTCGGAAGCTGTCGGTCCTGCCCTTCGGCAAGCCGAGCTCCTCGAGCTCGTCGGCAAGACGCCGCAGACGACCGGTCTCGCGCGGCGGCACCGGCGTCACCGGTAGTGGTCGACGTCCGCCTCGAGCCCGGGCTCGCGGACCTCTTCGATGAAGCGCCAGCTGTCGGGCCGGGAGCCGTCGACGTCGGTGAAGCCGTACTCGCGCGCGAGCTGCCCGGAGTCGACCGACTGCTGGTTCCACCTCGCCCGGTCGGGGTCCGACGCGAGCGCGACGACGGCGCGCCCGACGTACCGAGGCGACTCCGACAGCCCGAAGTCCGGTGGGGCGGTGGGTTGGGCGCCGGCGCGGGGATCGACGGCATCGCGCCAGTTCTCTTCGGACACCCCGAAGGTGTCGAGCATCAGCTCAGAACGGAGCCACCCGGGCGTGGTCGCGACGGCGGTGGCACCGAAGGGCGCCAGCTCGTGCCCCTGCGAGAACGCGAGCCGGTTCACGGCGACCTTGGCCAGGTCGTAGAAGACCGAGATCCGGTAGCGCGAGGCGTTGTGCGCGGTCGTCCCGTCCGTCACCTCGACGAGCAGGCCGCCGGGTCGGTCGACGAGCAAGGGAAGAAGGTGATGGGACGTGATGATGTGCGTGTCGACGGCGAGGCGAAGGATGCGCAGGCCGCTCTCGAGGTCGAGCTCCCAGACCGGGGTGTTCCACTGGGCCGGCCCGCCCTTGAGCAGCTCGGCGCCCCAGATGTCGTTCACGAGGACGTCGATGTGGCCGTGGTCACCACGGATGCGCTCCGCCAGTGCCTGCACCTGCCCGGCGTCGAGGTGGTCGACGACCTCGGGGATGCCGTTCCCCCCGAGGTCGGTGACGAGCTCGGCGGTCTCCTCGATCGTCTCGGGCCGGTCGTAGTCGGACTGCGCGGCGCCCGTTCGGGAGCTGCGGCCGGTGCAGACGACGGTCGCGCCCGCTTCACCCAACGCGGCCGCGATGCCGCGCCCGGCGCCCCGGGTCGCCCCGGCGACCACCGCGACGCGGCCGCGCAGAGTGTCGGGATCCGGCGACCATCCCACTCGCTCGACCCTACCGGCCCGCGCCGGTTGTCTCGCCGGCGTCGTAGTGGCGCTACGCGAGAACGCGGTTGCGCAGCTTCTGGTACTCCTCGTCCGAGAGCCGGCCCTCGCTCTTCATTTTGTCGAGCTTGTCCAGCTCGTCTGCGGGGCTGTAGCCCACGACGTGCCGAAGCTGCTCCCGCTCCTGCGCCGCCACCTTCTCGCTCCGCTGGGCCATGCCGTCGTGCTGAGTGATGAGGTAGATCAGCACGCCCAACCAGGGAATGAGGATGACGACGATCACCCAGAGCGCCTTGATCCATCCGTTGATGTCACGCCGTCGGAAGACGTCGATGAAGACGGTGATGACCAGCCAGAAGAGGATCACCCACGCAAAGACGTAGAGGACGCCCAGGACGAAATCGCCGAACGTCCAATCGGCCGCGAACACCATGCCCAAACCTCCCTCGAAGATTTGCGGCGTGAGTATGACCGCGGTGTCTGCGACACCGCCACCGCCAATCGTGACGTTAGACGGGCCGGCCGGCGGCGACGCGCACGAGAGCGCCGAGCCGGCGCGCGAGCGGGATCTCCGCGAGTGCTCCCGGCGACAACCCTGAGGCATGGTGAGGCACGCGTACGCGCACCGCTCCCGGCCGCGCCTCGAAGAGCAGCGGCGGGGTCAAGCTCATCGCCTCCCCGTCGACTCCCGCCCTCACGGGCTCGTCGGCGTCGACGCGGAACGCGGTGGCCGTCCACTCCCGATACCCCTGGAACGACTGCACTCTCCCTGCTTTCACGAGCGCCACGAGCGCGGGGACGTCGGCCGCGCGGTCGATCCGCAGGGTCGTCACGCCGAGCACGCCGCCGTCGAGACGGGGCCGCGACCCGCCGCCGACGAAGGCGTGCATGGCGTACGGATTGTTCGACACGTGGATGACGTGCGCGTGGTCGAAGTGGTCGCCGGACGGTGTCGTGAACCGAAGCCGGAAGGGCTCGGCCCCCTTGCCCAGCAGGTCGGGAAGGCGGTCGAGGGTCGTCGACACCTTGGCGTCCCGGTACTCGTCGAACTCGACGACGGCCGCGTACAGACCCAGCGACACGTTGTTGACGAACGTCAGGCCGTTCACGGTGGCGAGGTCGATCGTCCTCTCCAACCCGTCGCCGTACGCGTCGAGAGCCCCGACGACGTCGTCGCGGTCCAAGCCGAGATCCAGCGCGAGGTGGTTGCGCGTGCCCGACGGCACGCACACGTGCGCGATCCCGTGCCGGGCGGCGACACCGGACACGAGCGCCTGGGAACCGTCGCCGCCCGCCATGCCGACGACGTCGGCGCCGGAGGCGGCGGCTTGCTCCGCCAGCGCCTCGAGGTCGTCACCCTGCCGGAGCACGACGGCCCCGACTCCTCGTCGCCCGCACTCGTCGACGAGCGAGAACCGCTCGGCTTTGCCGCCGCCGGATCTCGGGTTCACTACGAGGACGGGCCGCCTCGCCGCCGAGACCGGCGCCAACGTCGACGTGCGCAGCCTCTCGGCCAGCGCCGAGTGCAAGGCGGCGCGGCCTGCGCCGACCGAGACCGCCCACAGCGCCGCGAGCAGGACGGCGCGGATCGGCTCCGCGCTGACCACGAGGTCGAAGACGACGACCAGCACCAGAACGAGCGACGCGGTTGCCGCGACCCAGCGGATCGTCCGTCGGCTGACGAGCGCGACGTACATCGCCATTGTTGCGACCGCGAGGCCCCCGAGACCGACGACGAGCGCCACGAAGTTGTCGAACAGTCCGACGGCGACGAGCACGAGCGCGGCCGCGCTCGCCAGCAAGGCGAGGACGGCAAGGACGCGACGACCGATCGGCTGCGACACTGCGATCTAGGCCGACAGTCCCGAGAGGCCGGCGGCGACGGCGAAGCCGAGTGCCGTGACCACGCCGGCGACTCGACCCGCCTTCTCGGCTGCATCCGGGATCATGGTGTCGACGAGCATCACGAGCAGCGCGCCGGCCGCGTAGCCGTTGATGCCACCCTGCAACCCCGACGATGCCACGTCGGCGAGGCCGTAGCCCACGACGGTGGCGAGGGCGCACACCACTGCCACCGCCACCCACAACACGATGACGTCTCGATCGCTTCGTCCGGCGGCGCGCAGCTCGCTGGCGGAGCCGATGGCCTCGGGCAGGTTCGAGACGAAGATCGCCACCAACAAGCCGACACCCACCGCGCCCCCGGTGGCGAGACCGATGCCCAGCACGAGTTGCTCGGGGATGCCGTCGAGCACGGCGCCGAGCGCGAGCGCCGGTCCGGCATCGACGCCCGTGGCGCCGCGCCGGCGCGCCTCCATCCGGGCGCTCATGCGATCGAGGGCGACGTCGCACACGAAGTAGGTGAGCGCGCCGAGCGCGAGACCGCCGGCGACGGGCCCCGCGCCAGCGAGCTGCACGCCTTCCTCGGCGAGCTCGAAGCTGACCGCGGCGATGAGCGCGCCGGCGCCGAAGGCGAGGACCAGACCGACGAGGCAATCCGGCCACGTTCGTGCGATCCCCAGCAGCGCGCCGAGGACGAGCGACGACGCGGCGAGCGTTCCCCACCCGACCGCAGCCCCCATCGGCCGGCGAATCTACTTCGCTGGACCGGGCACAAACGGCCGTTACGCGCTCATATGCGGACAACGTGCTGTCAGATCACCCCGTCGGGGTGATGCCGGCACTCGTCGCCGTCCGTACGGTCCGGGGCAGTCCCATGTCACCGATTCGAGGAGAGTCACGTGCTCGCGTACGACTATCCGCTACTCGGCGCCTTCTGGACGCTGCTCCTCGCCACCCTGTTCGTCCTCGTGCTCTTCGTGATCATCTGGGCGTTCGTGGACAACTTCCGGCGCAAGGACCACGGCGGCTGGGCCAAGGCCGGCTGGTTCATCCTCATCATCTTCTTCCCGCTGCTCGGCGTGTTCATCTATCTGATCGCGCGCCCGGTCGACCCTCCGTTGTAGACGACGCCGACCCGGCGGCGGCGTTCCCGTCGCGGCCGGGTCGCACCGTCTCGTCGTGAGCGGTCGGGTCGTCGGCGAAGTCGACACGGACCCGTTGTTCCGGCCGTCGCTCTTCCTGCTGCGCGAGGTCCCGGAGGGCCACGCGGTCGGCTGCCGTGAGCGGAGGCTGGACAATGCTGCGGGGATACAGGCGGCGCGCCAGCACGACGTTCAGCTCGGCGGCGTACAGGCTGACCTGCGCGATGAGCGCGAGCCAGAACAGCAGGCCGAGCACGACCGCGAACATCCCGTAGACCTCGCTCGTCTTCTCGAGCCGCTGGCTCACCAGGTAGCTGCCGATGAGCTGGAGCACGGTCCACGCCACGCCGACGAGCACGGACCCTGGCACCAGGTGCCGCGATTCCACTGAGCGCGGCGTGAGCAGGCGAAATGCCGCCGCCGAGATGCCCACGTTGAGGACGGCGGACACGATCAGGGTCAGTCCTCGCAGGGCGACGTTCGTCGAGTTGAACACCGCGACGCCGGAGAAGATCGTCACTGCGAGCACGCCGAGACCCAACACGACGATGATCGAGAGGCCCCGCGCCAGCCGTGGGAAGAACCCGGGCCGGTCGACTCCGGGCACGTTCCATACCTGCGCCATGGCGTGCTGCCCGGCCTGGGTGAACCCCAACGAGCCCCACACCAAGCCGATCAAGCTGATCGCGAGACCGAGCCCGGTGCCGTGCAGGGAGTCGACGTTGTCGGCGATCTGATTCCCGATGACCGGGAACTCGGACAGGACGGAGTCGACCAGGCGCTGCTGGAAGTCGGCGTTGTGCTGCGCGACGAAGCCGAGCACCGTCACCAACAGGAGCAGCAGCGGGAAGATGGCCAGGAACCCGTAGTACGCCAACAGCGCTGCAAGCGAGCCCGCGCGGTCGTCTCCGAACTTCTTGACGACGCCGAACGCGAAGCCGGGGAGACGGTGGCGCTGCTGGTACGCGTCGACCCGGCGCACCAGCTGCTCGGCCGGGTTCATAGCCCGCGCGTCCATACCCTTCGTCGCGTTCCGAGAAACCTACTCGCGGTTGACGTCGGCGGTCGCGGGAGTGCGAGGATTGCCGGCAGGACCATGGCTCGAAACGTTGCGCAGAAGCTCATCGCCGAGCACGTCGTCGACGGGGAGATGACCCCGGGCGCCGAGGTCGGGATCCGCATCGACCAGACCCTGACGCAGGACGCCACCGGCACGATGGTCATGCTCGAGCTGGAGGCGATGAACCTCGATCGGGCGCACACCGAGCTGTCGGCGCAGTACATCGATCACAACGTCCTGCAGACCGACTTCCGCAACGCCGACGACCACGTGTTCCTGCAGAGCGCGTGCCGCCGGTTCGGGCTGTGGTTCAGCAAGCCCGGCAACGGCGTGAGCCATCCCGTGCACATGCAACGGTTCGGCGCGCCCGGTAGGACGATGGTCGGGTCCGACAGTCACACCTGCGCCGCCGGGTCGCTGGGCATGCTCGCCATCGGCGCCGGCGGGCTCGAGGTCGCGCTCGCGATCGCGGGCGAGCCGTTCTACTTCACGATGCCCGAGATCTGGGGTGTCCGGCTCACGGGTGAGCTCCCCGAGTGGGTGAGCGCCAAGGATGTCATCCTCGAGATGCTGCGCCGCCACGGCGTCGACGGCGGATTCGGCCGGATCGTCGAGTACCACGGTCCGGGTCTCGGTCAGCTGTCGGCGATGGACCGGCACGTGATCGCGAACATGGGGGCCGAGCTCGGCGCGACCACGACCGTCTTCCCGTCCGACGACGAGGTGCGTCGTTTCCTCGCGTCGGAGGGCCGCGAACACGACTGGCGCGAGCTCGCCGCCGACGCCAGCGCGGCGTACGACCACACCGACGAGATCGATCTGTCCAGCCTCGAACCGCTCATCGCGTTGCCGTCGAGCCCCGGCAACGTCGTCCCCGTGCGCGAGGTGGCCGGTCGCGACGTGTACCAGGTGGTCATCGGGTCGTCAGCCAACCCGGGCCTGCGCGACTTCGCCGTCCCGGCGATGATGGTGCGCGGGCAGCAGACCAGCGAGCACGTGTCGTTCGACGTCAACCCGACCTCGCGGCAGACCCTCGAAGCGCTCGCCGCCGAGGGCTGGCTCCTCGATCTGATCGCCGGCGGGGCGCGATTGCACCAGGCCGGCTGCAACGGATGCATCGGCATGGGGCAGGCGCCCGCCACCGGCCGGGCCAGCCTGCGCACGTTCCCGCGCAACTTCCCGGGGCGCTCGGGCACCAAGGAGGACCAGGTGTACCTCTGCAGTCCCGAGACGGCGACCGCCGCCGCCATCACCGGCGTCATCACGGACCCACGCGACCTCGGCATCCCGTACCCGCGATTCGAGCCGCCGGCGCGCGACTACGTGAACACCAAGATGCTCGTGCCACCTGTCGACGGGGACAACGTCGAGCTCGAGAAGGGGCCGAACATCGTCTCGCTCCCGGAGTTCGACCCGCTGCCCGACCGCCTGCGCGGCACCGTGCTCCTGAGGCTCGGCAACGACATCTCCACCGACGAGATCATGCCGGCGGGCGCGCGCGTCCTCCCGTACCGCAGCAACATCCCGGCCATGGCCGACTTCGCCTTCGACATCGTCGACGAGACGTACCCGCGGCGCGCGCGCGAGGCCGGCGACCACTTCGTCGTCGGAGGCGACAACTACGGGCAGGGCTCGAGCCGGGAGCACGCCGCGATCGTCCCGCGGTATCTCGGGCTCCGGGCCGTGCTCGCCAAGAGCATCGCCCGCATCCACGGTCAGAATCTCGTGAACTTCGCCGTCCTGCCGCTCACGTTCGTGGATCCCGACGACTACGACCGGATCGAGCAGGGTGACGTCCTCTCGATCGACGATCCAAGTGCGCAGCTGCAACGAGGCCAACCCGTCGAGGTCACCAACGAGACGAAGGGCGAGAAGTACGCGATGCGCCACCGCCTGACCGCGCGCCAGGTCGACATCGTCACGCGCGGCAGCCTCCTCAGCGCGATCCGGGACCGGCAGCCCGGCTAGGGCGCCGGTCGGCGTCGGGGCGTTGCTCGCTCCGACAACGACCTCGAACTACTCGACCTGGAACAGGTCGGTGATCTGCATCACATCCATCGCCCGCCGGACCATCGGGCGGACATCGGTCAGAACGAGTCGACGCTCCTGAGCTCGCAGGGCCTTGGCGGCACGTGTCAACGCGTCCAGCCCCGATGAGTCGGCGAACGTGAGGTTGGAGCAGTCCAGCCACACGTCGCCGGCGGCCGTCATGATCTCGTCCGCGGCGCGCTGGAACTGCGCCGCGGTCGACACGTCGAGCTCACCGGCCAGCTCGATCCTGGTGCCGCCCTCGGCCGGTCGGACTGCGATCCGGAATTCGGGGTCAGGCATTTGCTCCGTAGATGATTCGACAGCTGCGATCGCCCCTGCCCTCGTCTGGACCCACGGAGGCGGCGCCCCGTGAGTATCGCCCGCGATCGAGCGCGGGGACAAAGGAGAGTGGCGAAGGGCCCCGATACAGTTTCGAACGGCCTCTCTGCGGGCCCGGGGAGGAGTACGGCCCGATGGACACGGCGGGGTCTGAGGTTCCCCGGTGGGCACGCCTCGACTCGCCGCTCGTGCGCGAGATGCAGTCGTCCATCATCGTCACCGATCTCGCCGGGATCATCCGCTGGTGCAATCCGTATTCGGAGACCTTCTTCGGACGCCCCGCGTCGGAGCTGGTCGGGCGGGATTCGGCCGAGTTCGCCGCCGCGCCCATCGATGACGAGCTCGCGCTCGAGATCTACGAAGCCCTTCGTGCGGGGCGCACGTGGGAAGGCGAGTTCTCGATTCGGCACCGCGACGGTTCCATCGTGACCGCGCACGTCGTCGACTCGCCGTTGCACGACGACAGTGGACAGCTCGTCGGCATCGCGTCGATGTCACTCGACGTGACCGCGCGCCGGCGGGCTGAGAACCGCCTGCTCGCACAGTACGAGATCGCGCGGACGCTCGGGGCCGCGCACTCCTTGGAGGACGCGAGCCGCGAGCTGCTCCGGATCGTGTGCGATGTGCTCGGGTGGTCGGTCGGCGCGCTGTGGGGCCTCGACATCGAACGTTCGGTGCTGCGCTGCCTTGCGACCTGGCGCGCGCCGGACAGCGACGCCACCGCGTTCGAGGAGCTCACCGCCACGCTGACCTTCCGCAGCGGCGAAGGCCTGCCCGGGCGGGTTTGGGCCACCGGGAAGGCGGCGTGGATCCCGGACATCAGCGACGATCCCAACTTCCCGCGGGCGGAAGTCGCCGCCACCGACGGGTTGCACGGAGGCTTCGGCGTTCCGATCCGGCGCGGCCGCGACGTGCTCGGCGCGATCGAGTTCTTCGCCCCCGAGAGCCGGGAGCCCGATGACGACGTCCTGGCGATGATGAACGCCGCCGGCGCGCAGATCGGCCAGTTCATCGAACGGACCGAGACCGAACGTGAGCTGCGAGCCAGCCGCGCCGGCCTGGCGAAGCTGGCCGAAACGCTCCAGCAGAGCCTGCTTCCGCCGCACCTTCCCGCCATCCCCGGCGTCGAGATCGCGGCGCACTACGAAGCGGCGCGGTCCGGGAGCGACGTCGGAGGCGACTTCTACGACGTCTTCGAGAGCGCCCGCAACGACTGGTCGATCGTGATCGGGGACGTCTGCGGGAAGGGTCCGGAGGCGGCCACGCTCGCCGCGCTCGTTCGCTACACGGCGCGCGCCGCCGTCATCCAGACGCGACGTCCGCGCCTCGTCCTCGATCTCGTGAACGAAGTCGTGCGCCGTCACAGCGACGAGCGGTTCTGCACCGCCGCGTACGTCCGTCTCCGGCGGGACGGCAACGGTGCCCGCTTGATCGTCTCGTGTGCCGGCCACCCGCCTCCGCTCGTCCTGCGCGCCGGCGGCGAGGTCGAGAGCGTTCCCGCCCGCGGTCGCGTGCTCGGCCCGTTTCCCGAGCTCGCATCGGACGATCGCATGATTCGGCTCGACCCCGGAGACGCGCTGGTCCTCTACACGGACGGCGTCGTCGACGCCCGGGGCCCGGAAGGGTTCTTCGGCGAGGATCGGTTCGCGGAGGTGCTCTCGTCGTGCGCGGGGTCGAGCGCCGAGGTCATCGTCAAGGCGGTCGAGCGCAAGCTCAACGAGTTCCACCGTGGGCAGCCGCGCGACGACATCGCGTTCGTCGTGCTGCGAGTTCCGGGCTGATCAGAACTTCGACATCGAGCCGGTCCGCAGCTCACCCCACACTGTCTTCCCACCTCGCTCGTCCCGGGCAGTGCCCCATCGCTCCGTAATCGCGTCGACGATCCAGAGGCCGCGGCCGCTCACGGCGCCCGACCCGGGATCGAGTTGGTGCCACTCCGGCTCGCCCGCCCCGCGGTCGGAGACCAACACCCGGATGCAGTCGTCCATCAGGACGAGCTGCAGTGTGATCGCGGGGCTGTCGGGCGCGTGGCGCAGGGCATTGGTCACGAGCTCGCTGACGACGAGCTGCACCGCTTCGACGTCCGGGGGCCGGACGTCCCACCCAGCGAGCGTCTCACCCGTGAACGCGCGAGCTCTACGCGGGGCGTGCATGCCGGGGACGAGCTCGACTGTCGCGTGCTGTTCCACGGGGGGTGATGCCTCGTACTGCGGCAACTCTTGCTTGCTGTGTCGGTACCCGCGGGGCTTCCTTGCCGAAACGCGCCGTTCCCTCACCCCGACGATTGGGGTGTGGCCTCGTGGGGTATTACTCCGGCCGCTGACGCCGCCGTCAGCGTTTGCCCGGGGTCGGCCCACGGGCGCAATCGCGGAGTGACGTCTTGGACCGCTAGTCGCGGCGGAGCTTGTCCTTCGCCTTGTCGACGAACTCCTCGCCCTTCTCCTTCGCCTTCTCGATCTTGTCCTTGAGCGAGGCGCCAGCGCGATCGGTCTTGCCCTCGCGCTTGAGGTCCTCGTCGTCGGTCAGGTCGCCGGCGGCTTCCTTGACTCGACCCTTGAGATCGTCCTTCTTGCTCTCCATTGCTCTCTCGTTGAGCGCGTCACAATGGTGTTCCCGACGCGACGGGCGAGGAAACGTGTGAGCGCGCCGAGCAGGAAGGCGAACGCAGCTAGGAGGCGGTCGCGAGCTCGGCCGTCTCGATGCCGTAGAGCGACGCCGCGTTCTCGGACAGGATTGCCCGGCGCTGCTCGTCGGTCAGGGCGCCGGCGTGCTCCGCGAGCATCTCCTGCGACCACGGCCACGTGGAATCGCTGTGGGGGAAGTCGTTGGCCCACATCAGCCGGTGCCAGTTCAAGAGGTCGGCCGTCTTGAACGCGACCCAGTCGTCCTGGAAGGTCACATAGATGTGGTCGGCGAAGTACTCGGACGGGAGGCGAGAGAGCTCCTGACCCGGCGGCAGCCAGTACCGGTGCCGCTTGTACGCGTGGTCGAGCCGGTACATGTAGTGCGGCACCCAGCCCGCGTCGGCCTCGACGCACACGACCTTCAGACCGGGATGCCGTTCGAACACGCCACCCAGCACCAGCGTTCCCATGATGTCCTGGCAGCCGCGCACGACCGACAGGAACATGTTCATGCGCGGCCCGCGCGTTGGTGCCGACTCACGCGTCGTCAGGATGTGGAATGAGAGCGGCAGTCCGAGCTCGACGGCGGTCTCCCAGAACGCGTCGTAGGCGGGGGAGTCATAGTCCTCGACGGCGGGATTGCCGGGCATCATCACGCCGCGCAACCCGAGCGCCGCGATCGCCTTGAGGTCCTCGACGCCCTCTTCGGGTGACCGCATCGCGGTCTGCCCGCAGCCGAGCAGCCGGGCGGGATGGCTCTCGCAGTACTCGGCGATCCAGCGGTTGTAGGCGTCGAAGCACGCCTTCTTGTAGTCGAAGTCCTTGTGGTTGCAGAGCTGCATGCCGACCGTCGGGTACAGCACCTCGGCGGCGATGCCGTCGCGCTCCTGGTCGGCGAGGCGGGCCTCGGGATCCCAGCCACCCCGGTGCAGGTTCTCGAATCGGACGCCGGTGATGCGGATCTCCTCGGCGGGCTTGCCCGCCGCGGCCACCAGCCCCATCGGCACCGGCGTCTTCATCCCGGGGATGACGAACAGGTCGCCGACCTCGTCGCCCATGAACTCGAGGTGCGGCGCCTCGTCCCGGTACTTCGGGTCGATGCGGTCGACGTAGGTGTCGGGCGGCTCGGTGATGTGCGAATCGGCGGAGATCACAGCGAAGTCCACGGGCCGATCGTATGCCCGGGCCCGGGGAGTGCGCTCAGGCCCGTACGGCCGGGAGGACCTCGGCCGCGAACCGCTCGAGGGCGGCCCGCGCCTCGCCCGGGTCGGCGCCCAGCGTGGGCCCGGTGACGATCAGCTTGTCCAGCCCCAGGTCGACGAGCTCGCCGAGGCGCCGCGCGCACGACTCGGGCGTGCCGACGATGCCGAAGCGCTCGATGAACTCGGGCGTGAGGGTGCCCGCCTGCGGCGAGCCGACCTGTGTGTGACGGGTCATGTCGTACGTGTCGTGCACCGCCGCGAACGTGTCGCGCTCGTCGGGCTCGGCGGGTCCACTAACCGTGCCGTGCATCACCGAGAAGCGGGCGAACGTCGCGACACCGCCGCTCGCCAGCTCACGGGCGACGGCAACGTCCGGGTGTGCCACGACATTGACGAACGAACCGACGGACGCTCCGCCCGCGGCGCGCACGGTCTCGATGCCCCAACGGACGCGTTCGGGATCGGCGCCGAGTGCGAGCAGCACGCGGTCGGCGTGGCGGGCGGCGACGCCGAGCACCCGCGGCCCGGTCGCCGCCACCTCGACCGGCACCTTCGGGAGGCCCGGCGGCAGGAAGTGCAGTCGACTCGTCGCCGGCGCGTTGGCGAGACCGAGCGAGTCGACCGGTGGCGCGACACCTTCGTGGAAGCCGAGCTCGTCGAACGCGACGTCGTCGCCGCGGAGGTAGGCCTGGAGGACGGTCAGATACCGCTCGAACGTCGCCACGGACGCGGGCGCTCGTCCCAGGTGCGCGAGCGCGGAATCGCCGCGCCCGATCCCGAGGACGAACCGGCCGGCCGACGCGGCCTGGAGGGTCACGGCGGCGGCGGCCGTGACGGCGGGGTGGCGCGTCACGGGGTTGGTGACCGCGGTGCCGAGGCGGATGCGCTCCGTCTCCCGGGCCGCGAGGGCGAGGCCGACCCAGGGATCGCCGGCGAGGTTCTGCGAGTCGACGACGGCGAGGCCGTCGAATCCCGCCGCCTCCGCCCGCGCCGACGCCCGCTCCACCACGCCCGGCCACGCGATCCCGGTCGTCCAGATCTCGGGCAACAACGATCCTCCTTGGGCGCCTCCGCGCCGTGCGCACCCTATTTCCGGACGTCGCTCCTCGCGGGCTCGTCCGGTAACGGCACGGTGCGGAACCACCGCCACAGCACGACGTCGTACACGCTTTTGATCGCGCCGGCGAGGAAGAACGGCAGCCCGAACGCGATGGACTGGCTGACGCCCGCGAGCGCTGGCCCGACCGGACGAACCACATAGCGGGCGGTGTTCGTGACGGCGGCGGCTGGTGTGCGCTCGTCCGGGTCGACCAGCGCCATGACGTACGCCTGGCGGGTCGGCACGTCCATCTGGGCGAGCGCGGTGCGGCCGAACAGCAGGAGCGCGGCGGTGAGCAGCGTGGGCGCGAACGGGATGGCGATCAACAACCCGTTGGACGGCAGGTGCGTGAACACCATCGTGCGCAACAACCCGAACCGCTCCGCCAGGCGGGCGGCGGCGAGGAAGGACAGCGTCTGGAGCACGCCGACCCCGAAGAAGATGATCCCGAGCTCGCCGGTCGACGCGTCGTACTGGGCGGCGAACCAGTAGGCGATGAACGACTGGACGACGAACCCGCCGCCGAAGCTGTCGACGGCGAACAGCCCGGCCAGGCGCAGGACCGTCGGCCGCGACCTCTGCAAGCCCGGGGCCGGACGCGCCTCGTGCGGGCGTGGATCGGCTTCGACCCGGCGCGACAGCGTGCACGCGACGGCGGCGCCGGCGAAGGCGGCCGGGACGAACAACAGGAAGAACCGCTGGTCGACGGGCGTCCCCGACCAGATCCGGCGGAGGAGGTCCGGCGCGCCCGCGGCCAGTGCACCCAACGATCCGGCGGCGGTCGCGACCGCGTTGTACGTGCCGAAGCCCCGAATCCGCTCCCGGCCCGTCAGCTCGGTCGCCAGCATCGACTGCTCGAGCGACGTGAACGCGCCCGACTCCACGACCTCCGTCGACAGCGCGCCGGTGAGCGCCACGGCGCTCAGTGCCCACACCTGGTCGGAGAAGGCGAACACGACGCCCGTGACCGCCAGCGCGAGGTAGAGCACGACGTACGAGCGCCGGCGACCGAAGCGATCGCCCCACCGCCCGACCGCGAGCGACGAGACGACTGTCCCCGCGACGACGGCGGCGAGGACCAGCCCGACCTGGCCCGAGGAGAAGCCCTCGCGGTCGAGAGTGGTGCCGAGGAGCACGGCACCGAACCCGTACGCGAAGGCGCGCATCGCCTGCGCCCACAGAATGCGACGCGCGTCCGGAGTCAGCCGGGCTGCCTTCACTCGGGTGTCGTGGTTTCGGGCGGCGCCGCGGGCGCGAGGGTGGGCTCGGTGACCTCGCACCGGCGGAGCAGGCTGAGGGCGGTGGTGGGGAAGATCAGCGCGGACAGCAGGCCGGCGGCGACGAACGCAGCCGCGGTCGCGGGCGTGACGACGTTCAGCGCGATTCCGATCTGGGTGGCAGCCACGATGAACGGGAGCGACGTCGCCTGTAGGAGCCCCGCCGCCACCGCGCTGCGTGTGCCGACCAGTGGCCTGTAGACGATCGCGGGAAGCGC